>CAZKWK010000006.1:0-6083 GCA_964556335.1 uncultured Bordetella sp. | reverse complement strand
GACCCCTCCCGCGCAGGACGCAGCCGCGAAAGACGAGACAGACGCGGCAGGCGCAAGGGAAGCCCCGCTCTGCGGGCCTCAAAGAAGTTGAATCCCACCACCCACACGAGGAGCCCCAATACAAGAACAAGGAGGCTCGCGCTCAATGAGGAGAGCCATTCCTCCTGCATAGCTAGGCAGCGTCTCGCACCAGACTTCCCGCCATATCGAGGTCGACCGCGACCAGCCGAGAGACCCCCTGCTCCTGCATGGTGACGCCCACCAGATGTTCGGCAAGCTCCATGGAGATCTTATTGTGGGTGATGAAGATAAACTGGGTCTGTGCTGACATCTGCCGAATGAGGGTGCAGAGACGCTCGGTGTTGGGATCATCCAAGGGCGCATCGACCTCATCGAGCAGGCAAAAAGGCGCAGGATTGAGCTGAAAGAGGGCGAAGACCAGGGCCGTCGCGGTGAGGGTTTTCTCGCCGCCCGAGAGCAGATGAATGGTGGTGTTTTTCTTGCCCGGCGGCTGGGCCATGACCTGCACACCGCTGTCGAGAATCTCGTCGCCTGTGAGTACGAGTCGCGCCTCACCGCCACCAAATAGGGTGGGAAAGAGACGGCCAAAGTTCTCATTCACCGTATCGTAGGTCGACTGCAGGAGCGCACGGCTCTCACGATCAATCTTCCGAATGGCATCCTCAAGCGTAGCGACTGCCTCTGACAGATCTTTGATCTGAGACTCAAGGAACTGCAGCCGCTCACGAGCCTGGGTGAGCTCGGAGAGCGCCGCCAAATTGACCGGGCCCATGGCTTCGATTTCGCGCTGCAGACGATTGATATCCGTCTGCAATGTGGTGGGCTTGGCAAGCTCAGGGGGCGGCTGGCCCTCAACCCATCCCGCCACCAGGCCATCGACGGCCAGGCCCGACTCTTCTACCTGCTGTATGAGCTGCGCGAGCGCAGCCTCAGCGCCCGCTACCGCAACATCGAGCTGGCTAAGCTTCGCGCGCAAGGGCTCGGCCTCGCGCACCGCCCGCATCCGCTGCTCGTCTTTTTCCCGAAGCGCTTCCTGACGCGACTCGGCCAGATCACGGGCCTGCGCAAGTCGCGTCTCGTGGTTTGACCGTTCTGATAAGAGTTGCTGCAGCGGGCTGGCTGCCAGCTGCTCGACCGCATGGGCAATCTCCGCCGCTGCCTCAGTCTGTCGCTCGGCAAGCTCCTTGCGACGTTGGGTCTGGCTGGCCAGCGCCGACTGCAGCCGGGCCTGCCGCTCCTGCAACGTGCGCTCTTGTAGCCGGGCCTCTTGCAGGCTGTGGTCGTACTGCGCAAGTGCATGACGCGCCTGCGCGAGTCTGGACTGTGTACCTTCGAGCCGATGTTGACTGTCAGACGAACTCGCGCGGACCTCTTCAATGGCGGCCTGCGCGACAGCGAGTTGATCGGCCAGCAGCGCCTCTCGGGACGCGGCCTGGGCGAGTTCTTCTTCAAGGCCCTTCAACGCCTGGGCAAACTGCTGCTCCTTGGCCACCAGTCGATCAGCCTTCTCCTGCAGTCGCACCACGGACAGCTCAAGCTCATGAAGTCGCTGCCGCGCCTTAGACTCCGTGTCGCGGGCCGACGCCAGCTGACGACGCAGACCCGCCAACGACTCTTCATTTCTCTGTACTTGAAGCTGTGCCTCTTGGGCCACAAGCCGGGCGGCACGCGATCGCCGATCGAGGTCTTCGATCACGTCGCGGTGCTCAAGCAGTCCCGCAGTCTCCTGGTCGGCGGCGTAAAAACGAATCTCGTGACGGCCCACCCAATGGCCCTCAGGCGTGATCCAGAACTCTCCCTCTTTGAGTTCGTTTCGGGCACGCAGTGCTGCCTGCATGCCGGTGGCTGTGCGAAAGCCACTAAGCCACTGCCGCGCCATGACAGCGGCAGGACTATCGCCCTGGACCTTACTCGCCAACCGATCAGCCCGCGACTCTGCAGGGCCGCCCACCGTCTGGTTCTCAAAGAAGACCAGCCGCGCTGGAGGGGACTCCGTAAACTCGCCAACATCACGCGAGAGATCGTCAACACCCAGTGCGCCCATGCGCTCGGCAAGGGCCGACTCCACCGCGCGCTGAAAGCCTGCTGCCACCCGAAGGGTCTGCCAGAGACGGCCCCGGTCTGCGAGCCCCTGGGCAGCGATCCACGGCACAAGCTGGTCTTTGGCCTGGGCCTTTTTGAGCCACTCCGACTGTGCCTGCAGCTCTGCCTCGAGCCGGTCTGCCTCGCGCGATCGCTCGGCAAGTTCCTGACGCTCCTTGACGAGCTGCGGTTCCCGCACAGAGACCTGCTCCGCGAAGACGAGATGGTCTGCGCCCGCCATCTCTGCGAGGCGCAGGGCCTCGGCCCGCTGCTGCTGAATGTTCGTGAGTGCCGACGGGTCAAGCTTCTCGAGCTGGGCCGACTGGGCCCGCATCTCGGCCAGACGCGCTTTGAGACGATTCTGATTGCTTGCCGACTCTTGAAGCCGAGACTGCAGCCCGCGGATCTCCGCCTCGCTGGCGGCAAGAAGCGCCCGTGATTCGGAGTTTTGTAGCGAAATCTCTTCGAGCTCAGACTCCAAGGGCCGTATGGCCATCTGGGCCTGATCGCGCTCAGCCATGCGCGTGGCCAACACCCGCTCGTTCTCACGCAAGGCGACTTCCAGGGCCGTACGCTCGGTCTGTACCGCCTCCTGTTCGCGGTCGAGCAGGGCCAGACCATCTTCGACCGCCGCCTGGGTGGCCCGCGCCCGATCCCGGTTCTGAACATGGGCGCGGTCCTCGGCTTCTTGGCGCGCAATCTCGGTATTGGTCTGGAAAAGCCCGCTCTGGGCCGTCTGCAGTTCTGCCTGCGCAGCCTCCAGGGCCTGGAACGCATGTTCCTTCTCTGCCTCGGCGGCCCGCTGCGCTGCCAAGACACGCTCGAGCTGCGTCTCCGCCCCGGCCCGCTCCAGTTGATGACGCTGCTGGGCCTGCAGCAGCTCTGCACGGCGCACCGCCAACAGTAAGGTCTGTTTCTGTCGCTTGGTCTCCGTCAATTCTTGGTATCGCGCGGCGAGCTCTGCCTGCTCCGCAAGCAGCGTGATGCGCTGATCAAGCTCGAGCCGAATATCTTCGACCCGCGAGAGATTCTCCCGGGTGTCGGCAAGCCGGTGCTCGGTTTCTTTGCGGCGTTCGCGGTACTTTGAAACACCCGCAGCCTCTTCCAAAAATACCCGCAGCTCTTCGGGCCGCGACTCGATCACCCGCGAGATCATGCCCTGGCCAATGATGGCGTAGGCCCGGGGCCCCAGCCCCGTTCCAAGAAAGACATCGTGGACGTCTTTGCGGCGTACCGACTGGCCATTAATGGAGTAGCTCGACTGCCCGTCGCGCGAGAGAATACGTTTCACAGACAGCTCGGCAAATCGGCCCCAAGGGCCCCCAAGCCGGCCCGCCGAGTTATCAAAAATCAATTCAACGCTGGCGCGCCCCGCCGCCTTTCGGGAGCCAGATCCGTTAAAGATCACATCGTGCATCGACTCGCCACGCAACTCCGAGGCCTTGGACTCGCCCAAGACCCATCGCACCGCATCAATCACATTCGATTTACCGCAGCCATTCGGACCGACAATACCCACGCGCTGTCGAGAGACCTGCAGCACGGTGGGGTCGACAAACGACTTAAAGCCAGAGAGGCGGATCTGTGTCAGGCGCATAGGGTGGGCAAAAAGAGGGCTGCGCTATAATAACACCGCGAATCTACAGAGAATTTGGCAACAAAATAGACCAACGTCGGTCAATTGCAGTTCATTTGTTTCCAACTTTCTGGTTCATGGTTCCAATCGCCGATTTTTTGTCTCCCCCACTTCCTTACGGACCCCGTGCATGCCCAGTCAGCCCAGTTCGCAGCTAGAAACATTTGCCAACCCCGCGCCCGAGCGTGACTACTGGATTCACATGGAAATCCCGGAATTCACCTGCCTCTGCCCACTCACGGGCCAGCCTGACTTCGCCACGTTGGTTCTCGACTATGTTCCCGACCAAAAGAACCTCGAACTCAAAGCGCTCAAGCTCTATGCCTGGTCTTTTCGAAATGTCGGCGCCTTTCATGAGGCAGTCACCAACCAGATTCTTTCTGACATGGTCCGCGCCACGGCTCCCCGGTTCATGCGGCTGACAGCCCAGTGGTATGTGCGCGGCGGCATCTTTACCAATGTTGTGGCAGAGCATCGGGCCGCTGGCTGGACGCCTGCAAGCCCTGTCCAGGTTCCCCCCAGCGGGCCTGTGGGGCAAGCCGTACGCCCTGCTGCGCCGCCCACCCTCTAACCACCCCCTCTTATTACAAGGCCTCACCCCATGACCAACGACACCCTCTCCTCTGTGATTGATCAGGCCTGGGAAGACCGGGCAGCCCTCTCGCCCCAGTCTGCCCCAGACGCCGTTCGCCAGGCCGTCACCGAGGTACTTACCGCGCTCGACTCCGGTTCCCTTCGGGTGGCTGACAAATTAAGTGGGCACTGGGTTGTGCACCAGTGGATTAAAAAAGCGGTGCTTCTGAGCTTTCGCCTCGCGGACAACCAGCCAATCACCGCCGGTGGATTGCAGTTTTTCGACAAGGTGCCCACCAAGTTTGCCGGGCTCTCGGCCCAGGCACTCAACGATCTCGGCGTCCGGGTGGTACCCCCCGCTGTGGCTCGACGCGGGGCGTTCATTGCCAAGAACGTTGTCCTGATGCCCTCCTACGTGAACATTGGCGCCTATGTCGATACCGGCACCATGGTCGATACCTGGGCCACCGTGGGGTCCTGCGCACAGATCGGTAAGAACGTGCATCTGTCTGGGGGCGTGGGTATCGGGGGGGTGCTCGAACCGCTCCAGGCCAACCCCACCATTATTGAAGACAACTGCTTTATTGGGGCCCGGTCTGAGGTCGTAGAAGGGGTCATCGTCGAAGAGAACAGCGTGCTCTCGATGGGGGTCTTCATCGGGCAGTCCACAAAGATTTTCGACCGTGAGACAGGCGAAGTCTTCTATGGCCGGGTGCCTGCCGGTAGTGTCGTGGTGCCGGGCAGCCTGCCCTCTGCCGACGGACGCTATAGCCTCGCCTGTGCGGTCATTGTCAAGCGTGTGGATGCCCAGACCCGGGCAAAGACAAGCATCAACGAACTCTTGCGGCAGGCCTAGCCTTTTCAGGTCCGGCAGCCGGTATCCCCATGATCCAGATCTACGGCATCGCGCAGTGCGACCAGGTTCGGGGCGCCCGCCGCTGGCTCAAGACCCATGGTCTGGAGTACTCCTTTATTGACCTCCGCGCCACGCCCCCCTCAGAAACCACCTTGTTAGACTGGCTCAAACATATTCCCTTTGATAGTCTGATCAACCGTCGTGGAAAAACGTGGCGAGAACTTCCCGAGGAGCGTCGCCGACAAGTAGTAGACCAGGGGTCTGCCGTGGATTTGATGATGGAGTTTCCTCTCGTAATTAAGCGTCCCGTCTTGAGCTGGCAAGACCAGCTCGCCGTGGGATTCTCAGACCCGTTGTACAGCGGCCTCCTCTTGGCTTCTTTGGCTACCGATGCGATCTCAGAGGCCTCCTCATGACCCCTGCCGACCCCTTTCTGCCCACCAGCGACCCTACGCTGATCCTCGCGCAGGCGCTCATTCGCAGCGCTTCGGTTACGCCCAACGATGCGGGCTGCTGCACGCTGATTGCCGAACGGTTGAAGCCCCTGGGCTTTTCTACGGAGCTGCTGCAGTTTGGGGAGGTCACCAATCTCTGGGCGGTGCGGGAAGGGGGGCGGCCTGGCCCCACCCTGGTACTTGCCGGGCATACCGATGTGGTGCCCACAGGGCCGCGTGAGGCCTGGCGGCATGACCCTTTTGGTGCTGTGATCGATGATGGTCAGCTCTATGGGCGCGGTGCCTCGGACATGAAGTCCTCCGTCGCGGCCTTTGTGACGGCCACCGAGTCGTTCCTTGCGTCGCATCCGGTCTTCTCGGGCCGGCTCGCCTTTTTGCTCACCTCCGACGAAGAAGGCCCGGCCATTAACGGCACCGTGCAGGTCGTACGTGAACTGGCCCATCGGGGCGAGCAGCTCAA
>CAZKWK010000005.1:0-37874 GCA_964556335.1 uncultured Bordetella sp. | reverse complement strand
CCACGCTCGGGCCCTGCGAGAGATTTTCGACTCCACCTCCGTTCCGTCGCACATAACCCCGGCAGACCCTCGGGTTTGACAACACAACCAAATCCCGCGGTAGTCCAAAGCGCGGACACCGCAACGGGCTAGACCGGCCTGATGTCCGCAGGCCCTCGGGATGGTCGTGGGCTAGACCGGTTACTAGCTCCCTGTATCCGGTAGGGGTGTCTTGCGCTTGAAGTCGCAGAGGTCGGCAATCCCACAGCGCCAACATTCCGGCTTTCGCGCCTTGCAAATGTATCGGCCATGCAGAATGAGCCAGTGGTGAGCGTTGCGTTGAAACTCTTTTGGCACCAGCCGAACCAGTCGGTCTTCGACTTCGCGCACGGTCTTTCCGCTTGCAATCCCCGTGCGGTTTGCCACCCGGAAGATGTGGGTATCCACGGCAATGGTCGGCCAGCCAAAGGCCGTGTTTAAGACCACGTTGGCTGTCTTGCGGCCTACACCCGGTAGGGCCTCAAGTGCCTCTCGGCTCTCGGGTACTTCGCCCCCGTGTTCTTGAAGAAGAATTCTGCAGGTCTCTATCAGGTGCTTGGCCTTGGTTCGATACAGACCGATCGAGGCGATGTAGGGAATGAGCTTTTTCTCCCCCAGCCGGGCAATGGCCGCGGGCGTGTTGGCGACGGGGAAGAGCTTTCGTGTTGCGGCGTTCACTGAAACATCGGTGGCCTGCGCGGAGAGCAGCACCGCAGCTAGCAACTCGAAGGGGGTACGGTATTCCAACTCTGTCGTTGGGGCGGGGTCTGCTGCCGCGAGCCGGGCAAAGAGTGCGTATCGCTTTTCTGCGTTCATGGCGGTCGTCGGGTACCTGTGGTGTGTAGCGCTATTAATCAGCTCAAGTCGGTCATAACGACATTAGCCACGGCGCCGCGCAGCCCGCGCCCGGGCTGCCTCCAGGATCGATGCCTGGCGGCTAGGCTTTGCTGCGGCCGTGGGCACTTGATCTGACGCTTCCTCTGAGAGCCGTGCCTGTCGCCGTTCAAATCGCATGCGCGCTGTATGGGCCTGCGCCGGGCCCCACGAGAGGGTCTGCGCGGGCAACGCCATGCTGATGCAGTCCACCGGGCAGGGGGGCAGGCAGAGGGCGCACCCTGTGCAGTCTTCGGTAATCACCTGGTGCAGATGCTTAAACGCCCCGACGATGGCATCGACAGGGCAGGCGGCAATACAAAGAGCGCACCCGATGCAACGATCTTCGTCAATCTGGGCAATCTTCAGTGGCCCTTCTTCGCCGCATGCCGGATCCAGCGGTGTCATGGCAGCGCCAGTGATACGGGCAAGTTTTTCGATACCTGCTGTGCCCCCGGGAGGGCAGCGATTAATGGGTGCCTGCCCTGAGGCTATGGCCTCCGCATAGGGCCGACAGGCCGCGTAGCCACAACGTTGGCACTGCGTCTGAGGTAATACCCCGTCGATTATTTCGACCAGCGCCGCGAATGTCTGCGCGTCAGGCGCCGTTGGCTTTGGGCTTTGTCGCCCCTCCGATACGGGCGGTGCGGCCTGAGGTGGCGGAAGGGGCGGAAGACTGGCCATGTTTCTCGATAAATTCGGTGATCTTTGGGGCCACCAGCGTACGCCAGCGTTTACCGCTAAAGATACCGTAATGCCCTGCACCGGGAACCTCGTAGTGGTCGTGGCGCTCAGGGGCAATACCTGTGCAGAGCTTATGGGCCGCCTTGGTCTGGCCAATGCCAGAGATATCGTCAAGTTCGCCCTCGATGGTGAGCAGGGCAGTTTTACGAATATCCTGGGGACGTACCCGGTTGCCTTCGACATCCCACAGGCCGCGGGGCAGCAGGTGCTCCTGGAACACCGTGCGAATCGTCTCGAGGTAGAAGTCGGCAGATAGATCGAGCACCGCGTTGTACTCGTCGTAAAACTCACGGTGGGCTTCTGCGCTCTGCTCCTCGCCAATGATCAGATGTTCGAAATAATCGTAGTGCGATGTCGCGTGCCGACTCGGATTCATGGCAATAAAGCCCGCGTACTGCAAAAAGCCAGGGTAGACCTTGCGGAGATAGCCCGGATAACGCTGCGGCACCGTGTAGATCATGTTCCGCTCAAACCATTTGAAGCTATTTTTGGTGGCGAGATTATTCACCGCTGTGGGGCATTCGCGGGTATCGATGGGCCCGCCCATCATGATCATCGTCTGGGGTTGGGCGGATTCATCTCCGCTGGCCATGAGCGATACCGCGGCGAGGACGGGCACTGTGGGCTGGCATACCGAAATCACATTGAGCCCGGGGCCCAAGGCTCGAATAAAATCGCGCACGTAGTACACATAGTCGTGCAAGTGAAAGCCGCCATCAATGAGCGGCACCATACGGGCATCAATCCAGTCGGTAATGTAGACGTCGTGGTCGACCAAGAGGCGGCGCACGGTATCGCGCAGCAGGGTGGCATGGTGCCCCGACATCGGTGCGACCACGAGTACCTTATGGCCTGGGTTTTTCATGGCCTTCTGGGATGTAACAAGCGTCTTCTCAAAGTGTACGAGTCGACAGAAAGGCCGTTCGATATCGGTCTGAGCCGAGACCAGAGCTCTCCCTTCTGGCGTCTCGACTTCGGAAATTTTCCACTCGGGTTTTTCGTAGGCCTTGCCAATCCGGTGGGTCAGATCGAGTGAGGCTGCAATTCTCTTGGAGAGTGGGGTGTAGGCAAGTGGGCTGTAGGGATTGGTGTAGAGCTGTGATGTCGCCTGAGCCCACTGAGAGAGCGGGTGCATAAAGGCGCGTTGCAGTTCGTGAAGTTGGTATAGCACGGGGGGCTCCCTAGCCTATTTTTCTAGTAGCGACAGAACATAGCAGAGGTGTCTTGGTTTTTACCAGTAATTTTCGGTAGCAATTTGTCCAGGACGACTTGAGCGGGCCGAGACAAAGCCGCGGGTTTTCAAGGCTGCGCGGGTGTCTGCCACCATTTCCGGGTTTCCGCAGAGCATGATTTTCGAACGTTCAAGGCGCAGGCTGCATCCACATGCATGCTCCAGCGCGCCCGAGTCGATGAGCCGGGGGAGGCGTTCCGTGAGCCATGCTTCTGGCATCTCGACACGTGCTTGTGGATCAGCGCGCGTGACCACCGGCTGGTAGTGCAGCTTATCTGCCCACGACCCAAAGACCTCGTGGCTGCGCAGCCCAAGGATCTGTTCTCGGTAGGCCAATTCACTGGGATGTCGCACGCTGTGCACTAAGATAAGTTTGTCGAACGATTCCCAGGTGAGAGGGTCACTAAGTATCGACAGAAAAGGGGCTAGCCCTGTGCCAGAGCTGAGCATCCAGAGGTCACCTTCGAGGGCGAAACGCTCAAGGGTCAGAAACCCGTGATTCTGCTGTTCCATCCAGAGATGATCGCCGGCCCTTAACTGGCGCAGTCGTGTGGTGAAGGCGCCACCGGGCACGACAATCGAGTAATACTCGAGAAACGGGTCGTAGGGGCCTGAGACAATCGAATAGGCCCGCCAGACCCAGTCTTCATGACCGTCTTCCGCGGGCGCTGGGATACCTAGTCTCGCGAACTGGCCGGGGGTAAACCGAAACCCCTCGGGCCGCTCGGTGCGAAACGAAAACAGATGATCCGTGTGCGCCCAGACCTGGGTGACACGGACGGCGACTTTACCGCTCAAGCAGGTGCCGCTTGTCTTTCACTTTTGCCCACTCGTCGGCGTCGGCCGGATGTGGCTCAAGGCGGGTAATACTTGGCCAGGCACGTGAGAGGTCGGCGTTGATCTGAATAAAGTCTTTCTGACTGTCTGGCACGTCTTCTTCGGCGTAAATTGCATTGACCGGGCACTCGGGGATACAGACGGCGCAGTCGATGCACTCATCAGGATCGATCACCAGAAAATTGGGGCCCTTGCGAAAGCAGTCCACCGGGCAGACATCTACACAGTCTGTGTAACGGCATTTGATACAGGATTCGGTAACGACGTGGGTCATGGCAAGGCGTCTCTACAAAAAGGGAAAATTCAGTTTCTGGTGAATAATGCCAAGATTCAAAAAGTGTAGCGCTAATCCTTTATCACTGCTCCGCCCCAGAGTCCCCCAGGCATTTAGGGTTCTGCGGGCGCGGAACCCAGGGTGTGGTCGGGCGCAACCGAGGCGAAGCAGTCTTGCAAGGACCCTTTTTTATGGACACGCAGCAGAGTCGAGACAAGATCCTGGCCCGTATTCGGGCCCTACAGGGGCACGCGCCGGGATCGCGTCAGAAGGAGTTGGGGGCCGCCCAGGCCTACCTTGCCTACCACCCGGAAGGGCCCCAGCCCCGCATCGAGGGCGACCTCATCGATCGGTTTGAGGCCCAGTCGCGGAAACTCTCGGCCAGTGTTGTCCGGCTGCAGCGCCGCGATCTCGTCCCTGCGGAGGTGGCCCGTTATCTCAAGGCCGAGGGGATTGCGCCAGAGGCCATCTGCTGGCCCTCCCTCATTTCCTTGGACTGGTCTGCGGCGGGCCTGGCTGTCGAGGGGCGCGCGCCCGTGCGTGACACGCCAAAGCCCGATTTGGTAGGTATCACCGGATGCTTTGCTGCGATCGCTGAGACAGGAACGCTGGCCATGGTTTCGGGCCCGGAAACCCCAGCCTCGATGACCTTGCTACCAGAGACGCATATTGCCTTGGTTCCTGCCTCGCGGATCTGCCCTTATATGGAAGATGTCTTCGTGCGGCTGCGAGGGGAGCGGGGCAGTCTGCCGCGCGCACTGAACTTTATTTCCGGCCCCTCTCGCACAGCGGATATTGAGCAGACCCTGGTGCTGGGGGCCCATGGTCCCTATCGCGTGCATCTGATTATTTTGGAGAATGAATAATGTCTCGTCCCCGTTTGCTGGTCACCCGGCGCATCTATCCTGATGTTCTCGATCGGCTTACCGCCGTTTTTGATGTCTCGCATAACCAGGAGACAGACACCCCGCGATCGAAGCCGGAGCTCCTCGAATTGATCAGTGCGGTTGACTATCTCTTTTGTACCGTGGCTGACCGCATTGATGCGGATATTCTTGCGGCGGCCAAGAATCTTAAGATGATCGCCACGGGGGCGGTGGGTACGAACAACATTGATCTGGCCGCCTGCCGGTCTCGGGGCATTCCGGTGTCGAACACGCCCGATGTCCTGACAGAAACCACCGCGGACTTTGGCTGGGCGCTCATCATGGCAACGGCCCGTCGTATTGGAGAGGGTGAGCGGTATGTGCGCGGTGGCCATTGGAAGGGTTGGGCCTTTGATCAACTCACGGGCGTGGATGTCCACGGCAGCACCTTGGGCATTATCGGCATGGGCCGCATCGGGGCCGCGATTGCCCGCAGGGCCAAAGGCTTCAATATGCAGGTGCTCTATCACAACCGCTCCCGTGCCGCTGAGGAGGAAGGCGCCCGCTATGTGGACAAACAGACGCTGCTCAAGACCTCAGATTTTGTGATTCTGGTGGTTCCATATTCTGCCGAGACCCACCATCTCATTGGGCAGGCTGATCTGGCACTGATGAAACCAACCGCCTGCCTTATCAATATTGCCCGCGGGGGGGTGGTCAACGATG
The DNA here is from genome assembly GCA_964556335.1 of uncultured Bordetella sp. Lineage (GTDB taxonomy): Bacteria > Pseudomonadota > Gammaproteobacteria > Burkholderiales > Burkholderiaceae_A > Hahnella. The sequence goes on along the minus strand of CAZKWK010000005.1, from coordinate 32,305 downwards.
CCGATCTGCTTGCCGCACTCCAGCGTCAGCAGATTCGGGCCGCAGGCCTGGATGTCTTTGAGAATGAGCCTGCGTTACTGCCCGGTTTTTGCGACCTCGATAACGTCGTCTTGGCACCCCATATTGCGAGTTCTACGCGGGCGACCCGAGGGGCCATGAATCATCTGGCCGCGGATAACCTATTGGCCCATGTGGCCGGGCAGCCCTTGAAGACGCCGGTCGCTTAGCGCTATAATCGAGCGTTTTTTCCTTGCCACACCCGCAACGTTGCTGGGGTGGCGTTTACCCATAAGGCAAAAGGAGTGATACGCACATGCGTCACTATGAAGTGGTTTTTATTGTCCATCCCGATCAGAGCGAGCAGGTTCCCGCCATGATCGAAAAGTATTCCGCCATTGTGAGCAGCCAGGGGGGCAAAGTGCACCGCCTGGAAGATTGGGGGCGTCGCCAACTGGCCTACCCGATTGAAAAGCTCGCCAAAGCCCATTACGTGCTGATGAACATCGAATGCGGTCAGACCGAACTCGGTGAACTCGAGCATGCCTTCCGTTTTAACGATGCGGTGCTGCGCCACCTCGTGGTGAAAATGAAGAAGGCCGAGTTGGGGCCTTCCCCGATGATTAAGGTGATCCAGCGCGAAGAGGCCCGTAAGGTCGCGGCTGAAGCAGCGGTTGCCTAACGCAGGCAGTAGGGCAGGCAGACGGTACGGCAGTTGTTGTGCTTAACCGGCTCTCGCTTGAGGCAAGCCTCGCAGACAAGAAGCCCCTGCGATATAGCCCCTCAGGTGCAGCCGTTTTAGAGTGCACGGTCTGGCACGAATCTCAGGTGAAACAAGCGTCTTCTGATAGAAAACTCTCGTTTCTCGCCCCGGTGAAGGCGGTAGGCCCGATCGCAGAGCAGTTAGCGGTCCAGCCTCTTGGCCAAGCACTAAGGCTTTCGGGATTCGTAGCACCCCGTGCCTCTGCTCGCAGCCAGACCGAGGCAGCCGCCCGTCCCGTAGCAGGTTTGATTTTTCATGTGACCGAATTTGACATTGGAGCGTAAACATGGCTTTTGGTAAGAAACCTTTTGATAAGAAAAAACCCCGTCGCCCGGCCCAGTCGGCCCTCTTTAAGCGCAAGCGTGTCTGCCGCTTTACGGCTGACAAGGTCGAGCAGATCGACTACAAAGATATTGACACCCTCAAAGACTTTGTCACAGAGACCGGCAAGGTGATTCCTGCGCGTATTACGGGCACCAGTGCCCGCTATCAGCGCCAGCTCACCACCGCGATTAAGCGGGCGCGATTCCTTGCGCTGCTTGCTTTCACCGACAACCATTAATCAGGAGCCAGACATGCAAGTAATTCTTCTGGACAAAGTGGCCAATCTCGGAACCCTCGGGGAAGTGGTGCGGGTGAAAGATGGCTATGCCCGTAATTTCCTCATTCCACAGGGTATGGCCCGTCGGGCTACCCAGGCCGCTATCGCCGAGTTTGAGGCCCGCCGCGCAGAGTTAGAAAAGGCTGCGGCCGCAAAGCTCGCCGAGGCCCAGGCCTTGGCCGGCAAGATCTCTGGCCTCGTCGTCGAGATTCGCCAAAAAGCCGGTGTCGATGGCCGACTCTTTGGGTCTGTGACGAACTTCGACATTGCAGAGGCCCTGCAGGCCAAGGGCTTGGGCGTGGCCAAGGCACAGATTCGTATGCCCAATGGACCGCTAAAGGCCGTGGGCGAGTTTGGACTCGAGGTGGCGCCGCATACCGATGTGGTTACCAACATCACCGTACGCGTGGTGGGTGAGACGGCTTAAGAACGAAGGCCGGATTCGGCTTCCGGTTTCTTTTTAGCCCTTCAGTCATGGCGGTTGACCCCACCGCTTCGCTACGGCTGCCGCCGCATTCAGTTCAGGCGGAGGCGGCTGTGCTCGGTGGGCTGCTTATCGACAACGCCGCCTGGGATCGCATCGGTGATCTCATTCGTCCGGAAGATTTTTATCGGGCGGACCATCGCATGGTCTTTGCGGCGATCTCTCGCCTGATCGACCAGTCAAAGCCCGCCGATGTCGTCACAGTATTTGAACTCCTGCAGCAGCTTGGTCAGGCCGAAGAGGTGGGCGGCCTTCCTTATCTGAATAGCCTTGCCCAGGAGACGCCGTCTGCAGCCAATATTCGCCGCTATGCTGAGATTGTGCGTGACCGCGCCATTCTGCGGCAGCTCGTAGGGGTCAGCGACGAGATCGCCACGACGGCCTTAAATCCCGAAGGCCGAGAGACCCGCCAGATTCTTGACGAGGCCGAGACCAAGATCTTTCGGATCGGAGAAGAGGGGGCCCGGGGCAGACAGGGTGTCGTGTCGTTTGATCAGCTCGTGAAGACGGTCGCTCGTCGCATCGATGAGCTCGCGAACAACCCCAACCCCTCCGATGTCACAGGCGTGCCCTCGGGGTTCCTAGACCTCGACCAGAAGACAGCTGGCATGCATGGCGGCGACCTCATTATCGTGGCGGGACGCCCCAGTATGGGCAAGACCTCCTTTGCACTCAATATCGGAGAGCATGTAGCGATCGATCAGGGCCTGCCAATCATTGTGTTTAGTATGGAAATGGGCGCCGAGCAGCTGGCACTGCGGATGATCTGTTCCGTCGGTCGTATCGATGCGCAGCGGCTTCGCACCGGTCGCCTCGCTGACGAAGACTGGGATCGCCTGACCCATGCACTGGAAAAGATGAAGGGGGTGCCGGTCTTTATCGATGAGACGCCTGCCCTCAATCCCTTGGAATTGCGCTCGCGCGCCCGCCGCCTGGCTCGGCAGGCGGGTGGCCTCGGGCTGATCGTGGTGGACTATATCCAACTTATGAGTGGCACAAACTCCGCAGAGAATCGGGTCACCGAGATCTCTGAGATCACACGGTCTCTGAAGAGTCTGGCCAAAGAACTCAGCTGCCCCGTGATTGCCCTATCACAGCTCAACCGCACGGTGGAGCAGCGGACAGACAAACGACCTGTGATGAGCGATCTGCGCGAGAGTGGCTCCATTGAGCAGGACGCCGATGTCATCCTCTTTATCTACCGTGATGAGGTCTACCGTGCCGACTCGCCGGACAAAGGCGTTGCTGAAATTATTATCAGTAAGCAGCGTAACGGACCCATTGGCACTGTGCGGCTCACCTTTCTAGGTCAGTACACTAAGTTTGAAAACCACGCGCCCCCCGCGCCCTCCGGTTATGGCGGGGGCGGGGGCCCGCCATTTTAGTGGCGCGTCTTGCGCAAGACGATCTCAGGGTGACGCAGAGGCGTTGCACTGGCAGCGCTCGGGCTATCTAGAAAGGAACCGCGGCTATGGCATCGTCGATGACACTTCACAGCTACTGGCGCTCCTCGGCCGCCTATCGGGTGCGACTGGCTTTGCACTTCAAGCAACTCGCCTACGACATGGTCTATGTCAATCTTCGTCAGAACGCACAGTCCTCTCAGGACTATTTGTCCCGAAACCCCGAAGGCCTGGTGCCAGTTTTAGAGGTCGATGGCCTGCGGCTGAGCCAATCGATTGCGATCATCGAATACCTTGAGCAGACGCATCCGACGCCAGCCCTTCTGCCTGAAGACGCTGCGGGCCGTGCCCGTGTGCGCGCCCTGGCGCAGTTCATTGCCTGTGAGATTCACCCGATCAACAACCTGCGTATCTTGCGGTACCTGGTGGGCCCGTTGGGCGTCTCCGAGCAGGCCAAAGACACCTGGTATGCCCACTGGGTACGCGATGGGCTTGAGCGCTTTGAACAACGACTTTCGGAGCCTGGTACCGGTCTTTTCTGTCACGGGGACACGCCAACCATGGCCGACTGTGTGATGATGCCGCAGGTCTTTAATGCCCGAATCATGAAGGTACCCCTGGATGGCCTCGTGAAGATTCAGGCGATTGAAGCGCGGCTGCTTACTCTAGACCCAGTGCGTCGCGCCTACCCATTTAGTCAGGAAGATGCCGTGGGGGAGCCAGGGCCATTGGCCCTTCCTTCCCTCTAAGCAGATCACCGTACTACCAGTACGGGAATCTTGGCGTTGGCCAAGACCTTCTGGGTCTCGCTCCCGAGCATGAGTCTGACAAGGCCCGAGCGGCCGTGGGAGGCCATGGCAATGAGGTCACACTTGTGCTTGTCGGCGGCCTTCAGAATGGCCTCGGCGGGAAAGTCACTCGTGACATAGGAGACATTGCACTTGACCCCCGCAGCCTCGCAGGCGCTTTGTAGCTTTCCCAGATAACTCATGGCGATGGTCTCTGCGTGCGACTCGAGTTCTTCGATCGGCACGTAATTGGTTGGAATGTACTCGCTGTAATAGTTGAACTTGTACTCTGGGGTCACATGAAAGCCTGTCACCTTGGCGCCTAGACTCTTTGCCAGGCTGATCGCCTTTTTTGTGGCCTTCTTCGACAGGCTCGAGCCATCGATCGGAACCAGGATGTTTTTAAACATACGAATTACTCCTTGATAAAAAAGAAAGAGGCAAAGCCCTCACGGGTTGGAGTGGCTGGCTCTTTGGGGGTTCATTCTGGGTAGCGGGAAGATCCACGATTTACGTGGATGCGACAAGACGGTTGGCTAAGACAACTGCTGCCTGGGGGTCGTTGCAGATATAGGCGCCGCCAAAGGTCTGATCGGTCGCAAAGCGGGGCAAGGAAAATATCGGACCTCCAACCAACACCCGTAGTTCTCTGTTTTTGGCGTGGGATTTCACGGCGGCCACTAGTCCGGAAACCTCTTGTAGCTGGGCCTCGGTCGAGATGGAGAGTCCGATAAGGTCGAACCATTCCTGAGCCAGGGTATGCAGAAGCGCCGACTTCTGAGAGGAGATTTCTAAGACCACCTGCCAGCCGGCTTTGCGAAAAAATCCTGAGACCATCACAGGTCCCAGAATATGCTGCGAACCGGGGGCGCTTGAGAGGAGAATGCGGTGGTGCACCCCAGCGGTCTGTGGACCCCCCTGGTACTCATAGCCCAGGCGGTGGGTAATCTCGTGCATGCGAATCAGCCCCTGGGTGACCTGCACAAAATCGCAGAGGTCCTTTTCCCACTGCTCGCCGAGATAGCGTGCGGCGGGCCCAATAAGATCGAGAAAGATGGTCTCTGCGGTCATTCCGCGCTGTAAAAGCGTATTGGCGAAAGCCTGGGCCTCGCCTGATTTCCCTTCTACACAGAGACGCGAAAACGCCACCACCTCGTCACTGGCCGGCTTTTGCGCGGGGCCGGTTACGGATGATGATGCTTGACCAGGATGGACCTGGTGTGCCTGGAGCAACCGCGGAATGATTTCCTGGTTGATGACCAGCCCAATCGACGACTTGCAGTCTGACTCCATGTCTGCCCCCCGCAGTACCCGAGTTCTCTTGTCTGCTATGACCCGTCGGTCTCATTGTAGGCCTCATTGGCTGGCGGCGGTGGATAAAGATCCGGTGGTACCCTACTACGCATGAGTACCAACGATATTGATCCAGATCTGATTAAGAAGGTTTTGCTTGCCTTGATGATTACCGTCCTCGTGATTCTGGGCGGTTTATTCTTTTATTTTCAAGTCTTTAGTCGCATCGGCCGGCCGGTGCTTATCGAGGTGGAGGTGACCCTCCAGAACCGGTGTGAGTTCCCTGATGACGTCTTTATGGTCAAGGCGATGCCGAGCGGTCCGCAGGCCGCCTTTTCCGGCGGGAAGGCGCGGCTGATCGCTTACACCGGTCGTCGAGTCAAGCTGGTGGCCAATAGCCGGTACCCGGGGTTTAACTTTGAGGGTGATGAGGCCAATGTGGCACCGAAAGTCACTTTAGAGGCGGTCTGCGAGAGCCAGCAGCGCTTTCGGGACACATCGAAGTCGATACGCGAGGGCTTCAACTCCGCAAATTAGTCTTCGCGGCCCGCTCTGCCTCCAGCGCCCGCTGCACCGCTGGCCGAGCGTGCACCCGGGCTTGATAGGCAGCAATCTCAGGCCACTCTGAGAGGTCGAGTTTCATATACCGCCCCCAACTTAGTACCGTGTAGAGATAAGCATCGGCCACGGTGAAGTGTTCTCCCATGAGGTAGGGCTGACCGCGCAACACGGTATTGACATAGTCAAGCCGCTTGCGGATGTTCGCCATCGCGGCCTTCTTCCACTCCTCTGTGGCGGCGGGATGAAAAAACGGGCTACACGACTTATGCAGCTCGGTACCAATAAAGGTAAGCCAGCCCTGCAGCTGATATCTGGCCAGGCTGCTAGACGGCGGGGCAAGCCCCGTGCCGGGGGCCTGATCGGCGATGTATTGCACGATTGCGGGCCCTTCGGTGAGCAGGTCACCGGAGTCTAAAAGTAGCGCGGGCACGTAGCCCTTGGGGTTGCGTTGGTCGAAGTCTTCGCCCGAAGCGGTCTGACGAGACTTTAGGTTCACCAGTTCAATCTCGTAGGGCAGGCCCGATTCGGCAAGGGCAATGTGCGGGGACAGCGAGCAGGCACCGGGGCTGAAGTAGAGTTTCATTGGAGTGAGTCCTTTCGTGGGAAGTGGTCAGGGTGTGGGGTAGGCTACTGCTGTTATGGGCTGCGTGCTACGCGGGGGAGCCTCGTTGCCAGCGCGCCCGCAAATCCTCTACGGCCATCACGAGTGCGGGCGTCAGCAACATCTGTAGTGCTGTGCCAACGAGCACTCCCACCCCGATTGCGACAGCCAGCGGAATGAGGAATTGGGCCTGAATACTGCGCTCGATAATCAGCGGAAAGATGCCCAGGAAGGTGGTGATGGCCGTGAGCAGAATCGGACGAAACCGATTCATGCAGGCTTGTACGATCGCCTCGGCGATATCCGGAGTACGCCCTTTTTGTTCGTTGATGAAGTCGATCAGCACCAGTGATCCATTGACAATAATGCCCGCGAGGCCAATGACCCCAAAGAGGCTCGTGAGCCCCATGGAGAGTCCCATGGCCAGATGCCCAATCACAGCCCCGACCAGGCCAAAGGGAATCGACACCAGCACGATCAGCGGCTGAACATATGAGCGAAAGGCCAACGCTAAAAGCGCGTACATGCAGAAGACTGCGAGCAGAAAGTTTTTCGCAAGCGCTGGGAGTGTCTTGCCCTGTTCTCCTTGCTCGCCGCCCATGGCATAGCGAAATCCGGGGATCTGCGCGGCGATGGCTGGGAAGACGGTTTTGATCAGCTGCTCATTGACCTGTTGGCCCGTCACGAGACGGGTATCGACCTCGGCAAAGATGGTCGAGATCCGACGACCATCGCGTCGCACAATCGTGGTGGGGCTGGTGCCCATCTCTAGGTCTGCGATCTCATGTAGCGGCACAAATCGGCCTGCGGGGGTACGAATCCGTGTGTTGGCAAGGCCGGCAAAGCTGTCGCGCTCGCGTTCTGGGAGGCGCACATAGACACGCACCTCGTCCTTTCCGCGTTGGATACGCACGGCCTCGGCACCGAAGTAGGCAGCCCGTATCTGTTGTGAAACAGACTCTAGGGTGAGCCCAAGCGCCAAAGCCGAGGGCTTGAGTTGGAACTGGATCTCTTGTTTGCCAGGCTGCTGATCGTTGCGAACATCAAAGACACCTGCCATCTCGGCCAGCGCCTGCTCAATGGCTGCAATCGCGCGCCCCAGTTCCTCGGTGCTCGGCGCAGACACATCGATCTGAATGGGAGAGCCGAGCTGTATCACGTTCGAGGCGAAGGTGAGTTTCTGTAAGCCCTCGGGCCGACCTGCCGCCTGCCGCCAGGCGAGCTCAAAGGCCTTTGCGGTGATCGACCGCTTCTCAGGGTCGAGGAGTTCAAAAACCACCGTGGCCTTATTGCCCTGGCTGAGTCCCAGGGCCCCGACCTCTCCGGGTCCACTGACTTCCGGCCGCCCGACATTCACATAGACAGCAGAGACCAGCGGCTCGCCACTGGGGTCGGGTAAGCCTTTGGCGGCCTCTAGCCCCGCCTGCTCGATCTGCTGGGCAATCCGCAAGGTTGCCTCGGCAGTACTACCGGGCCCGAGCTCAAGGGCGGCGGTGACGTACCGTCCTTCGACCTGCGGGAAAAAGGAGAACCGTAGAATGCCTGAGCTGATGGTACCCAGGGTGAGCAGAAAAATACTGATGGCGGCGGCGATGATCACGCCGTAGCGGCGCGTGGCGTATTCCAGTGCAGGCCGGAGCACCACCTCGGTAAACCGCCGCAGCTGGGCATCAAACGATTGCCGAATACGATAGAGCCTGCGTGTCACCCATGTCGTGGGCGTGTATCCAATTACCTTGAGATGGGCCAGGTGGTGCGGCAGGATAAATAGGGCCTCAATCACGGAGATCGTGACCATGATGATGATGATTGCGGGAATCTGGGCGAGAAATTTACCTGTGGTGCCTGGTGTGAAGAGCAGGGGCACAAAAGCCACGACCGTGGTGGAGACCGCAAGCATGACTGGAATAGCGACGCGCTGGGTACCAACCACGGCTGCATCCACCTCTGGTGTGCCGCGTTCGTTTTCAGTCCAGATGTTTTCCGACGACACGATGGCGTCATCGACGACGATGCCGATGGCCAGAATAAACGCAAAGAGCGACATCATGTTCAGTGAGATGTCGAACCAGGGCATGACCGCGAAGGTTCCCACGAAGGAGACAAAGATCCCTAGCGAGACCCAGAAGGCAAGCCGCAGGTCCAAGAACAGCGTGAGGGCGGCCATCACCAAAACCAGACCCATGAGGCCGTTCTTGATGAGGAGTTCGATCCGGTTCTTAAACTCCACAGACTCATCACGCCAGAAGGCGACTGCAATGCCGGTAGGCAGCGCGGGTGCAAGAGACTCCTCGACATAGGCCTTGACCTTGTCGATGACCGAGAGCACCTTTTCATCGCCCACCCGAAAGATCCGTACGAAGGCGGCTGGCTTTCCGTTGTAGCGAATGAGCAGGTCTTCGTCTTTAAAACCGTCGTTAATTTCTGCGATATCGCCAAGCCGCACGGCAGTGCCGGAGGCCGAGGCGGCCACCTCGAGTTGGGCAAAGTCGGCCTTGTCATACCGCCGGCCCTTGGCCCGCAGCAGAATCGATTCGCCATCGGCCTTGATCTCCCCGCTGGGCAGGTCGAGACTCGATCGGCGAATGGTTGCAGCGATGTCATTGAGCGTGAGGCCGAGCGCTCGTAAGGTCTCCTGGGGTATCTCAATCGAGACCTCGTAGCTGCGAACATTGGCCACCTGGACCAGTGAGACTCCCGTGGTACGGGAGAGGTCTTCTTTCACCTGATGGGCGAGTTCTCGCAGCGTTGACTCTGGCTGATCGCCATAGAGCACGAGGTCTACCACCCGCTGCTGGGTGATGAGCTGTCGCACCACAGGGGTCTCAACTTCGGCGGGCAGCGTGATGCGATCGACGGCCGACTTCACATCGTCGAGCCGGTTTGCGGCCACCTCGTCCCGTCGTAACTCCACCCGCACCACGCCGGTACCCTCCGCCGCAATCGCAGTGACTCGTTCAATGCCCGTCATACCCTCGAGCTGTTCTTCAATCTTCTGTAGTACGGCTTCTTCAATCTCGTCGGGGGCCGCACCGGGATAGGAGGCCCGGACCTCAAGGACATCGAGCTCAATGAGCGGAAAGACCTCCTGCCGCATCGAGAGCGCACTTAACAATCCTGCGAGCAGAATCAGCACCATCAGCAGATTGGCTGCCACAGGATGGCGCGTCATCCAGGCGATGAGGGCGTTCATGGAGGGGTCTGGAGATGCAGAGGCTAGTTCGCCGGCCGAATCGGGCCGTTTTCTGGGTCTGCGGTACGCAGGGCCATACCGTCTACCGCGACCCGAATATCAGAGGTGATGAGCTGGAATCGGGGAGGGAGTCCGTCCAGTCCGATATAGGCGGTCTGCTCGGTCTCATAGAGCAGGGACACGGGCCGGATCTGTAGCGTCTTGTTCTCCGACAGAATCCAGATGCGCTGCCCATCACGCAGTGCCTTACGCGGAATCTTGGCAAACGGCCCGGGCCGCAGTCCCTCGATTTCGACCTGGGCATACATGCCCACGAGGAGTGGCGGGCTGCTCGAGGAGGGGGAGACGGCCTTCATGGTGGCCGCCTGCCAGGGGTTGTCCACCGCCACTACCAGATTGAAAGTCCGGGTGGTGGGATCAACCGCCGCCTCGACCCGGTCGACGCGGGCAGGCCAGTGCAGTAGCCGTGCGCCATATCGGATGATCACCTTGGCAGAGATCTTCCTGGTCTGGGTAGTAGTACCAACTACACCCCGCCAGACGTCACCGAGTAAGGCGATTTCGCGATCGGTTAGCGAGACGGTGACCTCCAGCTGGCTGCTGGGAAAGACACGGGCGAGTTCGCGCCCGGGCTGCACGATTTCACCTGGGCTCACCCGTTGCGACAGAACGATCCCTGTGAAGGGCGCCACGATCTGGCTACGACGCATATCGATCTGCCGACTATCGACCAAGGCTTGCGCCCGGGCGAGTCCCGCGGCGGCCTGATCGCGTTGGCTGGTGCGCTCATCGAGTGTCTGCTTGGACAGAAATCCTTTGGCAATGAGCTCCTGGGTACGGGTGTAGAGCTGCTCGGCAAGGCGCAGATTTGCCTGCGCACTGGCGCGCTCGGCAAGTGCCTGGGAGAGGGCCGCCTCAAAGGGCGCGGGGTCCAAAACCACCAGCGCTTGTCCATTGGAGAACTGCCCGCCCGCCAACAGTTGCGGGTGTACAGACTGCACTCGGCCGGAGACTTCTGCGGCAATCACCAGCTCATGTTGGGGTTTGACTAGTCCGCTGCCCTGAATCCGAATGCCGCCGGCCGCGGGGCTGATGGCTTCGACCTGGACCACGGGCACGGGCTTTGCCGTGGGTTGGACCGCCGGCCGGGGCTTGAGCACATTCAAAAGCACAAAGCCCAGCACACCGAGCCCCAGGATTCCAGGAATGAGCCAGCGTTTGAAAGAAATGTGGAGAGGCATCACAAGGCGAGCATGGTCAGAGGCCTAATTCCTTACCATTTCCCTGTGTTGGCCATGCTGGCCCAGGGGTCGGTCGGGGGCAGGGGATTGCCTTTTTGTAACAACTCAATGGAGATGTTGTCCGGCGAGCGCACAAAGGCCATGTAGCCATCACGGGGTGGTCGGTTGATCACTACCCCGTGGTCCATCAGCCGCTGGCAGCTCTCATAGATATTGTCCACGGCGTAGGCAAGGTGCCCGAAGTTTCGCCCTCCGGTGTAGTCCTCGGGGTCCCAGTTGTAGGTGAGTTCAATCTGGGACTCGGGGTTTTCTGCAGCGCCGAGAAAAACGAGGGTGTAGCGCCCTTGCGGGACGTCTTTGCGCCGGATCTCCCGTAGCCCGAGGGCCTTGCAATAAAACTGTAGGGACGCCTCGAGATCGGTGACGCGAACCATGGTGTGCAGGTATTTCATGTGGGGGGCCTTTCGTGATCCACAAAGAGGGTGGCCGTGCAGGATCGCCAGGATGCTATACAAATCTTTTGGCGGCATCGGCGCGTAACAGACAGACACTCATTATGCCGAGATGCGGCGGTGGCCCGAGGTGTCTGATGCCCCTTGACTTGTCGGTCTGCAGGGTAATTATGTTGCAATCAATATATTTATTTATATAATGTTCTCTGGCTAACTAATCAGCGCAGCGCCCCCTGGTGGGAGCCGCACCTCTCCTATGCCCCTATGGCTCTGTGTCCTCTGTCGCCCCTTTTTCTTTTACGAGATCGCCCCTGCCCATGACTGATTCTTCTTCGCCTTCGCCCGCAACGGAACCCCAGGCGCCCCCCCGACTGGGAATCTCCGGACGCATTGCTGCTGCCTTTCAGTCGGCGCAGATCACGCCTCTTCTTGCTCTGGTTGTATTTCTGCTGGGCGTGTTCGCGGTCTTCATGACGCCGCGCGAGGAAGAGCCGCAGATCAACGTGACCATGGCCAATGTGCTCATCCCCTTTCCTCTCAGACGGGGCTTTCGATGATCACTGTGCAGTTTGAGGTCGGCGTGCCACGTATTGAGGCGCTCGTCCGTCTGCACGACGTGGTGGCGGCCAACGCCGACTGGCTTCCCCAGGGCCTAGGTGTGCTGCCTCCCGTCATCAAGCCCAAGGGCATTGACGATGTGCCGATTTTGTCTCTGGTGTTGCACGCAGATTCCCCGCGTATTGATCGCTTGGCGCTTGAGCAACTGAGCCATCAGCTCGAGAGCGAGATCAAGCGGGTCGAGGGCACACGGGAGGTCAAGACAATTGGTGGGCCAGGCCGCGTGGTACGTGTGGAGCTCAATCCCAGCCAGATGGTGGCGCGCGGCGTGACGCTGCATGACATCCAGTCGATCGTAGCGGTGGCCAATGCGGGAACGCCTGTGGGGGAGCTTTTGCTGGGAGACCAAGCCCTTGCGGTTGAGACGGGCCCCTTCTTGCGCAATGCGCAAGATGTGCGCGATCTCGTGCTTGGGGTTCGCCAAGGGGTGCCGGTATTCCTGGGTGAGGTGGCTCGGGTGGTGGATGGGGCCGCCCAGCCTGAGCGGCTGGTCTGGTATGGAACGCGGGCCGACGCTGGCGCCCCGTCTTTTGGGCTTACCCCGGCGGTGACGTTGTCTGTGACTAAGAAGCCTGGAGAGAACGCCATTGATGTGGCCAATCAGGTGCAGTCGCGCATCGCGCAGCTCAAGGGCGTGATGATTCCTCCGGATGTGACACTGACGGTGACCCGCAACTATGGAGAAACCGCCAACCAGAAGGCTGAGCAGCTGATCCAGAAGCTGCTTTTCGCCACGGCCTCGGTAGTGCTCTTGGTACTTATTGCGCTGGGGCGTCGCGAGGCGGTGATTGTGGGACTTGCGGTGGTGCTTACCCTTGCCGCCACCCTCTTTGCCTCCTGGGCCTATGGGTTCACCATTAATCGTGTATCCCTGTTTGCGCTGATTTTCTCTATTGGCATCCTTGTCGACGATGCCATCGTCGTGGTGGAAAACATCCATCGGCACCAGCAACTCTTTCCCCACAAGACACTGCGGGAAATTATTCCCGGGGCCGTGGACGAAGTTGGCGGGCCTACGATTCTTGCGACGCTCACAGTCATTGCGGCGCTTCTGCCGATGGCTTTTGTCAGTGGTCTCATGGGCCCCTATATGAGTCCGATTCCCATCAATGCGAGCATGGGGATGCTGATTTCCCTGGCCATTGCCTTTGTGGTCACGCCCTGGATGGCCGCGCGTTGGATGCGGCAGCAGACCTCTACGCATGTCGCGCCTGGTGCGACCGGGCCTACACGGGTTACCCGGATCTTTACCTTTCTCTTTTATCCCTTTCTGCAGGCGCGTACCTCGCGCCTGAATCGTTGGCTGCTGACGCTGGGGGTCTTTGTGCTCATCGGTCTGTCGGTACTACTGCCGGTGAAGGGCTGGGTGGTACTCAAGATGCTGCCCTTTGACAACAAGTCGGAATTTCAGGTGATTCTGGATATGCCCCAGGGCACCCGCCTGGAGAAGACAGACCGGGTACTGCGCGAGATGGCCCAGGCCTTAGCGGCCTTGCCAGAGGTTCAGGACCTGCAGATCTATGTCGGCACTGCAGCGCCGATTAACTTCAATGGTCTGGTGCGTCAGTACAACTGGCGGGAGGGGCCCCACCTGGGCGACATACAGGTCAATCTGGTAGACAAGTCCTTGCGGCAAGATCAGAGTCATGCCATTGCCCTTCGGGCTCGCCCGCTGGTGCAGGCTGTTGCGCAGAAGTACGCGGGCCGCGTGAAGGTGGTGGAGGTGCCGCCTGGGCCACCCGTGCTCTCGCCGATTGTGGCCGAGATCTATGGGCCCACCGACGAAGGCCGACGCGCAGTGGCGCGCTCAGTCCGCGAGGCCCTCGCGCAGACGCCTGGGATTGTTGATCTTGATGACAGCACCGTGGCCCTGGCCCCCAAGAAGATCTTGTTGGTCGATCGGCGAAAGGCAAGCCTGATGGGGGTCTCGCAGCAAGAAATCGTGAGTGCTTTGCGGGCGGGGCTTTCAGGGGCGGTACCAGCCTATCTGCACGATGCCTCGAAGTATCCGTCAGGGGTTGTGCTGCGACTTCCCGAGGGCCGACAACAATCACTGGCAGACCTCTTGTCTTTGACGGTGCGTACGGGGCAGCGTGAACTCAGGCCCCTCTCGGAGTTTGTGCAGGTGGTTGATGCCCAGCGTGAGCAGGTGCGCTATCGCAAGAATCTTCTCCCGGTGACCTATGTGGTGGCCGATGTGGCGGGGGAGAACGACAGCCCGCTCTACGGCCTCTTCGCGGCGCGGCCTGCCATTCTTGCACTGAAAGATCCTGAGGGTGGAAGTCTTCACGAGCGGTTCATCACGCCGCCGGACGATCCGTATCGGGGATTTAGCCTGAAATGGGATGGCGAATCGCAGGTGACCTACGAGACATTTCGCGACATGGGGGCTGCCTATGCCGTGGGACTCGTACTCATCTATCTCTTGGTGGTCGCCCAGTTTGGCTCCTATCTGACCCCGCTCATCATCATGGCGCCTATTCCCTTAACGGTGATTGGGGTCATGCCTGGCCATGCGCTTTTTGATGCACAGTTCACGGCCACCTCGATGATTGGCATGATCGCCTTGGCTGGCATCATTGTGCGCAACTCGATTCTGCTGGTGGACTTCATTCAGCTGCAGCTCGCGCAGGGTGTGGCATTCTCGCAGGCGGTGGTTACCTCCGCAGCGACCCGGGCGCAGCCGATTCTGTTGACTGCATTGGCCGCCATGATTGGTGCCTTCTTCATTCTTGATGATCCCATCTTTAATGGGCTGGCCCTCTCGCTCATATTTGGCATCCTGGTCTCAACGCTGCTTACCCTGGTGGTCATTCCGTTGATGTATTACGCGGCCTATCGCCGAAGCTATGAGACGAAGGGGCAGGGGTGATGCGTTCCCCTCATCGCCTGCAAGAACCTCACACTGCACGAACTCGGAGAGTAACCATGGACAAGAAAACACTGCGACCACTCTTGGGGCTTATTACGGGCTTAGTGCTTTCGGGTTCCGTCCATAGCCAGAGCCTGATAGAGATCTGGCAGCAGGCACAGGCCCGCGATCCCGGCTATCTCGCAGCGGGCCGCGAGCAGGGCATTGCGGATGCGCTTCGGCAGCAGGCTCAACGGGTCTGGCAGCCGATGGTGATGGTTCAGGGGTCGGCGGGGCTCGTAAACCGATATGGCATTACCCGAGATGCCGAATTCGCAGCCCCGGGGTTCTCAGCCGAAGATGCAAGCTTTCGCACCCACCAGCGTCTGGCGGTGCAGGGGCAGGCCGCTGTCGTGGCCAGCCAGGCGCTCATTGATCGGGAGCGGGACATTCAGGCCCGACATCTGGCGCTCTCGGCCGATGCGGTGGCGCTGAGCCAGGAATTGGCCCGGCAGAATCTGCTTCTGGCGGTCGTGGAGCGTTCGCTTGCGCTTACCTACACACGGGAACAGCGTAGGCTCCTCGAACTGCAGGAGCGGGCCTTGGCCCAGGCTCATGAAGAAATTCGTAAACGTCAGCGCCTGGGCGACGCGACCGTCACCGATGTCAGCGAGGCCTTTGAGCGACTACAGTCCGTTCGCGCGGGGCTGGCTGGGCTGTCGTCCCAGATTCGTGTGAAAGAACTCGCGATCGAAGACTGGATTGGCCGCACGCCCACTTCTCGCGTATTACGCAGCCACACCACCGCAGACCAGCTTGGCTATGGCAGCCTCGAAGCGGCGTTGCGTCAGATGACCATCAGCCATCCGCAGCTTCGGCTCTTTGATCTTCAGGCGCAGACGGCCCAGACCCAGGCGCAGATGTTTCCGGAGGGCAGAGACGCGGTGAAGGTCACGGCGATTGCCCGCGCGGGGCACCAGTTGTCGACAGGCAAGACTCTTTTTCCCTGGGGGCAGCAGGGGGGAGAACATTTCGTCGGCATTGAGGTCTCTATGCCCGTGCTGACGGGCGGGGTACGTCAGGCCCAGTCGCGCGAGGCGGTGGCCCGGGCCGAGCACCTCGTGGCACTGCGCGATCAGACCCGGCTTGGGCTGGAGCAGTCGATTCGTGAAATCTGGTTTTATCTCGAAGCCTCCAACGAGCGGCTACGTGCACTGGAGCAGGCCTACACGGCAAGCCAGACCCGGCTTGAGGCGACCCGTAAGTCACATGCCCAGGGCATGCGCAGTACCTTGGAACTGCTCGGAGCCGAGACCGATCGTGTCTCGGCCGAACGGGCGGTCTTTCAGGAGCGGCTGAGCCTGCTCTTAAACCGTGCGCGTTTGGCTGCAGCAACGGGGGTGTTGTCCGAAGACGACCTGATTCGGGTAGACACGTTCTTGCACTAACCCGCGCCCCTCGCGCATTGAAGGGTCGTCCGTGCCATGCCCCTATTGGCTTTTGTCGATAGGGCGCGTGGCACGCGGCTCTGTGGGTAACGCAATAAGCCCGCCAAGCCCTACCGTTACGAGAATAATCGGAATGCTGAGTTGTGCAAGGCCGGCCCCTTGTCCTGTGAGTTCGAACACAAAAGGCAGACTTAGTCCTGCAAGCACCAGACTTGCGGCGCGTTGCGCCAGAAGTGCGCGAGAAAACGCGAGGCTCAGGAGCGTCGCGAGGCCGAGTGCTGCCACCGCGAGTGCCGCCATAAATGCGCTGTCTCCTAAGGTGGCCTGGGTCTGCTCATAGGCGCGGTCGATCATCAGGTAGGCGCTCATCGTGCTCAGTGCGCAGAGCGCCCGCAGCAACCAATGCATCCCCTCCGAGGGGGGCCAGTAGTTGGAGGCATCTCGTTTTTTTGTGGGGGCCGAAGGACTGCTGGATGCAGGATCTACGGTCTCGGGTCGAGGGGGGGCTCCTTCGTGGAGAGGTGCATACCCGTAGTCTGGCCGCGGAGTTCCGCCCAGAGTGGCGAGGCCAGCACGAACCACGGCGAATCGTTCAGCGGGGCTACGGCGCTCCGTACGTGCGGTCAGCAGCCGGCATAGCTCGGCGAGTGATTCGGCCTCTGATCCGCCGAGCGCAAGATGCGTGCTGATCTCTCGCAATAAGTGTCCTGCGCTATAGGCCACGAGGTGCAGGGGTTCGGAGAGTGCGTTGGCGCGCAGCGTTGTGGGCCAGTAGGCGGAGTAGGCGCTGGCGGGAAGTTCAAAGGCGTCGTCCAGACGCGGCGGATAGGGGCGCCCAGCAGCCTGGTACTGGGCCCGCAGTGCGGTGTTGGCGGAAAAGAATGCCTGCCAGTCTGCCGCTAGGGCCGTGATGAGGTCGGGGTGGTGTAGCTGCTCGGAAGGTGTCACCCAGAGTGGCTTTTGCAGCGGAAAGCGGCTGCATAAGGCAAGCCCGAAGTCGATGAGTACGGGGCGGCCTCGGGTGACCAGAATGTTTCTGCAGGCGAGGTCGAGATGAAACACCCCATGGCTACAGATGGTCGTAATGGCATCGACGATCGCGGGTCCGTGCGCATGGAGCCAGGCGAGTCGTTCACCGCGGCGATGGGGCAGGGCCTGCAGCACATCCGCCAGTGATGGGCCCCCGTGGGCCATGGTGATCGTCCGTGCCTCGTGGTTGGTTGAGAGCACGCGTGGCACCGGTGCGCCGCGTTGCCCCAGGTCAGTCAGGATCTGGAGCTCTCGCGACAATAGATAGTCGTCCTGAAACGTCTTGACGAAGGTCTCGGCCGGGGCGGCCGCTATTGGGGGGCGTGGGGTCTGGTCCATAGGCCTACCGGGTGCGCATCCAGATCAGACTAATCGAGATATCGTCGTCACTCTGCCGCGAAAGGGCAGTCTGGGTCAGACACTGCGCACAGTAGGTGAGGTCTGCCGCACTGGGCTGGGCACGTCCAAGTAGCCCCAACTGAGACAAGACATCGTCTGTTTCGAGAAAGTCGCCGGCCCCATCCGTCATGAGTACCACGATCCAGTCGCCAGGCTCGGCTGTCTCAAACCAGAACGGATGGGTGGGAATAGGCGCCCCGATCAGTTCTGTCGGGCGTCCCATGGCATCTTGATGGCGCCCAAGGCTATGCACATGTTGCCATCCTCTCAGTAGCCGACGTTGAAAGACCAGGGCATAGCTGTCCCCGACACTGAGCACCTGCAGTCGCCCCCCATGAAATCGCGCAGCCGTGAGTGTCGAGGCCGAGTCGGGAAACTGCGCATCGAGTCTCTGCCCCAGCGTATCGAGGTCACGGCCTAGTTGCGTCAGATCGATACTTGGTCGCAGGGGTTCCCTCGATCCAGGAGAGAGTGCATTTTCAAAGTAGGGGAGAAAAGCAGTGCAGAGTGCTTCAGAAAAGGCGCCTCCCTGGGGTGTACCGTTGGCGCCATCGCAGAGTACGAAGACCGGTTGATTGGGCGCGGCTGTGGCGAAGGCATCAAAGCCCATCGCATGGCCACTGCCCGTCCGAGACACATTCACGACCTGCCCCCATTGCAGGGCGCAGAGTTCAGTCATGGGTCTGCTCCGAATTGCGGTGCTGTACTCGCGCCGACACGGTAAGTAGCCGGGCTATACCGCCTTGGGCCGCGGCGTTGCCTGGCTGGGGCCACGTCGTTCTCCGCCGAGTCGGCTGATTTCCACCATGGGAAATTCCGCGGCACGACGCGTATCGGCTGCGGTGGTCCTGGCATCCGCGGTGACACCAAAAGTGAGCTGTACCTCCGCGTGACGCGCGATGGTGTAGAGGCTGCCCGGTCGCAGTACCTGGCCGCTCGAGGTCAGGCAAGAGAGGGTTGCGGCATCGTGGAGAAAAAAGTAGGTGTCTTCGCCGACGCTAACGACAACCAGATGCCGACGTGAGACATAGGTGCCATGGAGGGCAACAAACTGCAGTGCCCCGAGTTCATGGGTGGCCGGCGACTCGCGGCCAATCATAAGCGGGCTCTGGGCCCGGATCTGCCGCTCCCCTTTTTCATCGTGAATGCGAAGAACCAGGGTCTCATGGGCGTAGCCTTCTTGGGTAGCCACACTGGTCGCGGCGCCTGCGGCAGCGGAGGGCCTGGGCCCGTCCCCTTTCATTGGAGAGGTGGCGCCAATAAATGGCTCTGGGTTAACACCGAACGAGGTGCCAGGCTGCGCTGCGGCCTGATAGGCCGCCTGTGCGGCAGGACTCGTCTTTGCCACTGGGCCCTTGAGGGAGACCGCTGCCGTGTAGGAAAGGCGTCGTCCACGCAGCGTAATCTGAAACGACTCTTCGTCGCTTGGGGTCTCCAGGCTCGCCTCGTTGAGTTGCACCGAAGGCTGCATGTCGGGGGCCACCAAGACCGTGGCACCACGCTCTGATCGGTACTCTTTCTCCAGGATGGACCGAAAAAACTGGGTCTTAAACCCAGGATCAATCTCGGTATGTAGGCGCAAAAACTTCTCCAGTGCTCCAGACGCCTCCTTGTCTTGGGGCGTGATCACCACCGAGTCGATGAGAAAGACGCTCTTCTCTAGAATGCTGCTGAGGTAATGCGATTCCTTGTCTTCAAGGCTTGCGAGGACAGCCTGCGAGACAATGCCCTTGAGTTCGAGTCCAATCTCGTCGGCCAGATGGTCGGCCGAGCCCGTGCGGGATCGTGGTCTGCCGGCAGGGTCGTTTGCGGACCAGGGATTGAAGAATTTAAAGAGGGCCATGAAAGACAGGGTACAGCGCAGATGGGAAGAATAGGGTCAGCACCATACAGAGAGGATATGCCAAGTCTGGGCCGACCGGGGCTGCCCAGGTACTTGGCGTTCGCTCTGGCGAGTCTTGTGGGCCTGGTCTGTGGTCTTGGTTTCTGGTTTTCGCTGCCTGACCCCCGAGAGGGCCGTGAACTTGCGCTAGCCCTGGCGGCCCAGGCCGCGCCTTCTGTACCGGCTGCAGATACGAGTCTTACAGCATCCGACGATGTCTCCGCGGCGCAGGCCCTGTGTATGGCGACGGCCGATACCGACCTGGAGTCGGCTGACTGTCGTCTAGGTCGGCCACTGGGTCTTCCGGGGGCCAAGGCCGAAAGCGGCGCAAAGGCGGCGACGCAGCATGCCGCTGTGGCGCGCGCGCAGCAGCGACTCGGGGTGAAAATTGCCCAGTACGCGGCCATTCGGGATGCCCTGCTGCCCGTCCTTCAAGGGTCTGATCGGAGCTGGCTCGTTGGGTATTGAACTTCGCCTGGCGCGGCTCAAGAGTCTTCAGGCGCAGGCGGTGGTGGCCTATCCCGACCTCTTCGATGCCCTTCTTGTCGCAGAAGGGGTGCGTTACGATTCTTTTACGGGCCGGTTTTCTGCGCAGCGATGGGATGTGGCCCGGCTGCTCGATAGTCCGGAGCAGGTGCGTGCCCGGGCCGAGCGTCTTTTGTTTGTCTTAGCGTGGCTGCCGCTTGTCGTCGGTCTTGCGGTCTTTGCCCTCCTCTTTGTAACCCTGCATACCCTGGGCTGGCTGGCCGGTCTGGTTGCCCTCGTCTTTGCGGTCCTTGCAGGGCTCGGACTACTGATTGTGGCCGATGCGAGCCTTCGGTTTGGTCAGGGCTCTGCGGTCTATCTTCTCAATCCTTTCTCGTATGCCTTGGAACGACAGTCCTGGGTGGTGGTCGGTGGTCTTCTGCTGCCCGTGGTGGCCCTGGTCTTGGTCCCGCTCTTTAGGCCGCGGCTTGCCGGTCTGGTGGCTGCCTCACGCCGATGGCTCCCTGGGTTGGTGGTGCTGCCCATGGCAGGCACCGCCGCGGTCTATGGGGTCTTGGGCCCGGCCGCGGGCTCCGAAGCGCTGAAGCTCACCGCCTGTCTTTTTGCGGGTCTGGTCACGACCTGGTACGCGCGACCGACATTTCTCGCACGCAAGGTGATTCCCCATGTTTTCTCCCCGCGACAGATTCTGGAGACGCTTTCGGAAATCGTCTCGGGCAGGTCGCCGCCGTCTGCCCAACGCCTGGTGCACACCAGCCTTTTTCGTGCCTATCTGGGGCTTTTGCTGCTTGGCCTGGTGACCGTTGCGTCTGCGGCCCTGGTCTTTAGTGACTTTGGTGGCACGCTCGTCAGTGGTCTTGTGTTTACTGCATTGGTCTTTATCCTCTTTGGGCTGCGGCTTGCGCTGGTGTTTCTTGCCGCAGGGGCCGTTGCGGGTGGTCTTGCATGGCTCACCGACAAGGTGCAGGGGCGGGTGCAACTCATGCTCGATCCCATGACCGCCTCGGTGAGCGACTTCGCACGACTCATTAAGTTCTCTGAGGCGGCACAGCCCGCGGGCTATGGGCTCGGCACCATCCGTTGGTGCAGCTTTGAGGGCGCCTGCCTCCCCATCCAGGTCTTAAGCGATTACTTCCCGGTACTGCTCTCCGGTGCCTTCGGCCTCACGGGGGCATTGGTCATATTTCTTATTCTGGTGGGGCTCTACATTGGACTGATGGCGCGTGCCATGCTTGGATTTGCCTCTGGGCTGGGGCCGGTTTCTATGCTTTTTGCAGTCTCTTTCTTCCTGCTTCTTGCTGCGCTTAGCCAGACTGTGATCACCTACTTCGGAAACTGGCGGCTGGCCCCGCTCACCGGGCTCGGCCTGCCTCTGATGAGTATGGGCTGGTCCTCCATGGTGTCTGTGGCCCTCGGACTTTCTCTGCTTGCCGTGGCTATTGCTCTGAGTCAAAAGACCGAGGAGGTACGCGGGCGATGACCTTCTCTCGACAACTTCTGAGAAGTCTGTTTCTCCTGCTGCTGCTGTTGGCCCTGGGTCTGCTTGCGGTGGTTGCCTCGCAGCGCAGCCTCGTGGAGAACGCGACCCTCGCCGACCGGGATGTCTTTGTTCCCGAACTGCGCGTGAAGCGCCTTGCGGCCATCACCCAGGCCCTCGCGGTACCCATTACATCGGGCGCTGTGGCGGCCGATGTCTCCTTTGATGCGGCGTGTGGGGCGCGGCCTGTGACCCTGCTGACCCAGCGTCTGGCGCTGGCTCTGGGGCTTTCCTCGTTGGTCGATGCCCATCAGCGCCTTGGGGCGGCTTTTGTTGCCGCGCAAGGGGTGGCCCCGCAGGGCTGTCGTGGCTTTCTTTCAGAAGTCGATCTGGTCTTGCGCCAGCCCGGGTTACTTTTGGAGAAAGACAGCGCCGGCCTCACCCTTCGCGTCGCGCAGACCTTAACCGAACGCGTCTCCTGGGATTCCGTCCCGCCCTGCCTGTATGTGCGTCACCAGGGGCAGTTTTTCTATTTGCGCGGTCCTCAGGGCTATTGCCTTGATGTTGCGCAGACCCCAGCATCGGGGACACTACGTGGCCCCATTGGGCTGGGCACTGAACTCAGCCTGGGCGCGGAGACGCGGCAACTGGTACAGCTTGCCTATGCCCGACTGCTGGGCCCGCAGGCGGTTGACGGCCTGCCTGCCCAGGCGCGACGGTTGAGCCTGACGGTGCACCCGGGGGTTACGCGCGTCTTAGATGCCTACGACGACTGCTGGGCCCAGGGCAGCGGCTGTCCGGCCGACGCGGCTCTTGCGCTCCATCGCACGGCCGGTGCCACGGTTGTGGTGCTCAATGCGCAGACAGGTGCCGTACTTGGCATGCGGTGTTATGGGCCTGTCTGCAAAGGGCAATCTTCGCGTGAGGCCGAGCCGTTGGCTGCTGCCTTGATTGAGGCGCCGCCCGCTTCTGTCGCAAAACTCTTCTTTAGCCTCGCGCTGGCAGAGACTGGGGCCCCGCCGCGTGATCTCTTGCTGCAGATTAAGACCTCAGGGCAGCTCGATGCGACCGTGGTCAAGCGCAATGAGTGGTGGGAGCGGGCTGCGCTCTGTGATCTTCAAAACCGGCCTGCGGGCGCAGAGCCGCATAGCTGCGGCGTTCCCGCGCGGGCGATGGCGCTCGCGGAGCGATTCTTCTGGAACGCCCAGTGCGCCTCGGATCCTGCTGCCTGTGGTCGCGTAGGGCTCTCTCCGGTATCGCAGGGGCTGCCGGGGTTTATCGGCCTATTCCGGCCTCTTGCCGGGGCAACGCAGGCAGCCCGGGCGGGCGCAGCGCGTCGGGTCTATCTCAATTGGAATGATTACAACCGGATACGTACGGCCGGTGGGCGTACGCAGATTGGTGCACCGTATCAGGAGGCTTCTTCTGCTGTGCAGGCGGTACTCGGGGCTGCCGAATCGCGCAGCAGCGCGCTCGGTCTGGCGAGTCTTGCAAGTGGTCTGTACTTGACCTCCCAGGGTCAGCCTAGCCAGATCCCCACCTTGTTGTTTGATACCCAAGACGTGGGGCAGCGCCCTGCGTTGCCGTCCCGTGAATCGGCAGAGGCGGCGGCGGCATCACGGGCGGCGCGCGAGGCGCGGTCGCTTGCGGTTGCCGCGCGGCTGGTACGCCAAGGGTTGACCAAGGTCATGACCCCTGCGGAGCCAGGTTGGCCGGGCGATGGCACCGCCCACCCCGCCTTTCGCGCGAGTTTCGGGCGCAGCTGCCCGGTCGACTGTCCTCTGGAGGGCAAGACAGGCACGGTGAGCATGCGCGACCCGCGTTATGCAGGCACCACCACTTTTATGGGTCTTGTCGATCTGCCACGTCTGCAGCAGCTTCTTGGTTCGCAGGCTGGGGCCCTTGCGGATGTTCCGTCTGCTCTGGCCCTTGGGGTGATCGTGTTTTCGCCAGATCAGGTTGACCCTGCGCGCGGCCATGCCGCAAGCCAACTGGCGATGCGGGTGGTGCGTGATTTGGTGGTGCCGCAGGGCCTTATAGAACCCGCACGGGGCATGCCATGAAGCGGCTAGTGGACGACCAGACACTGGTATGCGATGCGCAGAGTACGCCTGCGGCGCAACTCCTGGCCTTCACCTTGTGGGTACGCCAGTTCGATTTGCGTCAGACCCGGTTCTGGGTACGCATTCCTCGTGCCGTTTTTCAGGCGCTTACGGCAGAAGCCTTCAAGGAGATCTTCTCTGACCTCATGCTGGAGGATGATCCAGCGGTCGAGCAACGCATGCGGGTCTATGTCTCTTCTGAACCCGGGTTTGGGCTGGGAAGGGAAGTCTCAGGGGCGGGCCCCTGAGGACTGTCGCCGCTCGACAGGCCCGACCCCTGAACTGCCTTGGTGGCTGGAGTACCGCTCTACCGGGGTCGTAGGTACGACCGTGGGCGTCACGGGGTTGCCTGGGGCAACGGGTCCCGCTGGCGTCGCGGTGGCCGGAGGAGCAGAGGGGCTTGACGGGGTCACGGAAGGGGCCCCAGAGGCTGCGGGGGTTGCCGGGGTTGTGTTTTGTCCCGTCGCCGAGGGCGTGAGGCGCTGGCGCACCTGATCGCAGCCCGAAGACATGATGGCCGTAATGAGTCCGAGGCCTAACAACATTCCTCGAAACGCAGGGCGCCGTGTCGTGGTCATGGTCTCTCGGTCTGCGCGGGGTTCTATCGTTGCGCGTTGACATGCCTTCGGTGGGCGGCGCATGGGTAGCCTGCCGCCTAAGGGGTGGCGCCTTTGCCCATGGGGCGGGCGGTATCGCCACACCACTCGCTCCAGGAACCCGGGTAGAGGGCGCTTCCTACGAGGCCCGCAGCCTCCATGGCCAAGAGATTGTGGCAGGCGGTAATGCCTGAGCCACAGCTATGTACGACTGCGCTGGGGTCTTGGTCGCCGAGGAGTTCCAGAAACTCCTCCCGAAGCAGACTTGCAGCCTTAAACCGTCCGTCGGGCCCGAGGTTGCGCGTTGCGGGGCGGTTTAAGGCACCCGGAATATGTCCTGCCACTGGGTCAAACGGCTCTACCTCCCCGCGATAGCGTTCGGGCGCCCGGGCATCGATGAAGGTCGCAATCTCCAGCAGCGATCCCGTTTTGACCCAGGTCTCCACCATCTCTACATTCCAGCGGGGGCAGGCGCTGGGGTGCACAGCGATGGGCTCGGAATCGTCGGATTTATTTTTTTCGGGTGGCTTGTAATCGTCTGTTTGCAGTGGTCCCCCTGCCGCCAGCCAGGCCTGGATGCCGCCATTGAGCACACCGACACGGAGATGTCCGATCCAGCGGCACAGCCACCAGAAGCGGGCGGCGTACATTCCACCGCTGCTGTCATAGGCAATTAAGAGGGTGTCTTCTGTTGCGCCGAGTTCACGCAGCCGCGCGGCGAACTCTTCCGGTTGTGGCAGCGGATGGCGCCCCGCATTACCACGACTCGCCTCGCCAGAGAGATCTTCGTCTACGGAGAGAAATGCGGCGTTGGGAAGGTGCCCTTGGGCATACGCCCGAAGTCCCGCGGTGGGGTCGGTGAGGTCATGCCGAACGTCGACCAAAATGAGCTCGCCTTCTTCAGCAATGAGCTCTTCGGGGCTAATCAACGGGTTCATGGCGATGCGAATGCGGCATCACCAAGCTGGCGACGCAGGTACTCATGAAAGTGGAGCATCCCATCCTCCATCGGCGAGTGATACGGACCCACCTCGTTTCGGCCTGCACGGAGGAGTGCGCGTCGTCCACGGTCCATACGCAGGGCGATCTCGTCGTCTTCGATGACCGTCTCGTTGTAGGCGGCCTGTTGGGCCGCGATGTAGCTGGGTTCGAAGTAGGCGATTTCTTCTGGATAGTAAAACTCTACGACATTGACCGTTTCTTGTGGGCTCACCGGGTGCAGCGTGCTGACCACCAGGACCTTCGGGTACCACTCCACCATGATGTTGGGATAGATGGTCATCCAGATGGCGCCAAACTTCGGCAACTCACCGTCGTGCATGCGCAGCACTTCTTCGTGCCAACGCTGATACACGGGTGTGACGGCCTTCCCTAGGTCGGTGATGCCGACCGCCTGAATGTTGTAGTTCTCGCCAAAATGCCAACGCAGGCGATTGCAATCAACAAACTTCCCTAGGCCCGGATGAAACGGCACCACATGGTAGTCATCCATGTAGACCTCAATGAAGCTCTTCCAGTTGTAGGCGCACTGATGGATCTGGGCATTGTGAAAGACGTATCCGTCAAAGCGTAGTTGTTCTAGAAAGGGCGTCTGGGAGAGTTCCTGGAGCAACGCCTTGTCGCCCTCAAAGAGCAGACCGTTCCACTCGGTGAGAGACTGCTGCCGGAGATGTCGGCAGGGGTCTTCCTCAAAATGCGGCGCACCGACGAGCTTGCCATTGAGATCGTAGGTCCAGCGGTGCAGCGGGCAGACAATACTCTGGGCTTTCCCGCGCCCCTCCAGCATCACAGCCTGCCGATGGCGACAAATGTTTGAAAGCAGGGATACGCCTGACTTTCCATGCATCAACACACGCCCATGATCTTCATGGGACAGGGTATGGAAATCTCCCGGCTCGGGCACCATCAGTCGGTGGCCCACGTATCCAGGCCCACGTTGAAAGCAGGACATGCGTTCTTGGGCAAGAAGCGCATCAGAGAAGTACGCGTGCACAGGAAGCTGTGCGGGGCTCGGCGCCAGCCGAGAAAAGGTTCCGACATCCGACATCAGAGTCCCCCTCCCAGTTAGACAAGAGCCGGGAGTATACCCTCAGGATTTCAGCAAGAAGCCATGCGGTTTGATGAAGGTCAATTAAAATGTAAGAAAAAAATGACGTTTCATCGAACTCACCAGGAGAGCCCTTTCCGTGCCTGCCTCTGTCAGTAAAAAAGACCCTCCCGACCTGTCTATCTCAGATGACATACGGGCCTTGAGCTTTGAGTCTGCGATGGCAGCACTGGAGGCCGAGACACAACGTCTGGAGTCTGGGCAGCTCAGTCTTGCGGAGTCTCTCGCGGCCTATCAGAAAGGTGCCTCGCTCTTACGGCATGCGCAGAATCTTCTGCAGGCCGTACAAGAGGAGATTGAGGTCATTGACGAGCAAGGGCGTCGCACGATGGCCCGTGGTGACTTTATTGCTGATCATGGCCGCTGAAACGACCGACCTTACCGCCTGGCGGAACCAGATTCATGCAGCCTTGGGTGCTGCGGTGCAGTCGCGGCTGCCTGCGCTTGCACCGTCCGCACAGCAGGCGCTTTCGCGTCTCTGGTCGGCAATGCAGCATGGGGTCTTAAACGGGGGCAAGCGTGCCCGCGGGCTACTTGTGATGGCAGCCTGCCAGGCTACGGGAGGCGACCCACAGGGCCCGCTGGCGCTGCGACTGGCCTGCGCGCTTGAGCTCGTCCATGCCTTTTCGCTTGTCCATGATGACCTGCCGTGTATGGACGATGATGATCTGCGTCGCGGGCAGCCAACGGTACACGTGGCCTACGATGAGCCCACCGCGCTTCTCGTAGGCGATGCCTTGCAGAGCCTCGCCTTTGCCCTGGTCGCATCGGCTGAGGGGGCGGATCCGGCGGCGCTGCTACAGATGGTGGGCTGCCTCGCCGAGGCCACCGGTGCTGATGGCATGGCGGGTGGTCAGGCTATCGATATTCATATGGTGGGGCAGGCTCTTAGCCAGGCGGCGCTCGAAGATATGCATCGCCTCAAGACCGGCGCGCTCATCCGGGCGGCTGCCGAGATCGGTGCGTGGGCCGGGCCGCAGGGTCGCGATAAAGACCGATGGCAGCAGATCTCCCGGTTCGCACAAGACCTGGGCCTTGCCTTTCAGGTTCGCGATGACTACCTCGATGCCACAGTCAGTACCGCCGATCTTGGCAAGACAGCGGGCAAAGATCAGGCTGCCCATAAGCCTACCTTTGTGGGCCTCTTGGGGCTAGAGGGCTGCCAGCGCTATGCCGACCTGTTGCATGCGCGGGCCCTGGGCCATATCCAGGCCTTGGGCCCTGAGGCACAGGCCCTGCGCGCGCTGGCCCATCAATTGACGCATCGCCAGCATTAGTTCATTGTTGGTCTGCCTGGGGGAAATTTAAATAATGACTGCATTGCTGAAGACCATCGACAGTCCGCTCGACCTGCGTGATCTCAACCGCCGCCAACTTAAAGATCTGGCGGCAGAGTTGCGCGACTATCTGCTCCACTCGGTCTCCCGTACCGGGGGACATCTCTCTTCAAACTTGGGTACGGTCGAACTCTCTATCGCAATACACCACGTCTTTCAGACGCCCTTTGACCGACTGGTCTGGGATGTCGGTCATCAGAGTTACCCGCACAAAATCCTTACCGGCCGACGCGACCAGATGTCTGGCCTTCGACAGCTTGATGGCATTTCTGGCTTTCCACGGCGCGTGGAGAGTGAGTACGACCATTTTGGTACGGCCCATTCTTCGACCTCGATTTCGGCTGCTTTGGGTATGGCCTTAGGCTCTAAGCAGAAGGGTGAGCATCTTGGCCCCAATCGCCGCAGGCATATCGCTGTGATTGGCGATGGGGCCATGAGCGCGGGCATGGCCTATGAGGCCATGAACAATGCGGGCATCCATAAAGATATCGACCTCTTGGTCATTCTGAACGACAACGAGATGTCGATTTCGCCTCCGGTGGGGGCCATGAGCAACTATCTTGCCCGCCTGCTCTCCGGCCGTTTCTACTCCGCAGCCCGCGAACTCGGGAAGCAGGTCTTGGGGGTGGTACCGCCGGTGCTCGAGATTGCCCGCAAGCTCGAGGGAGGCGCCAAGGGTCTCATCTCGCCCAGCACCCTCTTTGAAGAATTTGGCTTTAACTACTATGGCCCGATCGATGGCCATGATCTTGATGCCTTGCTGCCCGCATTACATAACCTCCGTGAGCTCAAGGGCCCGCAGTTTCTGCATGTGATCACCAAAAAAGGCCAGGGCTATGCAAAGGCCGAAGAAGACCCCATCGCCTACCACGGCCCCAGCAAATTCGATCCCTCTGTTGGTATCGTGCCAGCCGCCACGCCGCCCAAGCCCACTTACTCTGCGGTCTTTGGCGAGTGGCTCTGTGATGCAGCGTCGGCCGACGACAAGGTGGTGGCTGTTACCCCGGCCATGCGTGAGGGGTCGGGTATGGTGGAGTTCTCGCAACGGTTTCCGCATCGCTATCACGACGTCGCCATTGCGGAGCAGCATGCCGTCACCTTCGCAGCGGGCTTGGCCTGTGAGGGCCTCAAACCCGTGGTGGCAATTTACTCTACCTTCCTGCAGCGTGGCTACGATCAGCTTATTCACGATGTGGCGCTGCAGAACCTACCGGTCTTGTTTGCCATCGACCGCGCAGGTCTCGTGGGTGCAGATGGGGCAACCCATGCGGGTGCTTACGATGTGAGCTTCTTACGCTGCATACCGAACATGACGATCATGGCGCCCAAAGACGAACCCGAATGTCGGGCCATGTTGAGTACCGGTCTCACCTGTGCTGGGCCGAGTGCGGTGCGCTATCCGCGTGGTGCGGGTACGGGTGCTCCGGCAGGCCGTAGCCTTCAGGCCTTGCCCATTGGTAAAGCCGAGGTGGTACGACAGCGTGCGGCCTCTGCACCGGACGGATTGCGGGTGGCAATTCTTGCCTTCGGAAGTATGGTGACACCAAGCCTGAAGGCCGCAGAGGCGCTTGACGCCACTGTCGTGAATATGCGTTTTATCAAGCCCTTAGATACAGAACTCGTGGCAGGGTTGGCCCAGAGTCACGATCTCTTAGTCACCGCAGAGGAGAATGTGGTCATGGGCGGCGCAGGCTCTGCTTGTGGGGAGTTTCTCGCGTCACGCCCCGATCTACCCCGCGTACCACTTCTGCATCTCGGGCTTCCCGATCGTTTCATCGATCATGGAGACCATGCCAAGCTGCTGTCGCTCGAGGGGCTCGATGCGGCCGGTATCGAGGCCTCGATTCGTGCGCGTGTCAAGGCAATGGGCAGCCCCAGGGCGAGCCAGGGTTCCAGCGCACCAGTTTCGCTTACACTGGTGTCATGAACACTGTGACCGACAAAGGCCTTTCGGGGCCGCGAATGATGCCCGATGTGCAGGGCAGTCGTGACCACCGAAACCTTGCGATCGATCGCGTGGGCGTTCGCCGGCTTCGGTATCCCATCTTGGTGCAGACGGCCGAGGGCACGGCGGCCTCGGTGGCCGACTTTAGCTTGTCGGTGGCGCTCGCCGCAGACCAGAAGGGCACCCACATGTCGCGGTTTGTGGCCTTGCTCGAGTCGATGAATAAGCAGGGTCGCGCGCTCTCGCCCGAAACCATGGCGGATCTCTCCCGCGATCTGTTGGCCTTGCTGGAGGCCCGTGAGGGCACCATGACCGCGTCCTTTCCCCTTTTTATTGAGAAAACAGCCCCCGTCAGTGGCGTGAAAAGTCTTATGGACTATCAGGTGGTGCTCGAGGCGGAGTCAAGCACCGGTCGGGCCTCGGTGGCCGTCGAAGTACGCGTGCCAGTGAAAAGCCTCTGCCCCTGCTCCAAAGAGATCTCTGATTACGGTGCGCACAACCAGCGGTCAGAGGTTACCGTGCGTGCGGTGTTTGCGGAGGGTTGTGCGCCCTCGCTCGAGACCCTGATTCGGGTGGTAGAGACCCAGGCTTCATGTGAACTCTGGGGCCTACTAAAGCGACCCGATGAGAAATACGTGACTGAGCGGGCCTATGACAATGCCAAGTTTGTGGAAGACTTGGTACGCGATGTAGCGATCTCTGTGAAGGCACTACATGGGGTGGAATCGTTTTCGGTCGAGGCGGAGAACTTCGAATCGATTCACAACCACTCGGCCTGGGCCCGCATCACCGGCTAGTCGCGAAAGTTTCCGAAGCCCAAAGGAAGATCCGTTACCTCTTTTTTGAGTAGTGCAATAGCGGCCTGAAGATCATCGCGTTTGTTTCCTGTAACCCGCACTGCATCGCCTTGAATTGAAGCCTGTACCTTCATCTTGTTGTCCTTGATGATGCGCACAATACGCTTGGCGTCGTCACCCGCGATCCCGTGCCGCACGGTAATCACCTGCTTAAGTTTGTCGCCCCCGATCTTCTGCACATCACCGATATCGAGAAACCGCACATCCACGTTGCGTTTCGCGCACTTGGCAATCAGTACATCGCGCACCTGTCCGAGCTGGAAGTCGCTGTCTGCAAAGGCTGTCAGCTCACGGTCTTTCTGCTCTACCTTTGCGCTTGAGCCTTTGAAGTCAAAGCGGGTGGCAATCTCTTTGGAGGCCTGATCCACCGCATTGCGCACCTCGGTGATGTCGGCCTCAAGGGTGGCGTCAAAAGAAGGCATGGTTACTTCACCGTCCGTTTTTTGGCAGCAGCAATCCGCATACGCAGCGCGTTGAGTTTGATAAAGCCGCCGGCATCTGCCTGGTTGTAGGCCCCGCCATCGTCATCAAACGTAGAAATACGCGCGTCAAACAAAGAGTCTTTGCTCTCGCGTCCGGTGACAATCACATTGCCCTTAAATAGCTGCAGGCGCACGGTGCCATTGACCACCTTTTGGGTGTGGTCGATGAGCGTCTGCAGCGCGATTCGCTCGGGGGACCACCAATAGCCGTTGTAGATCAGGCCCGCATACCGCGGCATAAGGTCGTCTTTGAGATGGGCCACCTCGCGGTCGAGGGTGAGTGATTCAATGGCACGGTGGGCGCGCAAGAGAATGGTGCCGCCCGGGGTCTCATAGCAGCCCCGCGACTTCATGCCCACATAACGGTTCTCGACGAGATCGAGCCTGCCGATGCCGTGCTTACCACCGAGGGTGTTCAAGGTGGCAAGCAGTTCATGGGCCTTCATCTTCTTGCCGTTGATCGCCACGAGGTCGCCCTTGGCAAACTCCAGGCTAATCTCTTCGGGCTTGCTTGGGGTCTTGTCGAGGTCGGCCGTGAGGCGCCACATACCTTTGGCGGGAGGCGGACGGCTGGGGTCTTCGAGTACGCCGCCTTCATAAGAAATGTGCAGTAAATTGGCATCCATAGAAAAGGGTGCCTCGCCCTTGCGCTTCTTGTAGTCCACCGGAATGCCATGCTCATCCGCATAGGCAAGAAGTTTGTCGCGCGAGAGCAGATCCCATTCGCGCCACGGCGCAATCACCTTGACTCCGGGCATCAGGGCATAGGCGCCGAGTTCAAACCGTACCTGGTCGTTGCCCTTGCCGGTCGCGCCGTGCGAAATGGCATCGGCATTTTCCTTCCTAGCGATCTCCACGAGATGCTTGGCAATGAGGGGTCGGGCAATGGAGGTACCCAGCAGATACTCCCCTTCGTAGACGGTGTTGGCCCGGAACATGGGAAACACAAAGTCCCGCACGAACTCTTCGCGAAGGTCTTCGATGTAGATTTTTTTGACCCCGAATTTCTTGGCCTTCTCGCGGGCGGGTGCGAGTTCTTCGCCCTGTCCTATATCTGCGGTGAAGGTAATGACTTCACAGTGGTAGTGGTCTTGGAGCCACTTCAAAATGACGGAGGTATCAAGTCCGCCGGAATAGGCGAGGACAACTTTTTTTATCGAGGATTTGGCCATGTCAGGGAAAGAATTTCGGTAAAAGAATGAAAGCGAAATTCTACTCTTAGCGGTGGCAAAGACGCTGAGCGGACTTGCTCGGGATCTGCGAGAGATTTGCGACTCCACCTCCGTTCCGTCGCAAATAACCCCCGCAGTCC
>CAZKWK010000004.1:600-38502 GCA_964556335.1 uncultured Bordetella sp. | reverse complement strand
CCTGGGCGAGGCTTAATACCGAAGCGGCATAGAGGTAGCTACGGTTGTACTTGGTGACAGCAAAGAAGTTGGGGGTCACCAGCCAATAGACAGGTGCCTGATCAGGCTCCGGCAGCGCAATGATGCTCGCAGGTGTCTGGGGCGAGAGTTCTAAGTCGCGGGGGGCCAGGCCCGCCCGAGCAATATCGCCAAAGGTGTGCTTTGCCTCAAGCCCCTGCACCAGAAAGGCCGAGGGATCCGACGGAAGCGTACTCCCGAGCGATACGAATCCCGGAATCCCGCGACGCCAACCATGCTCTCTTAAGAAATGGGCCACCGACCCCATGGCATCGGGCATGCTTTCTATGAGGTCGGGCCGTCCGTCCTGATCGAAATCCACCGCCCAGGACTGCCAGCTCGAAGGCATGAACTGCGGAATGCCTAGCGCGCCCGCAAAAGAGCCTTGGGTCTTGGAGAGGTCTAACGTGCCCCGATGGCCCATGACCAACAAATGGGCAAGCTCCCGCCGGAAAAAATCTTGCCGACGCGGAGACAGAAAGGCAAGACTCGTAAGGGTGTCGAGCGTCGGGAAAGAGCCGCGGATGCGGCCATACCGGGTCTCGACCCCAAGAATCCCCACAATGACCTCAGGCGGCACCCCATAGAGGTCTTCTGCCCGGGCAAGAAAGAGCTGTTCTTTCACCAACAATGCCCGCCCCTCCTGCTGGGTCCGTGCATCCAGATTGCGGGCAAGAGAACGCGAGAGTGAGGGCTTGGGCCGGTCCTGGGTTGTCGTAGGGTCAGGGTTCACCAGCTGCAGCGCCCGGTCTTGCCGCACCAGGCCCGAAAACTGCCGCGCCAGCCACGGCTCCGCAAGACTATGCTGGACATGGAGTTCTTGCCAGAAGGACTGCAGATGCTGCGGATCAATCCAGTCGGGAATGCCGGAGGGACGCGCCGCCACCGACGCTTTACGGACACTCTGGCCAAGCGCCGGCAGGCTGCATGCCAGCGCTAGGGCAGGTACCGCACGCACCAAGGCACGCCGCGGCCCATTTGGTTGGGTCTTTTGCACGCAACTGTTATAATTTAAAACTTTTGATTGATTGCCCAAGACAGTTCTTTAAGGAAATTCAAGCATGGTTGTGATTCGACTGGCCCGCGGTGGCTCCCATAAGCGTCCTTTTTACCATGTGGTCGCCACTGATTCTCGAAATCGTCGTGACGGAAGGTTTATTGAGCGTCTCGGTTTCTTTAATCCCATTGCCCGTGGCAATGATTTGAGTCTGAACATTTCGCTCGACCGCGTTGCGTACTGGAAGGGTGTTGGCGCCCAGATCAGCCCCCGGGTATCGGAGCTGGTGAAATCATTCGAAGGCAAGAAGGCTGCCGCCGGCGCGTAACGCGCTTTGTGTCTTTGACGCCTCGCTCGTGGAGGTGACGTTGCCTCGACGCAACACTCCGCGCTCAGGCGTCGCTCCCGCCGGTCCCTCCAGAGCGGCTAGCAACGGCGCGAAAGAAGGCTTTGTTGCCCGGCGAATCTCCCGGCTCGGTGACCCACCCGCCGTAAAGGTGGTGGCTCAGGTCGATTTCTTTGATCCGCCCCCTCCGAATTTTCTCCCCCTCGCCGTCATCACCAGCGCCATTGGACTCACCGGTCTCGTGCGTGCCCGACCGGTATCAGACAGCCGGCGCATCCAAGCGCAGGGTCTCGGCGACTCCGCGACCTCGGGGCCTTCAGCCCTCTCTACGGTGCGACAGGTCTGGCTGTATCACCCCAGGGGATGGCGCGCCACCAAGGTCTTATCGAGCGCCCCGCGTGGCACACACTTCTGTCTCGAACTTGCCTGTAGCAGCGACCGAACCACCGCGGAATCCCTTGTGGGCACGCGTATCGGCGTCGCTCGCACGGAGGGGTCTGAAGAGATCTACTGGTCTGATCTCATCGGTCGACCGGTGCAGACGGCTCAAGGAGAACTCCTGGGCGCGGTGGAGCGACTTGAGACCAATGGCCAGCACGATTGGCTCGTCGTCGGACGCCATTTCATTCCCCTCGTCGCCCGCCACGTGCTTTCCCTGGGGAAAAAAAAGACAGCGCCGATCGTAGTGGACTGGCAGCCGGACTGGCTGGAGTAGGCACCTACCATGACGACACAGCCGCTGGCATCTGACCCCGAGACCCCCGAAGTCCTCTTGCGGCCGCGGATTCGGTTCGACGTCATCTCGCTATTCCCCGAGTTTTTTGCCCCCTGGCAATCCTTAGGCGTCTGTGGACGGGCGGTGACGGACAGGCGTGTCTCGGTGCACCACTGGAACCCACGGCAGTTTGTCTCCGATGTGCATCAGACCATCGATGACAGACCCTACGGGGGAGGCCCGGGCATGGTCATGATGGCCCCGCCGTTGGCCGACTGTGTCACCGCGATTCGCGATAGCCTCAAGGCAGAAAACTGTCCCGCAGGCCCCGTGATCCTGATGTCCCCCGCCGGTACGCCGCTTACCCAAGGCTGGATCGAAAGGCAGATTGCGCATCTGGTCCAGCCGCTGGCGGCCGATACCGCTGGATATCCCACACCCAGTGCGGGTGCGAGTACCACCATGGACACGCAACAGTTCACCCTCGTCTGCGGTCGTTACGAAGGAATAGACCAGCGCTTTATCGACCGTTATGTCGACCTTGAAGTGAGCCTCGGAGACTTTGTGCTGTCTGGCGGCGAGATTGCTGCGCTGGCCCTCATGGACGCACTGGTGCGCCGACTACCGGGCGTCTTAAATACCACCCTCTCCTCGGTCAACGAATCCTTCATGCTGCCGCAGCTGGATCACCCGCACTTCACACGCCCCGAAGTCTTTGAAGGCACACCCGTTCCTGCCGTGCTTTTATCCGGACATCATGGCAAAATAGCGGATTGGCGCGCGCAAGAGTCTTACCGGCTCACGCTGTCTCGTCGGCCAGATCTTTTAGAAAGCCAGAAGCGCGAGGGTTAAGTCCAAGCAGATTTGTTTGGGCTGGCGGCCCCCTCGAAGTCTTGGCAGGCGGTCTAAAGGGTCAGTTTTTAATCAATGTCATCCTCTTGTGGGGTCTCGGCCAGCCACCGCAACGATGCGTCGGAGTCACTATGGATTTGATTCGTACCCTCGAGCAGGAAGAAATCGCTCGTCTTAACAAAAACGTGCCTGAGTTCGCCCCCGGCGATACGGTGATCGTGAGTGTCAACGTGGTGGAAGGCACCCGTAAGCGCCTTCAAGCATACGAAGGCGTGGTCATCGCAAAACGCAACCGTGGCCTAAATTCCTCTTTCATCGTTCGCAAGATCTCTGCAGGCGAAGGGGTTGAGCGGACATTTCAGCTTTACTCCCCCCTCATAGCCAAGATCGAAGTCAAGCGTCGTGGTGATGTCCGTCGTGCCAAGCTCTACTATCTGCGTCAGCGCTCGGGCAAATCTGCGCGCATCCGGGAAAAGTTGCAGTCCAAGGGGCTGGCAGGGGCAGTATCGTCGGGTCAGAGTTCTCGCGACGATACCGAGGCTCCGGCCGCCTAAAGCCTGGTGGGGCACGGGGTGCCCCACAACGCTATTCTGCAAAAACGCGTCCTAGATCCCCAGGCTGCGCCTCTTGTGGCGCAGCTCTCTGGCCCCGCCATCCCGGCCGAGGCCCTATCAACCGCCGAAATTATTCGCTGGTGCAGTCGCACCAAAGAGGTTCCTGGCTTTCCGGACTGGTCTCCCGAGGCCCGCGCGGACCGGCGTCTCGAACGCCTGCAATTCGCCCAACTCAGTCCTGCAGCGGTACTCATGGCGGTCTGCCCTGATTCGTCTGATCTCATTCTCACGAGGCGCCCCCTCCATCTGAAAGACCATCCCGGACAGATCAGCTTTCCCGGGGGACGCATGGAGCCCTCAGACGCGTCGCTTATTGAGACGGCCTGTCGAGAGGCCGAAGAAGAGGTGGGACTTCAGCGGCGCTGGATTACCCCCCTGCTCACGCTGCCTCAGTACATCACGGTCACGGGTTTTCAGGTGACCCCCGTGCTCGGTGTCTTATCTCGCGGCTATGGCCTCTCGCCACATCCCGACGAGGTGGCCGAAATCGTCCGGGTACCGCTTGGGTTCCTGATGGACCCACGCAACCACCAGCTGCGTCAGGTAACGATAGAATCTGAATTGATTGAATTTTTTGCGATGCCTTACCAGTCGCACTTTATCTGGGGGGCGACCGCAGCCATGATCCGTAATCTCTATCATTTTTTTGTTGCCGCCTGGAACCAGTCACGCCCACTGCCCTCTGACCATTCATGACCCTCCTTAGCCTTCTGATTGCCCTTTTGCTCGAGCAGGTGCAGCCGATGCGGCCATCGAATGCGCTGCAGAACTGGATCGATCAGAAGCTGCGCCGGCTTCGGCTGATGGCCGCCCCCGATGAAGAGCAGTCGATCTGGGTGGCCTGGTGGCTCGTGGTCGCTGGTGGCGCACTGGCAGGCCTAACCGCCACCTGGCTCTTGGGTCTGATTCATCCCCTGCTCGAACTGCTGGGCATGGTGGCCATTCTGTATTTCACCCTTGGCTTTCGACAGTTCAGCCACTGGTTTAACGAGATACAACTCGCCCTCAAGCAAGACGACCTGCCGCGCGCACGCGAGATCTTTAGCGACTGGTGCGCGAAGACGCAGGCCGATGCGGTGGCCCAGTCTGCGGCACAGCGGGGCGATGCCCACGCCATCGCCCGTGAATCGATTCGCCTTGCCCTGGTGGCAGCCCAGCGCTATGTGTTTGGTGTGATTTTCTGGTTTGTGATTCTTCCCGGGCCCTCCGGCGCCCTTGGGTATTGGCTCAGTGTGCAGATTCTGAAGGCCTGGGCGGGTCCTCGGGATGCGCCTAGTCGGCTGTCTGAGGCCCCCGAGGCCGAGGCGGCCGCAGGAGACTTTGGCAGCCCAGAACGCGACGCCCACACCCAGGTGTCTCAAAAGGCCTTTCGCTGGGTCGATTGGCTGCCCGTGCGGGTGACGGCAGGCATCTATGCCATGGTGGGCAACTTTGAAGATGCCGTGCGTCAGTGGCGCAGCCAAGTGTCCGCTGCGCCGGGCAGCCACAACGATACGGAACGTGTGCTCATCGCCGCCGGCTCGGGTGCCATTGGGGTTCGGCTGGCCCTACCCGAGGCCCCTTCAGGGGCGGACAGCCTAGAAGACTTCACCCTGGGCGCCTCAGCCGAAGTACCGTTACGCGACCCTGACGAACTGGCCATGGCCTCTGCCGTGGGTCTTGTCTGGCGGGCCGTCCTCGTATGGTTCTTCATGGTGCTCTTGTTCTCGCTGGGACGTTGGTTTGCCTAAGCGTCACTGCTCGGCCACGCAGTAGATGCGGGTTCTCACACACGAAGAAATCGTTGCCGCGCTGCGCACGCGGGCGCCCTGGACGTACGAAGATGGTCTGCTTGTGCTTCACGTGAAGGAGACGTCTTTTGATCTCATCGCAGACCTCGTACGCGCCATTCTCGCCATCGCCGAAGAGCTTGATCACCATCCCGATGTCTGCTTTGGCTACAACTGGCTGCGCGTATCTACCGTGACCCACGATGCGGGTGGCATCACCCACAAAGACCTGGCGTGCATCGACCGCATCCTGCAGCATCGCGCGTCTTAAGCGCACACGGCACCCAGGCCTGGATTCAGGCCAGCCCACCCGTTGTTGCCCACCTCAAGGGGCGTGACCTCAAGCCCGTTGCCGGCGACTGGGCCATGGTCGACTGGACACACGACCCCCCGCTCATCTCAGACCTGCTGCCACAACGCAACCGTATTCTGCGTAGCGAAGGGCCGAAGACCAAGGTGCTCGCGGCCAATATCGATCTGGCCATTCTGGTGATCGCCGGGCATCCCCTCTTCTCGCCAGAACTGAGTCTGCGCGTCTTGGCGAGCCTGCAGGCAGAATCCATTCCCGTCGTCATTGCGCTGAATAAGGCGGATCTTACCGAGAGCCGCCAACGCGCCTGGGACCACCTGCAGGCGCTTCTTCCAGCTTATAAGAACACCACGCTGGCGAGCCTACCGTCAGAGCGGGCTGGGGTGAGCGTCTGCGAAATCAGCTGCAAGAATACGGATCGCACCGACGGAATCGATCCGCTACGACAACACATGCAACGCCTGCTCAGAGAGGCAACGACCGAAGAAACGCCACCCACCTTTGCCCTCATTGGGCAGTCGGGCATGGGAAAGTCGAGCCTTCTGAACCAACTCATCCCGGAGGCCTCCGCACAGACCCAGGCAATCTCCGAAGCACTACAGACGGGACGTCATACGACCACCGTGAGTCGCAGCTATGCATGGGTCCCCACACCGTCCAGCGGGCCTGCCTGGGTGATCGATACACCCGGCTTTCAACGGTTTGGGCTCTCGCACCTCACCGTGAGTCAGGTCGCCGAGATCTTCCCCGAGTGGTCAGAGATACATGCCCGCGGAGCCTGCCGGTTTTATAACTGCCAGCACCAGCACGAGCCTGGGTGCGCCATTAAGGAAGAGATCGCGGCCTTGGCGGAAAAAGATCCCGAACGCAGTCAGCACCTAGCGCTTCGTCGCGAGGCCTGGCGCGGCCTGATCGAGGCCCTCTAGCAGGCTACCGCAGGCGGCCTCGTGGTTAAACTGACCCGCGCGATAGCGTCGAAGAATCTCTCCGGGCCAGACGCAGTCGAAGACCTCCACCTCGCCATCGCATGGGGTGGGCTGTTCCGACTCGGGCAGACAAGCCGTAAAGACCCAGACCTGCTCATGATGTAGGCAGTCGGGCAAGAGCCGGCAGACACGCACCCGACCGACAAACCGCATATGGGGAAAGACGTGCTCCCCAAGCCCCGCCTCCTCTGCTGCCTCACGGCGAACCGCCGTGGCGGCCAACTCGTGGGCTGGCAGTCCCCCAGCTGCCGCTGCGTCCCATAGCCCAGGATCGATACGCTTATGCGCCGCACGCCTTCCGACCCAGTACTTGCCCTGCGGCGTGAGGAGGTTAAGTTGTACCGAAGAAGACAAAAGACCCAGCGGACGAAAAAGACTGCGCTCAAGCACCAGGGGGCGCGGTTGCGCAGAGCCATCGAGCAGAATACCTGCCGAACGGTCACGCAGAACAAATCGTTCGTGACGCCAACCCTCTGGACCCAGGTACTCCGCGAGTACGGTCTCTAGCGCAGGAAGGCAGTGGGTATCGATCAGAGAGGACGCGCCTGTCTGCTGATCTCCTTGCCTGTCTGCCTGCGTATCTGCCTGGGCGATAAGCCCTGCAGCAGACAGGGCAGAAAAGATACCTGGCGCCATCACGCCAATGGGTCCGGAAGTAAGGCCCGATGGATACCGTAGCGCCCAAGGAACGAATCCCGCCAAGGTGATCTGCGTGGTGGTTGCTGGCGGCGGAAACACAGGGCCCGGCCAGACCTCACCGGGCGCACGCAGCCCCCAGGCGAACCCGTACGAGTGGGGCTGGGCAGGGTCGGTAGGGTGCTTAGAATGCACAGCCCAGAGACCGTTTACGATTGCGACTCATGATGATCGTGACCCCTCGAAAACTAAAGCGGCTCCTTGTTGTACTGGCCTTAAGCATAGCGGCAGCCATTACCGCATGGTCAGAAACTTCCACTGCACGCAACGAGGGGCCTGCATCGGTATCGGGCTATCGGCTTGTACAGATCTTCGATGGCGACTCGATGGTGATGCGAAACCCAGAGGGCGAGACGCTGAAGATGCGCATCGCGGGTATCGATGCGCCGGAGAAGAGCCAGCCCTTTGCAGACCCCGCACGTGACCGGCTTAGCGAATTGCTCCAACAGGGGCCACTAGAGGTTGCGATTCTCAAAAAAGATGTCTACGGCCGATGGCTCGCAAGCATTCGGGTGGCAGACAGAGACCTTGGCCAGCAGCTCTTAGAGGAGGGCTATGTCTGGTTCTTTCGCCGATACCAGAGCGATCTCACAAGCGAGCAGAGACGCATCTACGATAGCGCGGAAAAAGCAGCCCGTGACGCCGGCAGAGGGCTCTGGGCGGATGCCACCCCCCTGCCCCCCTGGGAATTTCGTCAGCGAAACCGAGAGACGCGTCAGAGAGGCAACTGAGTGCCGACTCGGCGTCCACCCCTAAGGGCGTATACCCGACTGACGTAGCCGCTCATAACAAGCCACACCACAGGCCACCGAAACATTCAGGCTTGAGACGCTGCCCACCATCGGCAGGCGTACGAGACCATCGCAGTGGCTCCGCACGAGACGGCGTAGGCCCTTGCCTTCAGCGCCCAAGACCATCACCAGTGGGCCTGTCAGGTCGAGCGCATAAAGCGTCTGCGGGGCCTCGTCGTCTAGACCCCAGACAAAATACCCACGGTCTTGGGCCTGTTCAATCGCACGGTTCAGGTTTGTTACTTGCAAATAAGGAACCTGCTCAGCAGCGCCTGCGGCCACCCGCGCAGCCACCGCCGAGAGCGGGGCGGAGTGGTCTTTGGGCGCCACCACCGCCACCACGCCCGCCGCATCCGCGGTACGCAGGATGGCGCCAAGGTTATGGGGATCGGTCACGCCATCGAGAAACAGAAAAAAAGGCGCAGGGGATCCAGAAACGAGACTCTGCTCCAGCAGTTTCTCGAGGTTATCGGGCAAGGCGCGTGCTTGGGCAAGGGCAAGGACACCCTGATGGCGCTCGCCCGCCGCCTTCTCATCAAGCCGGTTCGTGGACTGGGGACGCACCCGTACCCCCGCCTGGGAGAGTTCGGCGAGCAGCGCCTTGAGACGTCCGTCGCGGCGGTCTTGGTCGATCCAGACCTCGGTGATGGTGTCGGGGGCGGCACGCAGACGTGCGCGTACCGCATGAAACCCCAACAGAATGCTATCCACGGCGACGCGCTTTAGAAGAAGAGGCACGAGACTTGGCAGCAGACTTCGGTGCGCTTTTACGGGCGCCAGAAGCGAGCGCTTCCGCGCGAGAACGGCCCTGCTTACTCTTGCCGGTAGAGGCTGGCTTCTTCTTTGCGGACTTTGCACCCGCCGATGCAGGGGCCAACGATCCCTTCGCACCCCGACGACGCACGAGACCCGCGGCTTCACGCGAGGTGTCCAGAGTATCGGGTGGGCGCCAGTCCAAGTCTGGCTCAGCCCCCGCGAGGATCTCTTCATCCGCTTGACCACCCTTTGGCCGGCGCGTCGTGCGCACCATGCTGGGCACCAGACGAAACTCGATCCGTCGCGCATCGAGATCAACGCGAGAAACCAAAATAGAGACGGGATCGTACAGACGGAAACGTCGACCCGTGCGCTCACCGCGTAATTCGTGGGCGATCTCGTTGTGCTGGAAGTACTCCGCACCGAGTTCGGAGACATGAATGAGCCCCTCCACATAGAGCGACTCTAAGGTGACAAAAAGCCCAAAGCTCGTGACACCGGTGACCACGCCGCGAAACTCCTCGCCCACATGGCCCTTCATGAACTGACACTTCAGCCAGGCCTCGACATCGCGCGAAGCATCGTCGGCGCGGCGTTCGGCCGCGGAGCAGTGGTCGCCCACCCGACGCCAACGATCGAGGATATCGGCCTGGGCATCCAAGCCCTCGGCACCAAAGGCAGGCAGATAGGTCTTTTTGGCCAGAACAGCCTTAATGACACGATGGACCAGAAGGTCGGGGTAGCGGCGAATGGGAGAGGTGAAGTGGGCATAGGCCTCGTAGGCAAGCCCAAAATGGCCCACATTGTCGGGGCTGTAGATCGCCTGCTGCATCGACCGCAGCAGCAGCGTCTGTAAGAGCCGGGCATCCGGGCGGGCCTTTATCTCCTTGGCCAGGCGGGCATAGTCGGCCGGCTGCGGGTCGTCTTGGCCCTCAAGCCGTAGCCCCTGCATGCGCAGAAATTCGCGCAGCGACTTGAGCCGCTCCGGGGTGGGTCCCTCATGCACGCGAAACAAGCCGGGATGGCTGCTGCGATGAAGAAAATCTGCAGCACTGGTATTGGCTGCCAGCATGCACTCTTCAATGAGCCGATGGGCATCGTTGCGCACCCTTGGAAGGATCTGGGCAATGCGACCATCGGGCCCCACCTGCATATAGGTCTCAACCGTCTCAAGGTCAATCGCTCCACGCCGCGCGCGCTGCGCAAGCAAGGTCTGATAGACCGTATAGAGATGCATCAACGTCGCATGCCGAGGCCCCAGATGCCGAGCTTCAGGGCCTTGCGGATCGGCAATCGCCGACCAGGCCCGGTCGTAGGTCAGTCGCTCTGACGAGAGAATGACCCCCTCGTAGAACTGGTAGGCATCCACCGTGCCCTCCGCGGAGACCACCATATCGCAGACCAGGGCCAACCGCTCCACACCAGGATTGAGCGAGCACAACCCGTTGGAGAGTTTCTCGGGGAGCATGGGCAGTACCCGCCGCGGGAAATACACAGAGGTGGCCCGTTCAAAGGCGTCGCGGTCTAAGGCATCGCCATTCTTCACATAGTGGCTGACATCGGCAATCGCCACCAAGAGTCGAAATCCCGCGGGCTTCTTACGCACCAGTATGGGCTCGGCATAGACCGCATCATCGAAGTCGCGGGCGTCCTCACCATCGATGGTCATGAAGGGCAGATCGCGCAGATCAATACGCCCCTTCACATCCGCGAGACGCACCGTATCGGGTAGCCGATCCGCCAGTGCCTGGGCCTTCTCAGAAAAGGTGTGGGGCACATCAAACTTACGCACTGCAATCTCGACTTCCATACCCGGATCGTCGATGCCCCCGAGGATCTCCACTACGCGGCCAATCGGCGGCGTATAGCGGGTGGGCGGGTCGATCACCTCGACCACCACCACCTGGCCTGGCTCGGCGCCTGAGGTGTCTCCCCCGCCAACAATAATGTCGTGCTTAATCCGTTGGTCTTCAGGCACCACAAGCGTGATGCCGCGTTCTTGCACCAAGCGCCCCACGAGCCGACCGACCGCGTGTTCCAGTACCTCAACAATCACCGCCTCGGGTCGGCCGCGGCGATCGGTACCGACCACCTTGGCGGTCACGCGATCGCCATGCATAGCCTTGAGCATCTCGCGGGGAGAAATGAAGACATCCTCACCGCCAGCATCAGGACGAAGAAAACCAAAGCCGTCTCGGTGGCCAATCAGGCGGCCGGAGAAGACTAGGGCGTTCTCGTCACCGGCAGAGGCATTCTCCGAGGTCCGCGGGGTTTTCTTTTTTGACAATTTTGAGAATCTCGCTAAAGTGACGAGTCTACGCGAGATCTCGTACAGGTCTTGCACGTAGGCCTAGATGGCGGAATTGG
Source organism: uncultured Bordetella sp. (assembly GCA_964556335.1). GTDB lineage: Bacteria > Pseudomonadota > Gammaproteobacteria > Burkholderiales > Burkholderiaceae_A > Hahnella. Next base: position 27,246 of record CAZKWK010000004.1, on the reverse strand, counting down.
TAGACGCACTAGGTTCAGGTCCTAGCGGTGGCAACACTGTGGAGGTTCGAGTCCTCTTCTGGGCACCAACAGCTAGCCGCCGAAGGGATGTTCCAACAGAATGGTTTCATCCCGCTCCGGCCCGGTAGAGACCATCGCAATCGGCGCTCCCGTTACCTCAGACAAGCGCTTCAAATAGGCCTGTGCCGCCTGCGGCAGCGCGTCCCAGCGCTTTACACCGGCCGTGGTACCGGACCAACCCTTCCACGATTCATAGATTGGTGTGCATCCGGCCACTGCATCGGCGCCAAAGGGCAACACATCACGCCTTCCAGAAGGGCTGTCATACCCCACACAGAGTTGGATCTCTTCGAGCCCATCTAAAACGTCCAGCTTCGTAATGCAGAGGCCCGAGACGCCATTGATCTGAATAGATCGCCGCAGCGCTGCTGCATCAAACCAGCCACACCGCCTGGGTCGTCCAGTAACAGAGCCAAACTCATTGCCCCGCTTGGCCAGATGGGCGCCGATCTCGTTGGTCTGCTCGGTCGGAAAGGGGCCCGAGCCCACGCGTGTGGCGTAGGCCTTGGTCAGACCGAGCACATAGTCGATCTTGCCTGGCCCTACCCCCGCACCGGGTCCCACTGCTCCAGCAACGCAGTTGCTGCTGGTCACATACGGATAGGTTCCATGATCGATGTCCAACAACGACCCCTGCGCGCCCTCAAATAAGAGCTTATGGCCCGCCTGCATCTCGCGATCAAGCAGGTCAGGAACATCCGCAGCCATGGCAAGTAAGCGGGGCGCAAGCCCCATAAGCAGATCGAAGGTCTCAGAGGCGGAAACGGCCGGTGCCTGCAGAAATCCAGTCAGCACATAGTTGTGAAGCCGCATCAGATCCTCAAGATGGCCGCGCAACTGATCTGGCGACTTCAGGTCGATCAGGCGAATGGCGCGGCGGGCAACCTTATCCTCATAGGCTGGGCCGATTCCGCGGCCAGTGGTGCCAATTTTTCCGTCGCCCTTGGCCGCCTCGCGGGCCTGGTCGAGGGCCACATGCACCGGCAGAATGAGCGGACAGGCCCAACTGATCTTCAGCCGCGGTTCTACCGACAGGCCGCTGGCCTGCAGTTCATCAATCTCCGAGAGCAAGGCCTGCGGAGAGAGCACCACGCCGTTGCCCACATAGCAGGTGACATGGGGATGCAAAATGCCTGAAGGGATCAGCCGCAATACCGTCTTCTTGCCGTTGACGACGAGGGTATGGCCCGCATTGTGCCCCCCCTGAAACCGCACGACTCCCTGCACCTCCTCGGTGAGCCAGTCGACAATCTTGCCCTTACCCTCATCGCCCCATTGGGTACCGACAATCACGAGATTACGCCGCGGATGCGCCCCACGGGCCATGGATATCGTGCTCATGATGCTGCCTTTTTTATAAAAAATATTTTTGGTAGTGAGAGGCCTGCACGCGTGAAGCCTCTAGGGCTGGCGGGCACTATCTGTATGCAACTGCCCCGCTGGCGGGATGACCTGCCATACGCCATCGGCGCGTGTCAGCTTTGGGCCCGCATAGGCCGCCCATTGGTCGGAGGGGTAAAACGCCACCGCCTGCCCCGCCCTGCGCAGGGCAGCCACCTTTTGCCGACAGCCGTCGTCCTCGCGTAACGACCAGTCGGCTGCAACACACTGGCTGCTGCTCGCCTCTTCTACGCCGGGCAGGCCGGCTACAGAGGCCAACGCCCGCAGTTCAAGGCTAAAGCCTGTCGCCGCCCGGGCCCGACCGAAGACGGCACCAACACCGTCATATCGGCCACCACGCACCAACGCATCGGGTAGGCCGCTGCAGTAGGCAGAAAACATAATGCCATTGTGATACTGCCAGCCCTGCAGGTCTGCGAGGTCTACCGTCAGCCGGCACTTAGGATGCTGGGCGAAGAGTGCCGATTCGGCAACCGCCTCGAGCCGGTCTAAGGCCTGGTGAATCGCCTGAGCACTAGGCATCGCCCCGAATCGCGCACGTGCCCGGGCGATAACACCAGCGGGGCCCTTGGCGGGGCCGTAAAGACCCACCAAGGCAGACAGCGCAGCCCGCGTCTCGGGCGTAATACCCCCGAGGGTCGCGAAGTAGCCAGACTCCTTGGCCTGGAGGGCCGCAAGTACCTGGGACTCCACCGCAGCAAGGCCTGGGTCCGACTCTTTCAAGGCGAGAAAAATACCTCGGTCGGTGAGGTCCAAGTGCACCTCTTCCACTCCGGCGGCGGTGAGACTCGCGAGGACAAGTTCCTGAATCTCAAGGTCGGCCTCAAGGCCCTCATGGCCGTAGAGTTCGCAGCCCACCTGAATCGGCTCGCGGCTCGCCAGAAGTCCCGTGGGCTGGGCATGCAAGACCGAGGCGGCATAGCAGAGGCGCGCAACACCGGCCACATTGAGTAGATGGGCATCAATACGGGCGGCCTGCGGCGTCAGGTCGGGCCGAATGGCAAGAAGGCGACCACAGAGTGGATCGAGAAGCTTAAAGCTCCGCGCATCGAGATCCCGGGCGCCGGGCAGATTCATCGCGTCGGCGTACTCGATCAGGGGCGGCTGAATCAGGCCATAACCATAGGATGCAAAGAGGTCGAGGAGTCGCCGACGTAGCCTCTCGACCCGGGCAGACTCTTCGGGAAGCATGTCGGAGACATGGTCGGGCAACAGCCACGCGGGCATCATCCTGCCTTATCCTGAAAAGACCGCATCCCGGGAACCCCAACTAGCGACGGTTGGGCGCCCTGAAGTACTTGAAGAAGTCTGACTGGGGGTCTGCCACGATAAGGTCGGAGCCTTTATTAAAGCTCTCGCGGTAGGCCTGAAGGCTGCGATAGAACGACGCAAACTCAGGATTCTGACCAAACGAGGCGGCATAGGCCGAGGCTGCACGGGCATCACCGTCACCGCGAACACCCTGCGCCTTTCGATAGGCCTGGGCCAGTATGCCCTCACGCTGGCGGTCGGCATTGGCACGAATCTTCTCCGCCTCTGCTGCACCAGTGGACCGGCGCTCACTTGCGATAGCCTTGCGCTCAGACTCCATACGACGGAACACAGAATCGCGGATCTCTTCGGCAAAATCGACCCGACGCAGCCGAACATCGACGATCTGCACACCGATCTGTTTGGCATCTTCTGTCACGCGCCGAAACACACCAGCCATGACCTGCTCGCGCGCACCAGAAATCACCTCATTGACGGTGCGGGTGGCGATCTCGTTGTTCAGGCCATCCCGCAGCGCGCGCGAGATCCGGTCTTCGGCACTCGCGGCCCGTCCGGCCACACTCGTGTAGAAGACACGGGGGTCTGCCACACGCCATTTCACATAGGTATCGACCACCACGTTTTGCTTCTCACGGGTAATAAATCGGTCGGCATCGGGGTTGTCGATGGTGAGAATGCGCTTCTCAACAAAAATGACATTCTGAAAGGGCGGGGGGAGTTTGAAGTAGAGCCCCGGTTCAGAGATCACACGGCGAATTTCACCCAGCGCAAAGACAAGCCCGTGCTGACGCTGATCGACCACAAACACCATGGAACTGCCAAGGAGGACCACAAATAGGACCCCTGCCAGCGCGGCAAAGATACGGTTCATTTATCGGGCCTCCCTAAAACGGTCTCTAAGGCTGGGGGCAGCCGCACCCTTATCTTGTCGTGCACCGGGTTGCGCCCCCGCCGGACTATTGGCAGAGGAGGCCGGATCGGTGGAACCGCCCGCCTGGGCGACAGCCGCCTGCGCAGCCCTCTGCGCCTCGGTCGAGGTCTGCTGAAGAATCTTATCGAGCGGCAGATAAAGCAGATTGCTGTTGGCCCGGGAGTCGACCATGACTTTGCTGACATTCGCAAAGACCTCTTGCATCGTCTCTAAGTAAAGCCGCTCTCGAGTCACCGCCGGCGCCTTTGCATACTCGGTCACGATGCGCGAGAACCGTTCCGCATCACCCTGTGCCTGAGCAACCACGCGCTCTCGATAGCCTTCTGCCTCCTCGATTAAACGGTCGGCGGCACCTCGGGCCCGGGGAATCACGTCGTTGGCATAGGCCTGGCCCTCGTTCTTCACACGCTCAGCGTCTTGTGCCGCCTTGATGGCATCGTTAAACGCTGCCTGCACTTCTTCCGGTGGCTGCACATTCTGAATGGTGACGTTCACAATGGTGATGCCCGACTCATACCGATCGGCAATCCGCTGGGTGAGTTCGAGTACCTCACGGCCGATCGCCTCCTTATTCTCATAGAGCACCGAATCGGCGAGACTGCGGCCTACCATCTCGCGCATCGCGGTCTCTGCGGCCTGCGTCACGATGTCATCGGGCCGCACGTTGTTAAAGAGGTAATCCTCTGGGCGACCAATCCGGTACTGCACCGCAAACTGCAAATCAATCATGTTCTCGTCACGGGTAAGCATGAGGGAGTCTCTGCCCTGCCCACCCGCGCGTTCTCCGCGATAGCCCACTGTGGCCTGCCGCAGCTGGGCGATGTCAACCATCTCGTGGCTCTCAATGGGATAAGGAAGTCGCCACTTGAAGCCTGCACCGGTCGAATACTTGTACTCACCGAATCGCAGCACCAGACTGGCTCGGCCTTCCTGCACGATATAGAAGCCCGAGGCGAGCCAGAGGACAAGAAATCCACCGATCACCACACCCAACAGCCCAGCACTGAATTTCATCGATGGCATCGAGGGGCCTTGGCCCGAGCCGCCACCCCCACGATTACCACCACCCCACGGCGTACGGGGACCACCACCGCCAGTGCCCCCGCGCTTTCCCCCGAACAGGCCACTCAGCCGACGATTAAAGTCGCGCCAGACTTCGTCGAGGTCTGGGGGGCCATCGGAGGAACCCGGGCGACGCCCACCGCTTCCGTTACTACCGGGGCGCTGACCCTCTGGGCCGGGACGATTGTCATCGTCGCCGCTGCCACCGCCGTTAGCATTTCCGGGGCGATTGGCCTGCGAACCGTCATCGTCCGAAGACGACCCACGACCCCAGCGGGGATCACCGATCGAAAAAACACGCCTTAGTCGTCTAATCATTTGAAAAAATCACGCCTTTACAGCAGAGAATGGGGGTGAATCGGCCCGTCGGACTCGACTGAGTCCAGAGCATGCGACAGGGCGTCGTTGGGGAGTGCCGGCCAGCCAAACGAAGAAACCGCCTGCCTGACCAGATCGAGCCCCTGGCCCTGAGCCGCGCTGATCCAAACGCGTTCGATGCTACCACAGGGCCCCCGGTCAACCCGTGGGGGCAAATGGACCAAATCGGCCTTATTCAGAATCTGAATGCACGGCACATCACGGGCACCGATCTCCGTCAAGACCTGGAGTACCGCCTCTTCTTGGGCATGGCGCTCGGGATCGGCGGCATCAATCACATGCAGCAGCAGATCGGCCTGCGCCGCCTCCTGCAGGGTGGACTGAAAGGCCTGAATCAGGCTATGGGGTAAGGCCCGAATGAACCCTACGGTGTCGGACAAGACCATGTATTGGCCGGGGGCCAGAAACACCCGACGGCTGGTGGTATCGAGGGTGGCAAAGAGCTGGTCCATGGCAAGCACACCGGCATGGGTCAGGCCATTAAAAAGCGTGGACTTGCCCGCATTGGTATAGCCCACCAAGGAGACCTTCAAGCTGCCATCGCGGCCTCGACCACGACGGCGATTGAGGCGCTGCCGATCAAGACTGGCAAGGCGCTGCTTGAGCTGCTTGACTCGGTTACCCAGCAGCCTTCGGTCGGTCTCCAACTGGGTCTCCCCCGGGCCCCGCAGGCCAATACCCCCGCGCTGTCGTTCCAGGTGGGTCCAGCCGCGTACGAGGCGGGCCGAGAGATAGTCGAGCTGTGCGAGTTCGACTTGGAGTTTGCCCTCATGGCTCTGGGCCCGCAACGCGAAGATGTCCAAGATGAGCGCCACCCGGTCGATCACGCGTCGTCCGATCAGTCGCTGCAGGTTGCGCTGCTGGGCTGCCGACAACTCATGGTCAAAGACCACCAGTTCAACGCCCTGCTCCTGGCTCAGTAGCCGAATTTCTTCTGCCTTACCCGAGCCCACAAAAAGTGCGGGATCCGGGCGGTCTCGTCTACCCGTAATGGTGCCCACCACCTGCGCACCGGCAGAGGCTGCGAGCTCGCGAATCTCTTGGGTATTGGGTTCTGACCCGCGCCCGAGTTGGAGCGCAACCACCAGGGTTCGGGGGCAACGTGAGAACTGCGCCTCGGTCTGACCCTTGCTCGAAAAACTGCCAAGCTCAGCCAGACTCGAAGGCGTCAACTGCTCAGTTGGGTTCGCCTTCAATCGAGAAATTAACGGCACGCGCGGGAACGATGGTGGAGATCGCGTGCTTGTAAACCATTTGCGTTACGGTATTTTTGAGAAGTACCACATACTGATCGAATGACTCGATATGGCCCTGGAGCTTAATGCCATTGACAAGGTACACAGAGACCGAGACATGCTCTTTACGCAAGGTATTGAGGAAGGGGTCTTGGAGGGCTTGGCCTTTATTCATGGACATTTTTTGGCTCCGGTCTTATTTTGGTGTTTCACCGCCACACTATAACGCCTGGCTGCCATGGGGTCATGCCTTCTGGACGTAGGGGTTTTTAGAGGCCTTCCATTCTATCCGCAGCGGCGTGCCCTCGAGTGCGAATTTCTGCCGGAACTGTGCCTCCAGGTAGCGCTTATAGACCTCGGAGACCTGGTCCAACGAGGTTCCATGTACCACCACAATGGGCGGGTTCTGCCCCCCCTGGTGGGCATATCGAAGCTTCGGCCGCTGCCCGCCCCGGCGCGGCGGCTGCTGCCGCTCAACGGCCTCGCGCAGGCATCGGGTGAGTCGCGGCGTGGAGAGCTTACGGGTTGCCGCCGCATAGGCATCGAGGACCGATCGCATCAGGGCATCCACCCCCTGGCCCGTGCGTGCGGACATGAAGTGCGTTTTCGCCCAATACAGAAACGGGAGCTTTCGCGATAAGAGACGCTTCGCCTCATCGCGGGCCACCGTATCAAGCCCATCCCACTTGTTCACGCCAATCACCAGCGCCCGCCCCGACTCCATGACAAAGCCGGCAATATGAGCATCCTGGTCAGAGATATCTTGTTGGGCATCGAGCAGGAGAATGGCCACATGGGCCGACTCGATTGCCTGCAGCGTTTTGATGACAGAGAACTTCTCAATCGCCTCAAAGACCTTTCCGCGCCTACGCAGTCCGGCGGTATCGATAAGGCGAAAGGGCAGACCATTGCGCTGAAACGGAATCTCAATGGCATCGCGGGTGGTACCAGGCAGGTCGAAGGCGATCACCCGCTCTTCCCCCAACAAGGTGTTCACCAGGGTGGACTTCCCTACGTTTGGGCGCCCCACCACCGCCACCCGCAGTCCGTGCGCCGGGATCTTCTGCGGCACCCCCGCGACCGACTCAACCACCAGCGGCGCAAGGGTCTCGCCCGTCTCGTCGACCTCGTCCGGCACTTCTGGTTCAGGCCCGAGAAAGTCGTGGGCACGGGCCAGGGCGGCCTCCATCAGCGTATAGACCCCATCGCCATGGGCCCCGGAAATCGCCATCGGTTCACCGAGCCCGAGTTCATAGAACTCGGCGGTTCTGCCCTCCCCCGTCAAGCCTTCGAGCTTATTGACAGCCAAGACCACCGGGCGCCCAGACCGCCGCAAGATATCGGCAATCTGGTGGTCCTGCGGCGCCAGGCCATGTCTGCCATCGAGCAGAAATACCGCCACGTCTGACTCTGAAATGGCCTGGCGAGTCTGACGGGCCATCTCGGCCAGAATGCCCTCCTTAATCACCGGTTCGAATCCTCCGGTATCGACGATCAGGTAAGGCGAGGGGCCCACACGACCCTCTCCATAGTGGCGATCGCGGGTCAGACCAGGCAGGTCTGCCACAAGCGCATCGCGTGACCGTGTGAGTCGATTAAAGAGCGTGGACTTCCCCACATTGGGCCGGCCAACAAGAACAACAACGGGCTTAAAAGACATGCGCCTCCTGGGCCTTACGGCCTGAGGAGCATCAGAAAGCCCCCCTGGGTCTGTACCAGAAGGCCTTGCCGGGTGGCGGCCATGGGGCCAGAGGGTTTGCCTCCAGGAAGGTTGAGTCGTGCAATGAACTGCCCATCTTGGCGGTTGAGTCCATGCAGGGTCCCGTCGAAATCCGCCACCCAAACAGCACGGTCAAAGGAGACAGGGGCCGACAGGCCACGCAAGAAGAGACCATCGTTTTGCCATAACCGGTTGCCCGTCGCGCGGTCGAAGGCCACCACCCTGGCGCTGGCATCGACGGCAAATATAAGACGCGGATCAGCAGCAAGGGGAACCACCACCGCAAACTTTTGTTGCCACTGGATCTTGGTCATATCGGCCGAGAGGCAGGCCACAAGGTTTTGGTAGGCCGCCGCACAGACTGCATCATCAAAGACCTCCGGGGCTCCTAAGAGATCGGAGAGTCGCTCGACTTCGTTGCTGCCGCGCGGGGTAAGCACCTGAGACTCATACCGCACCAGGCCTGTTGCGGCATTCAGCCAGAGGGCACGGCCGCCGGGCAGGTTGGCGACGAGATCGCTCGGACCAAGCGCACTGTTGATCGCCTCGAGATCCTGGGCGGGTTCCACGCGAAGCCCGGACTCTCCGTGCAACACCAGCGGAGGCATAGACCGCTGAATGACCCACCGGCGCGCGCCCGTTTCAAGGTCCCAGCCCATCAACCGGTTATCCATGAGCCGTACCACCGCCACCCCGCCTGTAAGCACTGGCCGCTCCCGCACCACGCCCCCTAAGGCTGCACGCCAACGCTGCGTGCCGGACCGATCAAGAAGCACCAACTCCCCCGGTTCGGTGACCACCGCAAAGAGGCCTTCGGCAGCACCCGCCCCTGTACCGACGCCTGCAGCAATCGGGGCCCCGACCTCGGTGGCCCACTGCGCAGCACCGGAGGACAAGGCAAAGGCGGATACCCGACCCGCCTGATTGGCGACTACCGCAAGGCCCGCCGAGACGGCCGGGGCAAACGCGCCCTGCCCGGAGGCTGACGCGCCCGCAGCACCCACAGACTGAGACCAGACCGTCTTGAGCACCAGTTGGGGGGTAATCGACGAGAGCGTGGCGGGCTTGGGCTTACTCGGGCCCGTACAGCCTGCCAAGAGAAACATGGCAATACACGCTGAGAGCAACCCAGCGGTCGACCGTGGCGATGCGCCAGCCCCTCCATACAAGGCCTTGGGCATCATGGCGCCTTCCGCTCGGCCTGCGCCGAAAACGCTTCGAGGCTGGCTATCTTGCGGGCCACGATGTCTGCCAGCGCTGACTTGGGCGGTTCACCGCCCAGGGCCGTCAGGGCACTTTTCCAGGCGGTCGCCGCCTGCGCAGACTGGCCCATCAACGCATGAATATCGCCCCGGCGATCATCGACCTGGGCGGCAAAAGATTCCGGCGGCGTTCCGTCTAGGCTCGCGAGTGCCTGCGGAAGTTGATCAAGATCGATCAGTACTGCCGAGAGACGCAGCCTTCCCACCCAAGCAAGTGCGGGATCTTTGGCATCCACCGTGGGCCGTAGCCACTGCGCGGCCTCTTCAAACTGACTGCCGGCAGCATAAGACTTCGCAATCCGAAAGGCGGCAAGCACATGCTGGTCTGACCCACCGTGGTTGTCCGCGAGCGTCTTGCCCACCGCCAACGCCTTCTCCAGATCTTGCTCTTGTACGGCCTTCTCAACCGCTGCTAAGAGGGCGGACGCCTTCTGGCCTTGGTGCGCCTGCCAGGCAGTCCATCCCTGATAGCCCGCTGTGGCCAGCAGTACGGTCCAGCCAAGCGCCAGGATCCAGACCCGATTTGCCTTCCAGAAGGCCTTCGCTGCGGCCAGTTGTTCTTCTTGTTCTAAGTCTTCACGCATGACGCACGTCTGCCTCTGGTTTGATCTCGGGGTTAAGCATGGAATGCACTGCGGCTGGCGCCTCTGCCCAGGCCAGGGTCTTCTGCTCACCTTGCCCACGCAAGGGCTTGAGGGTGACCTGGCCGGCTGCACGCTCGTCTTCGCCGAGCAGAGCAGCTACCTGCGCGCCGCTCGCATCGGCTTTTTTCATCTGCGACTTTACACTGCCGCCCCCAGAGTGCATCTGCACCGACAGGCCGCGCGCTCGCAAGGACTCGGCAAAACCCATCGCCTGCAGGGCCGAGCCATCACCCCAGTGCATCAGATAGATGTCGAGCGGACGCCCGGGTTCGACCGGTGCACAGGCCTGAAGCAGGGCAATGAGGCGCTCGGCACCAATCGCAAAGCCGCAGGCGGGGGCGGGCTTGCCGCCCATCATTTCGATCAGGCTGTCGTACCGCCCCCCCCCACAGACGGTGCCCTGCGCGCCCAACAAGTCGGTGACCCATTCAAAGACCGTTAGGTTGTAGTAGTCGAGCCCACGTACCAGCCGAGGGTTCATGCGAAAAGGCACGCCCGCCTGACTCAGGATCTCCAACACCTGGTCTTGGAAGCGACGCGAATCGTCCCCCAGGAAGGCGGGCAACTGCGGCGCCTGGGCAATGAGGTCTTGCATCGCGGGGTTCTTGCTGTCGAGAATGCGCAGCGGGTTGGTCGACAGCCTGCGCTGGCTGTCGGCATCAAGGGCTGCGGCATGGCCAGAGAAATACGCAACCAGTGCCGCACGATGGGCCGCCCGCTCTGCGGCGGACCCCAGAGAGTTGATCTCCAATCTGGGGCGGTGCTCAGGCTTGAGACCCAGGGCCTGCCAGAGACGCCAGACCATCAGCAGCTGCTCTGCATCAACCTCGGGACTGCCGTGTCCTAAGGCCTCGATACCAAATTGATGAAACTGGCGATAACGTCCCTTCTGCGGCCGTTCATGACGAAACATGGGCCCGAAGTACCAGAGCCGCTTAGGGCCCTCGTATAGGAGATTGTGCTCAATTGCTGCACGCACCACCGCAGCGGTATTCTCTGGACGCAGCGTGAGTTGTTCGCCGTTTAATGCATCGGTGAAGGTGTACATCTCCTTCTCGACGATGTCGGTCACTTCGCCAATCGCGCGCACGAAGACCGCGGTCTGCTCAAGAATGGGAGTGCGCATCGGGCGATACCCATACTGACGAAAGACCTCGGCCACGACACCCTCGACCCGCTCCCAGATGGCCATGTCATCGGGCAGGAGATCATTCATGCCCTTCACCGCCGTCAGCGCAGTCACGCGCTCAGACATGGGAAAGATCTTTCTTGGCCGCCGCCGCGCCGTAATGGTCTTCCACGTACTGGGCCACCAGCGCCTGGAACTCCTCGGCAATCTGGTCGCCCTTGAGTGTGGGGCCCCGTTCGCCGTCGATATAGACAGGCGCTACGGGGCTCTCGCCCGTGCCTGGCAGGCTAATGCCGATATTGGCATGCTTGCTTTCGCCCGGCCCGTTCACCACACAACCCATCACAGCGACATTCATGGATTCCACGCCGGGATAACGCGTCTTCCATACCGGCATCTGATCGCGCAGATAGGCCTGCACCTTATTGGCCAATTCTTGGAAGAAAGTAGACGTGGTGCGCCCGCAACCGGGACAGGCAATAACCAGAGGTGTAAATGCCCGAAGCCCCAACACCTGGAGCATTGCCTGGGCCACTACCACCTCGCGCCTACGATCTCCACCGGGCTCAGGCGTTAAGGAGACACGAATCGTGTCGCCAATGCCCTCCTGCAGCAAGATGCCCATGGCCGCAGTCGAGGAGACGATGCCTTTACTGCCCATTCCGGCCTCGGTGAGCCCGAGGTGCAGCGGAAATTCGCACCGTCGGGAGAGTTCGCGGTAGACGCTGATAAGGTCTTGTACCGCTGACACCTTCGCCGAGAGACAAATTTTATTTCGGCCCATGCCCCAGGCCACCGCCTGCTCGGCGCTCTGTATGGCAGAAGTAACCAGGGCCTCTCGCATCACCGCGCCCGCATCCCAGGGGTCTTTACGAGACGCATTCTCATCCATCAGCCGCGCCAGCAATTCTTGATCGAGACTGCCCCAGTTCACACCGATACGCACAGGCCGGTCGTACTTCAGTGCCGCCTCCACCATCGCCCCAAACTGGGTATCACGCTTGGCGCCCCGGCCCACGTTACCCGGGTTAATGCGGTACTTCGAGAGCGCTACAGCACATTCAGGTACCTCGGCCAAGAGCTTGTGGCCGTTGAAGTGGAAATCCCCCACCAGGGGCACAGGGCAGTTCATCTTATCGAGCTGCTCGCGAATCGCGGGCACCTCACGCGCGGCTTCGATGGTGTTGACGGTGATGCGTACGACCTCGGAGCCCGCGAAGGCGAGGTCACGCACCTGGATGGCTGTTCCAATGGCATCGGCCGTATCGGTGTTGGTCATCGACTGCACCACCACCGGCGCGCCTCCGCCCACCCGCACCACGGTATCGTTCCAACGAATCTCTACGGCATGCGTCTTCCGGCGGGCGGACGGTCCGCAGGCAAAGGGGTGCTGGGCGGGTTGGTGTGCCTCTGTGATGTGTGTGGTCATACCGATGCCCCCCCAGTCTGTACTTTTTTCTGAATAGCAATGCGCTGCGTAATCTGGGTTCGATCTTGGATGTCCCCGGCCAATTGGCCACAGGCGGCATCAATGTCTTCACCACGCGTCTTGCGAATCGTGGTGATAAATCCTGCCTCTGTCAGACGGTCTGCGAATCCGCAGATCACGCGGTATTCAGACCGCTGATAGCCCGAATTCGGAAATGGGTTAAACGGAATAAGGTTGAACTTGCAGTCCACCCTCGACTGGGTCACAAGCTCGATCAGCTGCTGCGCATGGGCGTGAGAATCATTCACCCCACGCAGCATCACATACTCAAAGGTGATGAAATCGCGCGGCGCTGACTGCAGATACCGCCGGCAGGCCGCCATGAGTTCCCGCAAGGGGTATTTGCGATTGAGCGGTACCAGCGTGTCGCGCAGCGCATCGGTGGGGGCATGCAGCGAGACCGCCAAGGCGACGGGGCAGTCTTGCGAGAGCCGATCAATCATCGGCACCACACCCGAGGTAGAGACCGTCACCCGACGCCGCGATAGCCCATAGGCATCGTCGTGCAGCATGAGCTTTAAGGCAGGGACCACGGCGTCGTAATTCAGCAGCGGCTCTCCCATTCCCATGAGCACCACATTTGATACCGGGGCGGGCGTGGCGGGGCGATTCTGATCCGACGCACCGCGCGCATTCTCAAGAAGGCGATTGGCGAGATGAAGCTGACCCACAATTTCCGCGGTAGACAGATTGCGAGCAAAGCCTTGTTGCCCGGTAGAGCAGAACGGGCAGGCCACGGTGCACCCCGCCTGGGAGGAGACGCAGAGCGTGCCGCGGTCGTCTTCGGGGATAAACACCGTCTCGACTGCATTGCCCTGACCCGCATCAATCAACCATTTGCGGGTGCCATCGGCAGACGTGTGGTCTTTGAGAATGGTCGGAACGCCAATGCAGGCCTCCTGGTCGAGTCTGGCGCGAAATGTCTTTGCAAGATTCGACATATCGGCAAACCGAGTGGCCCGCTGCTGATGTAGCCACTTCAGAAGCTGGCGACCGCGAAAAGGCTTCTCCCCCAGACCCACCACCCAGTCCTCCATCTGCTGGGGGGACAGGCCAAGAACGTTCACCGGCAGGCCAACAGGCGGGCCTGCCGTAGGGGAGGATGCGGGGCGCATACCGTGAGAAGGCGTCACGCCACCCGCGCGGGCTTAGCGCCCGAAGACCGCCAAAGAGGGGAAAAAGTACGCAATTTCTTGGGCGGCGGTGTCAGGGCCGTCAGAACCGTGCACCGCGTTGGCGTCGATGCTGTCCGCGAAATCGGCGCGAATGGTGCCCGGGTCAGCCTTCTTAGGGTCAGTGGCCCCCATCAGTTGGCGGTTCTTCGCAATAGCACTTTCGCCTTCGAGAACCTGAACCATCACAGGCCCAGAAACCATAAAGTCGACAAGGTCTTTAAAGAAGGGGCGTTGGGCATGCACAGCATAGAAGCCTTCCGCCTCCCGCCGGGACAAGTACATCATGCGGGCGGCAACCACCTTCAACCCAGCATTTTCGAAACGGGTGTAAATCTGGCCAATCACATTCTTTGCAACGGCGTCGGGCTTGATGATCGAAAGCGTGCGCTCAACTGACATAACTTCGGTCCTTTTTTCGATAGAGGAATTGAATTTTTTACTACCACCCCACTCTAAGGTCTGTCACGTCCGCTTGACGCAATCCCAGGTTGTCTTTAGGGAAAGCGGCAGTCGGCACGACAGGAAATCCCTAACGGATAAGGCAGTTAACGCTCTTTATATTGACTTCCTACGTAAACCCTAGATTATATCTGTTTGGCTTACCTCAAAAGGAGATTGACCGCCATGGTTCCACAATTCAACCCTGTTTCTAGTTCTGAGCGCGCGCCCTCTGGCATTCAGAATAGGGTTTTGCGCAATACCTATCTAATGCTCGCGGCCACCATGGTGCCGACCGTTCTGGGCGCCTACATGGGCATGGCCATGGGGTTTTCTTTCTTCGCAGGCAGCCCGCTCATTGGCACGCTGCTCTTCCTGGCCATCGCTTTTGGCTTTTTCTTCGCAATCGAGCGGTTTAAGCACAGCGTCGTCGGCGTCTATCTGCTGCTTGGCTTTACCTTCTTTATGGGGCTCATGCTCTCCCGCATCGTTGGGGCGGCGCTTGGGCTCGGTAACGGCGGGCAACTCATCGCCGTAGCGGCTGGTGGCACCGGGCTGGTCTTTTTCGGCATGGCCTCGTTGTCCACCGTGATTAAAAAAGATCTCAGCGGCATGGCCAAGTTCTTGTTCATTGGCGTTCTGCTCATGATCGTGGCTTCGATCGCGAACATCTGGCTGCAGATGCCCGCGCTCATGCTCACGCTCTCGCTGCTTGCGGTGGTGGTCTTCTCGCTCTTTTTGCTCTACGACCTGCAGCGCATCGTCAATGGGGGTGAGACCAACTACATCAGCGCCACCCTATCGGTCTACCTGAGCGTCTATAACATCTTCAGCAATCTACTCGTCTTGCTCATGTCGTTCTTCGGAAGCAGCAGAGAGTAATACACGTAACACCGGGGCATTGCTCTGCCCCGGTTCGTTGCAGTCCGCAGGCCGCCCGCAAGGCGGCCTATTTTTTTATGGTTCGAAAACGCCGGGAGCCCGGGGCTCAAAGACCGCGATCGACTCCACGTGGGCCGTCTGCGGAAACATATTCACCACACCCGCCTGCCGCAGCTGCCACTTCCCTTGGTGTACGAGGATGGCGGCATCACGTGCAAGGGTGGCGGGGTTACAAGAGACCATCACCAGTCGCTTTGTCGTGGTTTGTACGCGGGCCGCAGGGGAGGCATCGGTATCCGCGCCCTCTGCGGCATGGCGCTGCGCCAGTGCCTCACAGAGGGCCTGCGCACCTTCTCGAGGGGGGTCAATAAGAATGCGGTCAAAGGGGCCCTGCTCTGCCAACCAGTCTGCCATGGGCTCAAAGAGGTTGGCCTGACCAAAACGTACTTTTTCGGCAAAGCCAAGTGCCTCGGCATTGGCCTGCGCCTGGGCTACCAAGGCCGCGCTTCCCTCGACGCCGAAGACCGTCTTCGCCCTCTGGGCCAGGGGGAGACTGAAGTTTCCGAGCCCACAGAAAAAATCGGCGACCCGATCACCCGGCTGAGGATCCAAAAGTCGTACAGCCCGATCCACCAGTGCACGGTTGATCGGAAAGTTCACCTGGGTGAAGTCCACCGGGGAGAACGGCATCGTGAGATTCGCAGCGCCGAGTCGATAGGTGAGTGGTTCGGAGGTACTTGCACCCGCTAGGCGGTGGGCGGTCTGGGGTCCACCAGGCTGCAGCCAGAGGCTAACCGCATGGCGCGAAGCAAACGCTCTAAGCCTCTCGAGGTCTTCCTCTGACGGTTCGGCCATCACCCGGAGTACCCAGACCATCTGCTCCTCGCCCGCAGCGAGTTCCACCTGGGGAATCTCGCGGGCGATCGAGAGTTGGGCGAGACAATCGCGCAACGCCGGAAGCAACGCCGAGGCCTGGGGGACAAGCACAGCGCAGGTATGCATCTGGGCCACATAGCTGCTGGCCCGTTCACGAAAACCAATGAGAAGGCCGCCCTTTTTATCGACCCATCGCACGGAGAGCCGGGCCCGCGATCGGTATCCAAAGGAAGGGCCTCGCAGAGGCGGCAAGACCTCCTCAGGACGCAGCCTACCAATGTGCCAGAGCGTATCCTCGAGCACCCGCTGCTTGTAGGCCATCTGGGCCTCAGGCGAGGCATGCTGAATCGAGCAGCCGCCACAGACGCCATAGTGGGGGCACTGCGGCGTCACCCGATCGGGAGAGTGACGATGCCAGGCCACCGCCTGGGCCTTGATATAGCTCGGGCGTTCACGCAGTACCTGGGCATCCACACGTTCGCCCGCCAGGGCCCCGGCGACGAAGACCACCTTCCCGTCGTGGTGGGCGATGCCTTGAGCCTCGAGGTCTACCGACTCAATCTCAAGCCCCGCAATCAGCCGGCCAGGTCGCGGCGCCCCTATGGTTCTACGCCCCACTAGTCTGTCCAGGCACTGAGGAATTTTTCCCAGTGACGTCCCTTCAGAGGCGACTTCTCGTGGCCAATCTGTTGTTCAATCCAGGACCGAACCACTGCATGCTCCTGCGCAAGGGCCTCGGCCTGTATTTCCCCGCGAATCAAGCGAAACCGCTGAAAGAGTAGATAGGTGTTGACCACATCGGTCTCGCAATAGGCGGCTACCTCTTCGTCCCGGCCGGCAAGGCAGGAGGCCCAGACCTGGGCGCCATCTTCTCCGAGTTTTCCAGGAAGGCCGCAGAGTTGGCTCATCTCGTCAAGCGGCGCGTTGCCCCGACCCGAGTGGCTTGCCAACACATCCATGAGGTCCAGGTGTCGGGTGTGGTACCGATTCAGGTAGTTGTTGTAGCGAAAGTCACGGTTCTCATCTCCGGTGTCCCAGTATTGGGCGCCCACCACCCCACGCATCAGCGACCGATGGTGAATAACAGGGAGATCAAAGCCTGTGCCGTTCCAGGTCACAAGCTGCGGCGTGTGCCGATCGATGACACCGAAAAACTGCCGCAGCCGCTGAGACTCATCAGCGTCACCGGTACCGAACCCCTCACCCAGGCATCGCACCTGAAATCCCTGGGCATCGCGAAAGGCACAGCCAAAGACCCAGATACGCTGCAGATAGAGAGGCAGGAACGCACTCTGGCCCTGTGCCTCTCGCTTGGCCACCACCTGGGCAACGCCCTCGGCATCGGTCTGCTGCGCATCGATCCATCCCATCTGGCGCATCCCGGAAACATCCGGGATGGTCTCCAGGTCGAAAACAAGAATGGGCGTCAAGGTTATCGGGACGGCAAGAAGCTCAAGGGATCGACGGGCTTACCCCCCTTACGAACCTCAAAGTGGAGCATGGGCCGGTCGGCATCCGACATACCGAGCTCTGCAATCTTCTGGCCCCTGCGCACCATCTGCCCCTCTTTGACCAGAATCGCGCGGTTGTGCGCGTAGGCCGTCGTGAATTCCTGATCGTGCTTCACGATCACCAGATTGCCGTATCCACGCAGACCGTTGCCACTGTAAATTACGCGTCCACTTTCGGCGGCAAAGATGGCCTCGCCCTGCGCACCCGCAATCGCGACCCCCTTGCTGCCGCCCTCAGAAAAACCCGAGATCACCTGACCATGGGCAGGCCAGGCCCACTGCAGGCCCGCAGCCGCGGGGGCAGGCGCTGCACTGGCCAACTCGGTCGCAGGCGGTGCGGCTGCCACCGTGGGAGCAGGCGCTGAAGCCCCACCGGTACTTGAGCCAGCCTCGATGGGCCGCGCCTGAACGGCGCCCACACCAGCCACCGGTGCTGTCTGTGCCGCCCCAGGCGCGGTAGGCACCGCAGCCACCGAAGGCGCAGGGGCATCTGCCGGACGGGCCTGCAGAATTCGCAAGAGACGACCGACCTCGATCACATTGGGATTGGAAATGTCATTCCAACTCGCGAGATCGCGCCAATCCACGCCCTGCTCCAAGGCAATACTGATAAGCGTGTCTCCCCGTTTGACGCGATAAAAGCCCGAGGGAACGGCGCTGCCACTCTCAGAGGCTGATGGTGAGGTGGGCGCCGATGACGCAGACGAAGCGCCACCGCCCGGCGCCACAGGCGGCTTTTTTGCGATAGCAGGAGCCGTCTGGCTCGACCCAATCGCACGGGTTTCTACAGGCGCCTTGCCTTTGGGCGCCGCGCAGCCGGTGAGCACCAGAAACCCAATGACCAGATAACGACGTTGCATCATGACTGTATTCCCCGAAGGATGGGCACGAAGGAAACCTCCTCGAATTCTCGCCGTTCGTACTCCGGCACGCGCTCGGTTCCCCCTGCAGACAGTGACCGAATGACCACCAGCCGCTGAGTCGGCGCGCCAATGGGGGCCACCAAGACCCCACCGGGTTCTAATTCTCTCAACAAATGCTCTGGAATGCTCGGCATGCCAGCGGCCAAAAAGATAGCCCGAAATGGCCCAAGGCCCACCGGCAGACTCAACCCATCGGCATGCAACAAATGCAGATTAGGCAACGCGAGCGCAAACAGGTTCCGACGTGCCTGCAGATGCAGGCCCTCAATGCGCTCCACCGAATAGACCTCACCGAAGACCTGCGACAGCACGGCAGCCTGATACCCACACCCTCCGCCAACTTCCAGAACGCGCCCCAATCCCCCCCCAGCCCTCGCAGACCCCGGGGCCAGTGAATCGCTAGGACTCTGCGGCGGCCCGAGAAACATCCGGGCCAGCGCAATCGCACGGGCGACCACATAGGGCTGCGAGATTGTCTGCGAGTGACCGATGGGTAGTGCAGAATCCTCGTAGGCGCGGCTTGCCAGGCCGGGGTCGACAAAGACATGACGTGGCACGGCCTGCATCGCGCGCAAGACCGTCTCGTCTTGAATCCCCTGCTGCCTTAGCCTTGCCACCATCCGGTCTCGGAGCCGATCGCTGGTGAGCCCTTCACCCGACACCTGACCTGGGCCTCGGTCTTGCGCCGCAAGGCTCGTCTCGGGCGGTAAGGATGCCGCCGACTCGGCTCGCCCTCCCCACTTCGGCTTGAGATCGAGCGGCGGAGGAATCTGCGGTCTGCGCCCCGGCCCTAGCGGAGGTCGTCCAGCCATTGCGTGACAGACGCGAGCCCCTCGGCATCTGCGAGGTCAACCCGGAGGGGCGTGATAGAGACCTGGCGATTGGCCAGCGCATAGAAATCGGTGCCCGGCCCCGCATCACGAATACCACCGGGTGCCCCTACCCAGAACATCGGTTCCCCTCGTGGGGAGGCCACACGCACGACAGGCTGCGAGACATGCCGCCGGCCGAGTCGGCAGACCGTAAAGCCTGCAAGGTCTCCCAAGGCAACGCTCGGGATATTGACGTTCAGAAGCTTGGCGTTGGCAAAGGGGCGGCGTAAGAGGCCCGAGACCACGCGTTGCACGACATGGACTGCTGTATCGAGATGGTCAAACCCCCGATCGGCAAGAGAGAATGCCACGGCAGGAATTCCGAGGAGAAACCCCTCCATCGCAGCGGCCACGGTGCCCGAGTAGAGGGTGTCTTCTGCCACGTTCTGGCCATTGTTAATCCCCGAGACCACCAGGTCTGGCCGGTGATCCAGAAATCCGGTGACGGCCACATGCACGCAGTCGGTGGGCGTTCCATTCACATAGAAAAACCCACTAGAGGCCCTACGCACATAGAGGGGGCGATCAAGGGTGAGCGAGTTACTGGCCCCGCTGCGATCGGCCTCTGGCGCCACGACGGTGACCTCACCAAATCCTCGCATCGCCTCGGCCAGGGCAGCAATGCCCGGTGAAAAGTATCCGTCGTCGTTACAGACCAGTATCCGCATGCAAAGAGTTCCTGAGTGTTCTGAAAAAAGGGGCACAGGCCTTCCTTCCCGAGCGAAGGAACACCCCACGTCCGTGGTGGTTATGAAGGGGAGGCGCCCTTCTCGTCTCCCTCGGTGGGCCAGTCGCGTATGTAGGCCTTGAGCATTCGGTTCTCGAAACTCTGGGCATCTAATACGGCCCGGGCGACATCGTGAAAGGAGACAACCCCCAAAATCTTCTGTCCATCGACAACCGGAAGGTAACGCTCTCCGCAGGCGTTCATGACTTCCCGCAGGGTATCAATGGTCATATCGGGCGTGGCATGGGTCGGGCGGGCATTCATGACTTCGCTCACCAGAATCTGGTTCATGGTGGGCGTAGGGCCCACCCGTTGTTCCTTCTGACGCTTGGCCAACACCACCAACACCTCGCGAAAGGTCAACATGCCAGCAAGCTGATCCCCCTGCAGCACCACCAAGGATCCGATGTCTTCCTCTGCCATACGGATCACCGCGTCTGACAGAGACTCACTCGGCGACGAGGTAAACATGCGATTGCCCTTGAGTTTCAGAATGTCTTGCACCTTCATACTCGGGTCTCCTTTGACGGTGTCGCTATGATACGGGGCATGGCCTTGACCGAAATTCTTGTTGTCTACTATAGCCGGCATGGTGCGACGGCGGCACTCGCGCATGCGGTGGCCGACGGCGTGGAATCGGTGACAGGCTGCGCCGCCCGCCTGCGTACGGTGCCTTCGGTCTCAGCGAGTCACGAGGCGTTAAGCCCATCGGTACCTGCTGAAGGCCCGCCCTATGCAGAACCCCAAGACCTGCGTGACTGCGCGGGGCTCATACTCGGCTCGCCAACGCGGTTTGGAAACATGTCAGCCGCCATGAAATATTTCATCGATGGCAGCCTCAACGCCTGGCTCTCCGGCGATCTCATCGGCAAGCCGGCAGGCGTCTTTACCAGCACAGGAAGCCTTCATGGCGGCCAGGAATCCACCCTACTGAGCATGATGCTGCCGCTACTACACCATGGCATGCTCATTGTGGGCCTGCCCTACTCAGAACCCGATCTGGGCAGCACCCGCACCGGCGGAAGCCCCTATGGCGCCTCCCATGTGGCCGGTAGCGACGGCAGCATACCCATCAGCGAGGAGGAGCATCGACTCGCTAAGGCCTTAGGCCGGCGGGTTGCGCAGACCGCCCAGGCCCTGCGATCGGCCGCAGGCTAGCCATATGAACACGCCTTCACAGCAGCCAGCCTCCTTAGGCCCCGCCATCAGCCGCGCAGACGCCCGATGGGCAACCGGGCTCTGCCTACTCATGGTGGTCTATGGCGTCGCCTGGGAGGGGTTTATTGATCCCATTCGGGACGGATCGTGGCTCTGGCTGAAGGTTGCGCCGCTGGCCATGGCGGTACCCGGGCTCCTCAAGGGCAGAATCTATACGTTTCAGTGGATGTCGCTGCTGATTTGGCTCTATGTCTGTGAGGCACTCGTTCGCATCATCGGCCTGCAATGGCAGGAGCGGGCTCTGGCTGCCGGCTGGCTGGTGCTGGGACTGGCCCTGACGGCTGTCATTCTGCAATCGATCCGTAAGTACAAGCGGCAGCAGCCCCCCAAACCCGATCTGCCCTAACCCCCTCCGATGCACCTCGGCGCCATACATCGGGGGGGCAGACGGCGATGGCTTACTATTTAGCCACGGTGCAGCACAGAGGCCTCCGTAGCTCAGTGGATAGAGCATCCCCCTCCTAAGGGGAGGGTCGCACGTTCGATTCGTGCCGGAGGCGCCAGTTTTACGTTTTTGGTCAGGCAAGACTCAACTTATGGGTTGACAGGCCGACTTCCAGACAGTGAAGATTCAAAAATATCTTTCTTGCCAAACGATTCAGCCCGTCTGGCTGCCCAGGACACGGAGATGACCGCCCCGGCCCCAGTTTCGTTCAGCATTGACCGCTCCACCTTTGACGACCTCAGCATCACGGCAAAACGTCACGAGAGTGTGGAATATTTCGATGAGCACAGCCTCAGCGGTCAGGAGCGGCTCTTCTTTCGGCTCTGGTCAAGCAAGATTCTGCAGACCGGCGTCTTTGAGGCAGGCCAGACGATGCAGCGCAAAGACCAGGTCCCAAGCTATGCCTTTGTCATCGTCTCGGGTGAGGCGGCCGTTGAAGATGACGATGGCGCCTACCTTCTCGGGCCTGGTACTGTCATCGGGCTCGCTGAGGGGCTCTGTGCACTGCCCTCCCGATACGACTACACGGCCCACACGGCGCTCAACTGCAAGGTAATTCCCATCGACGTGGCCTGCCGCGAGATCGCCCGCATTAATTCTGGCCTGAAGGGCATCTGCCGGTTTACTGTGCAGCGTATTCTCGGGGAACGTGGCAGCCCCCCGGACTTCATGCGCTAAAAACAGCATGGCAGCCCCGACCCCCTCCATCGACGAGATCTGTGCCCAGGCCGCACTGCGCAATGTGGCCCTACGCCAAGCGACGAAGCAGGCGTCAGACACGCTCACCACCGCGCTTCGCCTGGTAACGGGGTCAGCAGAAGTACCCGAGGAATTCCTTCCGAAGATTGCTTCGCCGGCACCTAAGCTCGAAGAACTGCTCGCACTCGTCGCGCCTCCTGAACCCGTCGTAGAGGCCACGCCAGTTGTTCCTGAAAAAGCCGTACCCGTCACCCCCGCGACGCCACCGTCCGCACCCCCAGAAGCGCCAGTGGTGCGGGGGCAACCGTTCCCAGACAAGAAGATCGCCTTCGAGCCTGTCACCTGGCCCATGCTGGGGGCAAGCCCCGCTGCCAAGGCACCGGCGGCACCGACACCAATAGCGACACCCGCTGCTCCCACTAAGCCGTCAGTACCCCCGGCTCCAAAGCTTGGGCCAAACGAGATCTATTTTCCTGCTGGAGAGCTTCTCTTTAATAAGGGGGATGCTGCAGACCGGTTTTATGTGATTCGCCAGGGAGAGGTTGCACTCTTCGAGCCGAGCACCCAAAAAAAAATCGCCACCCTCGGGCCGGGCACATCGTTTGGGGAGCAGGCCATTCTGGTCGGCGGCGTACGCAGTGTGTCGGCACGTGCCGTGGGCAGCGTGATCTGCCTCGCCTTGTCTGCTGAAACCCTCCGAGAAATGCTGGAGGTTGAGCAGGGCACGATCAAGCCCGTCTTTGAGGCCCTGCTCTTACAGCTTTATTTGCATAACGATCTTCACGCACGCGGGCATCGCTACAACGCCTAGGGCTAGAGAATGAGCTGTTGCCCCTCCTGGGCAACAAAGGCGCCCGACCACATCTCCTGGGCCTCCTCTGCGATACGGTCCATAAAGTTATCGTCGTGGTCTGGATCATGGTGGAAGATGGCAAGTTGTTCTACCTCTGCGGCCTGACAGAGTCGCACGCCCTGCTGCCAGGTGGAGTGGCCCCATCCAGCAAATCGAAAAAACTCTTGATCGGTATAGGTACTGTCGTAGATCACCAGGTCTGCGCCACGAATCAAATCCAGAATTGCCGTATCGAGCTTACCGGGGCGATGCTCTGTGTCCGTCACATAGCAGACCGAACGGCCATCGTAGTCCACCCGATAACCGGTAGCGCCCTGCGGGTGATTCAGGGCGGCGGTGCGCACCACAATGCCCCGGCCCAGGTCAAGCACAGCCCCTGCAGAAAAATCTTTAAAGCCCATCTCCGCAGAGAACCGGTCAAGGGCAATCGGAAAAAATGGCGTAGACATCTGTCGCGCCAAGGTCTCTTCTAAAGTCAGGCCCTGCGGCTGCAGATTTCCCGCCCAGACTGAGAGGCTGAACTCGGAGAGGTAGAGCGGCTTAAAAAATGGCAGCCCCTGGATGTGGTCCCAGTGGACATGCGACAAAAAAAGATCCGCTGCGGGAAAGCCCTGCGCCTGAACCCAGGTACCAAGAGGACGAATGCCAGAGCCTGCATCGAAAATAAGCAGCCGATCACCACAGGTGACCGTCACGCAGCTCGTGTTGCCGCCATAGCGAAGGTGGCTTGTCGAGGCACACGGAATCGTGCCCCTTACCCCCCAGAAACGCACCTTCATAGACAAGCCCTCCCAAAAACCGTCATTTTCGCAGACATCTTTATTGCCATGCCGACAGACTTCTTACGAAAGGTCAGCATATTACGTAAACTCTCTCAGAACCTGCTGATTATTGATGCTAGATCATGACCACCTTTCGCTTCAACATAGACCGCACCCGATTCAAGGGACTGAGCCTCACTCAGTCACAATCGAAAAGTACCTTCGAGTTCTTTGACCAGTACGACATGTCGAGTCTGGAGCGTATGTTTTATCGGGTCTGGGCTACCGCACGGCTACGCACGGGGCTCTTTAGCCCCGGGCAGACGATCATGCAGGCGCAGCAGATCCCCGATACCGCCTACGTGGTCGTTCTCGGAGAGGTGGAGGTACACGACCAAGACCACACCTTCGTGCTTGGGCCTGGCGCCACGATTGGACTTGCCGAAGGGCTCTGCGACCTCCCGCTTCGCTATCACTACACCGCCGCCTCCGTAGTGAACGTCAAGATCATTCCCATCCCAAACGCCATTCGAGAGATCGAACGGGCCAACCCCGGACTGAAGGGTATTTGCCGGCTGACGGTTCAGCGGATACTCGAGGGTAAGCTCACAGGCGTTCCCAAGTATCTTGAGGCCTAGAGATCGTGTGCAGGCATCCTAAGTATCCCAAGGGCCACCGATGAACACACCGGGCGAAGAAGCCGGTAGCACGAGCGCAGCCCGTGTAAGCGCGGTGGAGAAAACCTATCCCGCCCAGGCGCTGCTCTTTCAAAAAGGGGAAAAAGCCGAATTCTTTTATCTACTGAAGGAAGGTCGGGTGGAGCTCTTCTCTCCTGGGGAGCCGGAGACCCAGATTGCGCTGCTGGGCCCTGGAGATTCTTTTGGGGAACAAGCGATTCTTTTTGGGGGGGTACGGAGCCTGTCTGCACGGGCCCTGGCGCCGGTGGTCTGCGTGGAGATGCAGGCGGAGGCGCTACGCGAGCTGCTTGAAGGGCAGCCCGGTATTCTGAAACCCGTGATCGAGTCGCTGTTACTGCAGCTCTACATGCAGAACGAGTTCAAGGCGAGCAAGGCGCCCTATGTGCTTTGATTCGACATCGACCCAACCAGTCTACGCGCTTTAGCAGCGCGCGATATAAAAGACCCTTATTGGAAGGTCACACCACAACTAAAACCGCTTCCTTTTTTTGCGGCACGACGCTGACACTCCTCTCGTGTGTTGAAACATTCACTTGTGTAGTCTGCAACCTTTTTATCCACTACGCACCACTGGGTCTTTTTGGCGTAGGCGAGCTGTGAGCCCAACATAAAAAAACCAAATGCAACAAAAATTGACGCATAGACGGCTGGTTTGACCATAGGAACCTCTCCTTTATCAAATTTGCTCTACAGCATTGACTAAATTGTACGGGCGAAATCCCTCAGACATCGACCGGCGCCAATGACGGGCCCCGGGCTGACCATGAAACAAACCATGCCAGTGACGCGCCATAGTCTTGGGCGGTACCCCCCGTCGTCGTTGATCATCAAAGTAGTCTGCCAACGGGCCGATCACCGATGTTCTGTCGTGCGGCCGTTGGGCGTCGTCACCGAAGAGCATCGCATCGAGCGCACGCAGCAGCCAGGGATCGTGATAGGCGGCCCGACCGATCATCACCCCATCAAGCGCAGGAAGCGTTTGGGCGCTCTCTTGCAGGGGCTCCTGCGTCGAGGCTGGCGCCATTAGCGTGCGTGCCTGCTCAACAGAAACGATCCCACCATTGACCACAAAGGTTGCCTCAGGAAAGTCCTGCTTGAGTTGGCGCACGACCGAATACCGCAGCGGAGGGATTTCGCGATTCTCTTTGGGGGATAGCCCTTTAAGAATGGCGCTACGGGCATGAACAATAAAGACCGTGCAGCCTACCGCCATGAGCTGCGATACGAACCGCGATACAAACGCGTACGAGTCTTCGCTGTCCACGCCGATGCGATGTTTGACCGTAACCGGCACCCCAACAGCCTCCCGCATGGCCTGCACACAGTCGGCCACCAGCGCGGGTTCCCGCATAAGACAGGCACCAAAGGCACCCTTTTGCACCCGCTCGCTCGGGCAGCCACAGTTCAGATTGATCTCGTCGTACCCCCACTCGACACCGATCTTCGCGGCGCGGGCAAGGTCGTTGGGTTCACTGCCCCCCAGCTGCAAAGCCACGGGGTGTTCCGAGGGGTGATGGCCCAGGAGTCTGTCCAGATCCCCATGAAGAATCGCGCCCGTGGTGATCATCTCGGTATAGAGCAGCGCGTTGGGCGCCAGAAGACGATGAAAGAACCGACAGTGTCGGTCGGTCCAGTCCATCATCGGCGCCACGCAGAGTCTATGCATGGCGCCGAAGTGTACCGAGTTCTCAAACCCCAGGAGTTAGAACCGCGTGACGGTTTTCACCCCGACCATCCAGTTGCGCTCGGGGGAGGGTTCGAACACGCGATCATTAGCCGCATTAACAATTACTGACCCGACATACTTTTCATCGAGCGCATTATCAATGCGAGCGAAGAGTTGTAGGTCAGTGATACCGACACTTTTCGAGTAGCCTGCACGGAATGCAATGGTCTCAAATGATTCAGCACTGAGGGTGTTAAGGTCGTTGGCATACCGTCGACCTACGGACTGCAGTTCAACACCAGCGGACAAGCCCTGGGGA
>CAZKWK010000004.1:0-590 GCA_964556335.1 uncultured Bordetella sp. | reverse complement strand
CCATTCCAAATCTGCGAAAAGGGAATGGCTAGGAATGGCTGGCAGTTTATTACCGGAATTAACCCTATCAGTGACGACACTTGGATTCTGAAATCTCTGAGTGTCAAAAGCCTGCGTGTACTGCGCATCAATATACGTAAAGGCTACGACTGAGCGCCAGTGTTTCAAAAAACTCCCTTGCCAAGAAATCTCTGATCCTAGTCGTCGGGTCTTTGGTGCGTTCTTGAACGAGGTCTGACCCCCACGATTCAAATCCGTGACAATTTCGTCAGTTGTCTGAACCCAGAATAAAGTTCCCGAAAAACTCTGAGTAGTACTTGGGCGCCACTTGAATCCGAGTTCCGCTTGCTCATTTTTTGCAGCCTTCAGGTCACGACGAAAAGAACCTACGTTGACGCTCCCTTCGCGCGAATAGGCCGTCTCCACCAGTGTGGGGGACTCAAATCCTTGGCCATAATTCACAAAGATGTTGGCTGAGGGACCTAAATGCCGAGTAACCCCTACTACTGGACTAAACTGGGAGTACTTCTTAACTCCAGAACCGTCCCTATTGTCGTTGAGGTAAAAATCTTTACTCTCTAGCGTAATCT
>CAZKWK010000003.1:7578-39902 GCA_964556335.1 uncultured Bordetella sp. | reverse complement strand
GCGCTTGAATGGCATTCAAGAGGTCAGGGGTTCGACTCCCCTTGGCTCCACCATTAAAACAAGGGGTTAGCAGATCGAAGCGCCCTAGAAAAAAGTTGCCGATACCGTATCGATACCAACTGAACGCAATTCACAGGCATTAGTTGGCAACATTTTTGTGCCTTTTTGACATGCAGTTTTGCTGCTTTTTGTTTTGATTCAGCGCTCAAGTCCTGTCCCAATCACATGACCTATGGCCAGTTCCTGCCCGCTGCTGACGGGTGCGATCGCAATCCCGACCCCGCGATCAATTACAGTCTGCTTACCCAAAGACGTCGTAATGCTGCCAATCACAACACCTTCGCTCAAATCATGGGAGACTGCTCGACCCGAAATACCGAGCTCCTGCTCCAGCGCATGGGTGGCATCAGCATCGCGAAGCTTTGCCCAAGCTTCTGGCTTGAAGCCTATGCCCTCGCCCTGACGGACACCATAGCCCTTGCTGACGAGGAATTCGGCGCGTGCCTTAAGGTTTGGATCACTTAAGCGGTCATCGCCTTGCCCTGCACCAACCGATTGGCCCAAACGCGCCAACTCCACATCCTGCGGCATAAGGCGATGGACAGTCATGTTATCGCGTATGGCGTCGGTTCTGCTTTGCTGCCCACCGACCGAGACTTCTTTTGACCATGCCTTTTCTAAGTGCCCGCCAATGCGCTTCTCTTCCCAATGCGAGCGCATGATATCTTGCGACTTCTGCAGGGCGTCCAAGCGAGCTTTCAGATCAGCCGCAAAGGCAACCCCGTGCTTGGACTTGGTTGCCAGCCCAAGGCCCTCCAAATGCCCCACACGCGCCCTAACAAGCGCCCCAACCGTGTCGCGACGGCTAAGCTCCGACTTCGGCAAAAGCCCATCATGGCTCTTGGCGAGGGCTGATAGGCGGATATCAATATCGGTCCAGAGATTGGCCGTGCTGCGGGTGAACAGGCCCCGCTCGGCATCGCTGCGGCTGCTGTCCCCCAGGATAGCCTGGGCATGCTCCTGGGCTCGTTCCCGTAAGCCGTGACTTACGTAAGATCTGGGCATAACAAGGTCTTTGCCATTAGCGCGCTTGCCCCTCATCATAACGTGGGAGTGGGGCTGATCGGTGTCGTAGTGGTTGACGGCCACCCACTCCAAATTCGGCTCTTTGAGGTCGAGGCTGACTTTCTCCATGACGCCTTTCACATAGGCATCCATGTCCTCAATCTTGTCGCCGTGCTCGGCGCTAATGATTAGGCGAAAATGGTGCCTGTCCTGCTTCCAGCCCGCGCATTGGGCTCCGACTTCTTCGGCATTGCGCGAACCATCCAGATCATAAAAGCCAGCATCCACGCCGTCTTGCCCGGCCCCTTCGCGGGCCAGATAACTAACATGTTGGGCAAGCGCTTTACCCGGATTGGCAACACCACGGGGTCCTGAGTGACGCCCAATAAACACTTTCACCATGGCGCGCTGACTGGCTGGAACATAGAGAGTGACGCTGCCAGCTTTGGCCAAGCCGCCACCACCGCCAGCCTGCGCCCCTCGCCTAAATAGACGCGAACCCGATAGTCTTTTTGCCAGACTAGCTTTGACTGAGCCGGGGTCATTGCCTCCACTTTTGGGCATGTCGGGGGAAACGCGTTCACGTGGCGCAACAAGGCGCGTTGCAATCAAATCTCTCACGCCGCCTGAACTGCCTGCGTCAGATCCGTGTCCAGAAGTCTTATGCGAACGCGCCATTTGGTGCCTCCAGACACCCAAAACCGCAAGACTTATGCCGACTTACATGCCACGACACACTGCAAGTTATGGCCCCATAAACATGACTTACAAAAACATCAATCAAAACATCACACTAAAAGCACCGGCAAGTCGCCCTCTTATATCTTGCAAATCTCCCCCAAATCAAACTCACTTTGTCCCACTTTCGCAAGCACCTGTCCCACTCTGACCAGGCCGACCCGAACAGGCATCTCCAAAGCGCAAAGCTTCTGAAGCCCAATAAAACAAGAAATCGAAGCCCAGCCTAAACCTGAGCACGCCAAAAGGGCGGAGCTGTTCGGCTCCGCCCTTGGTCTGATTTGCTGGATTGAAGTGGTTAGGCGGCTGTCTCCATCGGAAGGTCTGCTTCGGTGTCAGGGCCTTCGGCTTTGGCTTTGCCGCGGGCGAGGATCTCGAGCTCTGCGAAGGGTCCGAGCACGAACTCGATGACATAGCGGGTACGGCCTTTGTCGTCATCGTAGGAGCCGGGGCGGATGCGACCGAGGAGGCGAACTCGGGTGCCTTTTTGGACCATCGTCTCGATGCGGGCGATGATGGCGGGGGCAAAGACAGTGACGCGGTGCCAGTAAGTCCGATCCTTTTGCGTGCCGTCTTCGGTCTTCCAGCGCTCGGAGGTGGCGACGCTGAGGGTTGCAAGTTTGCCGGTCTTGCCGAAAGTCTTGATCTCAATCTTGCCGACGTTTCCGACGATTTCGAAATTGGCCTTGTCCATGGTGGTCTCTCCGTTGGGTCTAAATGCTGCCCGTCCGTTGGTGTCCCGGTCCGGGGGTCGCGGTGGCGACGGGGCGCAACAGCATCCGGAACAAGGCGAGGGGCGGAAACCGACCTGGTGGCACACAAGGGCTTGGCGCGGGCAGGAGCGTAGCGACAACTCGGGCCCTTGAATTCGAAGAATGGTGGGACACGCCGCCGGAGGCAGTTTTCAAGCCACGTCAACGCGTCTCCCGAGACGGGTATCAAAGGTCAGACGGGCAAGTCAGACCATTCAAGGGAGATCAAGGACCAGCTTGGATGAGTTCAATACGACAACTATCGTCGACTTTAGGAAGGCATACTAAGATTAACGATAGAGGACCAACGCCAAGCTTTGCGAGCAATCCTCCACATCCAACTGCAGTGCAATCTATAAGAACGACGCTTGGAACCCGGCCCTGCTCGAAAAGCGGCAAAGTATAGCGTCATGGTCAAAGCCAGTATGTACTCGGCGCGCATTCGATGGACTAATCGGAAAGCACATAACAATAGTGCTGTCTAATAAAGCATCATAATTGGGAAGCAGGCTGCAAGCTAATCTATACCTCCTCATTAGGCTCAATTTAGCGGAAGTGTGTTCAAATGCGTGTGGCACCTTTGGTCATCGAACTAAGGCCTGGTAGCCAAGCAAAAATTATAGCCTAGGATGTCCCTTGTCGTGTTTGGGTCAGCGCGAGCCCAGCAAGAATTATCGCGAGTCCAGCTAGCCGTAGAATTGTCAGCGGTCTTTGGGAGGCACCAAAGGTGCCAAAATGATCAATCAAGGAGGAGGTTACAATCTGCGCCACCATCACAAACAAAATTGTATTGGCCACTCCGAAACGTGGTGCCAGATGCGTTACGCTGAGGATGTAGAATGCGACAATGAGCCCACCGGCAAACAGACTTGGCGGCGACTGAAACAGGCGAGCCAAAGATGAAGCTCCCCCCGTTGTCAGGAGAACCAAACCACAAACCAGGAAGCCGACAAGGAATAGAACAGCGGCAGCAGCCGGTGTATTGCCGAGGGTACGCGCGAGTGCACCGTTGAGGCTGGCCATCACCGGTATGCCAGCCCCTGCGGCTAAAGCCCATAAGGCCCAGAACTGTGTTGTAGCCATTGCCTTAGCCCACATCTGGGGCAGTTTTGACTAGACTCGGTCGTGTTTTGAAGTTGGCTTCCCAAGCGGCGAGCTCGGGCGCATCCTTGCGCCAATCAATTTCCGGCAATCGGAAATCGAGATAGCCAAGCGCACAGGCCACTGCAATATCGCCAAGATCGAATGAGTACTTAGACTGGCTTGGCGCAAGGCTTTGGATTGTCCGTAAGATTGCCTCGGTCCAACGTTGGATCCAAGCCGAAGATTGCTCCCCGGCTGGGCGCCTGTGCTCCATAACGAGATTGAAGGCTGCATCCATAATACCATCAGCTGCTGCTTGCCGCGTTAGTACGTGAAAGCGCTCGTCCCCGCTTGCGGGGATTAGATTAGCACCCCTGCCTAGTAGGTCGAGATATTCACAGATTACTGGACTGTCGATAAGCACTCGATTGTCCTCAAGGACGAGGGCTGGGACCTTGCCCAACGGATTGATGAGCTTAAGGTCATTGGTCTCCGAGAGGGGATTAGAAGCCACAAGCTCAACCCTGTCAGTCAACCCTTTCTCTACGACAACTGCCCGTACTTTGCGTGCATAGGGTGAGGCGGCACTGTAGAACAAACGCATGCTAGATCACTCCCAAAAGACGCATTGCGAACACCATCTGCGCCAAAAAGCCTGCAAAGAACGCGATTGTGCGAAGCAAGGGGATACCAAATGTGTAGATAACGACGTGCGCCGCGCGTGCGGCAACAAAGGCTGTTGCCCACGCTGCCGTGAGTGTGTTGCCAATCCCTTGAAAATGCACCGCCAAAGCCAGCGGCGCGAACACGACCAGGTTCTCAATCGCATTTCGATGGGCATGGCCAAGACGATAAGCCCATTCAGCGTGCGGGCGCAGGTCAGGTTCTGGATTGCTGAGAGCTTTCCAAATGCCCATTTCGCGCAAACGGTTCAAGATGATTGGTACCCAAATTACGCCCGTCAAGGTCGCACTTAGTACCAATGCTAACAGTTCGGGGCTCATCGCGATTTCACCCGTCGACATCAAACTGCCTCCCTTGGCACAAAGGCTTGGGCTTGAAATTGCTGATCGACCGGTGTCTCGGCAAAATGATTAACGTAGTTCGTCAGGGTCTTCAGCGCGACGCCCATCACAACAGCCAAAAGCTGGATTTGCGTATAGCCTGCGGCAAAAAATGCCTTTTTATCAACGACGCGCAGGAATCCACGACGCTCAACCAATGTTGTGGTGAGTGCCGCTAATGCAGCATCCCGCGGATCAACTGGCGTGGCACCAGCTCTAATCGCGCTGACAGTGTCGCTGCGTACGCCTAAGCTTAGAGCAACTGTTGAATGAGCAGCGACGCAATAGTGGCAGCGATTAGCGACGCCGGCAGCAAGTTGCACAATCTGGCGTTCCCTACTGCCCAAGCTTGAGCGATCAAACGCGTCAGAAAGCGACAAGTAGCCCTGCAGGACCGCTGGTTCATTGGCGAAAATCCCCAGAATGTTTGGGATAAAGCCGTTGGCATTTAGGACAGCCTGAAGAAGTCCCTTTGAGGGGTCAGGCGCGGTTTCAACGGTGTGGATTGAATAAGAATTCACGGCTTCTGGCTCCTCTTTCTATTGACAGGCGGGGTTTGTACATACTAGTAGTTACAGAGTCAATAGGAGAATCAACCGTGCGAACTGCGATCTTAAACGCCGCCAAAAATCTGCTCTGGGAAGAGGGCTATGAAAGCATGAGCCCGCGTAAGGTCATGGACGCCAGTGGTGCTGGCCAAGGCAGCCTCTATCATCACTTCCGCGGCAAGAAGCAGTTGGCTTCAGAAGTTCTTGGCGAGGTGGAAGCCGAACTTGTGAGTGCGGCCGAGACAATATTTGCGCACGGATCACCCCCATTGGAGCGGCTCAGGGCCTATCTTTTACTGGAACGCAATGGGCTAAAGGGCTGTCGCTTAGGCCGGTTAGCCAATGAGACAGAAGTGCTCGCCAATCCCGGTCTACGGCTACCGATTGCCAGCTACTTTGAGAAAGTAGAGAATTTAGTGTGCCAAGCTCTGACGGAAGCTCAAGCCCAAGGTGATCTAAGCCCGAGTTTGCTGCCAGAGGATTTGGCTGTTACACTTGTTGCGACTGTCCAAGGTGGCTTCCTCATGAGCCGTGCTCTCAACGATCCATCCGCGATCAAAAAGGCAACCGAAGGCGCCTGGGGTCTGTTAGAGGCCCTTGCAAGGCGCAAATAGGGCTGACGTTTTGGATACTTGGAAGTCTTGCTGCTCAAGCCTTCCGCCCACCGCTTGCACTTCCAGCTGGCTTTGCAGAACTGTGTGAACCCTTGAGCTTACCTCAGCTTCCGAATAGCCTTTGGCGTCAAACCAGTTGTCCGAATGAGGAGCTGGCGGAGCATGTTTTCATCGCTATAGCCGACCTGTTCACCTGCCCATTTGAGGGGCCTAGTCTCAGATCGTAGCAGCCTGAGCTCTGCTCGCAGCCACCGAGAACGACGATGGACTGTCGCCAAGGGCTTTAAGCCAGCCGTCGATATAAGCTGCATGATCTTCAAGGTGATCAGCGGGCAGGCCGATGTGCGCCCCGATGAATGCACTAGCGAGTTCAGCGACTAGCTCTTCCAGAGCATAGCCTGCATCGCCAAAGCGGGTCTGACCGAAATCGCGATTGAGGCGTGTCTCATGACGCGAAGCATGGGCGGTCTCGTGAGCGAGAGTTGCCCAATATTGGCTGCCATCGCGAAAGGCCTCGCGAAGGGGCATTTGGATGTAGTCTACGGCTTTCGAATAAAAAGCTCTATTGCCACCATGGCGAAGAGTGACGGGGATGCGCGCGAAGAGAGAAGCCCAACGGGCCTCATCTTCGCTGATAGTGAATGGAGTGCGCGGAACAGTGGGTATCTCTGAAGTCGCATGGAAGGTTTCCGGCAGACCGTCGATTTGCTCGGCATTGAAGACGGTATAGCCGCGCAGAATGCGACGGGTTTCACCAGTATCATCGCCATTGGCACCCTTGGACTTGGGAGCCCGAGAAGGCTTTCCATCACCCTCTGACTTATCGCCCACTTCGGCATAATAGACGACAAAAGATCCGCGCTCACCTTTGCGGACACAGGTCTTCACGGCCAAGGCTTGTTTGAAAGTGAACCAATGGCGTGACCTAAAACCACTTTCCAAAGAGGCAGCCCACAAGGCGATGATATTCATGCCTCGATAGGGTGTTCCACACGAACGCAAGGGCAAAACCAAGGCATCCGGCTGGGCAATATCATCCCATGGCTTGATCCAGGGGCGAACACCGCGTTCGAGAAGAGAACTGATTTGGGCTGTGACACGCTCGTGTGGTGTCAGACGAGCTTCATCGGACGCTGATGAAGAGCGGAAATTACGAGTTGCTGCGATTGAAAGTGACATAGCGGAAACCTCCGCCGATGGGATCTTGCTTTACGCGATACTCACCATGAGCACGCGCCGCCCCCCTCGGCCGAGATCAACAAACCGCACCCCTGATTGCCTGCCCGCACCCCGGTAGTCTCGTCTTGTCCAGACCGGGGCGGAAGCGTGAGCGGCCGACCGAATGGTTGCGGGCAGGCTTTTCGGGGTGCAGGGATTTTGGGCCGAGTGGGTCGGGATATAGTAAAGTTATATGTGTTTACGTGCTGATCCAGCTCAGGTGTGGGACTCGCAATTCATCAGCACCGATTGTTGTTGGCAAGTCGTGAACTGCCTCACCTAGTATGTCGCCTGGGTAGTCGTTAGAATAGAAGTTTCGGATCAAAAAAACCATAAAATCTTTTGCAGACATAGGCGCTTTCACAGCAATCCTGCACGAGCTCTTGTAAATATGCAAATGTGCTGAAGGGTGTCCGATAGTCGCTGCCGTTGGATCGTATTCAAGTCGCAATGTCCCACGGCGGGGGTTATCCATGGGTTTGCTTGAAACGATGCTCTCCGCAAAATCGATCAGATCGGCTCCCTCCAATTCTCGAAAGTCCTCATCAAACGGGGCGGCTATGTAACAGAATCTATGAGAAACTAAATTGCGCCCTCTGACTCTATAGCGCAGCTGAACAATGGAACCATCAAAGAGCACAAAAGAGAAGCGATTTTGACGCAAAAGCTCAAGATAGAACTGATAGCTGTCCTCAACTATCTCAGATGAGTTAGAAATTGCGCTTGTGTCCCCGACCTCTAACTCGACGAGTCGGCCAGCCATATTCTTTGAGCGAATTGGACCAGAGGCGATTGCTATCTGCTGCCGTATTAACTGTTCAGCGAGTATTTTCAGTTGTTGTGCATTCATATTTTTGGGTTAACCAAACTTTGGAACTCAGCAGGGAGAGACTCCAACGAAATTTCGCCGTCGCTCAGCCTCTTTAACAGTCGAGTTGTGACTTCGATTTCCCCTTGGATGGCCCGTAACTCATCCTCAGAACGATCCTTATTTAGAGTGGTTATTCGCTTTAGTTCAGCTGAAGTAGGGTAATTAAGGCGCAATTCGAAGTCATCTGCCACAATTTTTTGATACTCAGCAGCAATATTTTGCATGGATGCACCGACACCCGTCACTCTTACCCAGGCTCGAGACCGCGTGATTGCGGTAAACAGTATATTTCTCTTTTGTGCGAGGTTGAAGCCTCCGTCGCAATAATGCGAGCCAACGACATAAACCATTGGCGCTTCATTTCCCTTTGCACGATAGATGGATGTAATGGCTACGCTATCCGGAGCGAACACTTCATCTCGCGAGTTTGTAACACCAACCAAATGGGACGAGATCTTCAATTTTCGGAGCTTCGCCATCAAACCTGGAGCGATTGTCCTCACCGCGATGGCTTCAGGAACAACTATTAAGATGTCATCTAGTTCAAGTTCGCCATCTCTAATGTCACTAGATATTTGCTCGGCAACCCAAGTTTGTTCAGCGTCAATATCGTCAAAAACGTTAAATACAATAGCCTCGTTGCTAGTAAGCAGCTCATTAAAAAATTGAGGGGTTGCTGTCGGCTTTCTCCGTAACGCCACCGCTTTGCCCGGACTCAAAGTACCAGATGAAACTTCATAGCCGATGTCGTTCCACACATCCCGACCGTCGAACATTTGAACCAAGCCAGAGGATCTCGCTATGCCGAAGCCAAGTCCATGTGCCACAGTAAGTGCCCAAGGAGTGTTTCGATAGCAAACAGGCAAAACGATATCTTGTCGAGGCTTGCCTTCTTCATTTCGAATTCGAATGTTTGGCTGACCATTGGCCTTTTTACCGAATAAATCATCGGCTGCGGTCATCGTGTTTTCTGAAAGATTTTGTAGTTCATCATATGCATAGACAATGCGTTTCGGCGGGGATGTGACATGAAAAATCACTTCGAAAAACGCCTGCGGCAAATCTTGCGCTTCATCTATTAGTACAACATCAAAAATTGGCGTTGGTTTAGGCTGGGACCTAAGATGCTGCAAAAGAGAATTGCAGGCCCCTTTAAACGCACCAGCCATCCCAAACTTTGCCTTCGCCTCAGCAAAGTCCATTGCAGAAAGATTCACGGCTCTACAAACTTCCGAATACACACCTTTCGAAGCAGAACTGCCCCAAGCATGAAGTATTACTAACTTGTCCCAATCTGGTTCCGCTTTTGAGAACTCAAAACAAAACTGCCTAATCAATCTGCGAAATTGCTGGTAGAGCGACCTAGTTTGAAACGTCACAGCAATCCTGGCATTCGGCTCCTTAGAATGAATGTATGCCGCCTTCAGTGCCAGGACGATTGTTTTGCCGGAACCTGCCAGGCCTCGAATTCTCTGTGGCCCAAGCGGCGATTCAATCGCGGCCTTCTTTTGCCAGGCGTCTAGATTTGCGATCTGTTTCTCAATTTCTTTGATCTTCCCTCCTTTGGAGTTCAGATTTGAAACTTCGGTCCTTTTCTTCTTGGGCCTAATGGTAGCAGTGCGTTCTATAGTCGAGTTTAAATGCCGAAAGTGATCTGGAGATAGTCGATCTCCTCGCTCTAATGAATTGATTATATTATCGA
The DNA here is from genome assembly GCA_964556335.1 of uncultured Bordetella sp. Lineage (GTDB taxonomy): Bacteria > Pseudomonadota > Gammaproteobacteria > Burkholderiales > Burkholderiaceae_A > Hahnella. Next base: position 30,247 of record CAZKWK010000003.1, on the reverse strand, counting down.
CTATCGAAATTATTACTCCGTCTTTTTTATCCGTAATTGTTGCTGAAACTGACACCGTTTGAACGTCAATCACGAGCTTGCGCCGATTCATAAGTTCGGGCGTTTCATAAAGCTTGGAACTAATCGCAGCATACAGATTATCTTGTACTTTTTTAATAGCATCAAATGCTTCTTCATTTAGGTGAGTAATTGAATAATTTTGAAAATCAAATGCAACTACTCCGTATTCTTCTGAAACATAAAGGGCATCAATTCTTACAGCACCAGAAGCATTGTTTAGTATTGGGTAGCCGAGATATAAAGTCCCGCTAAACAAGTCATTTGAAAATAAGCCGGCAAGCTCTTTAACGGGCTCAGCCGGGGAGTGATCTCCAAAAATGATATCAGCCACTTTCGCTTCCCCGCAGAAACCTGTTTTCAGTCAACAACTTAGGCATTAATTCAGACTATTGTTGCCAAGAAGTATTTGAATTATTGGCCGCGCAAGTAGCGTGCCTCGCGGCGTTTTTTATGTCAAGTTCCTACAGAATCAATTTTTGACTGCGCGCCAGTCGCCCAACGCGCAGCTATGTTGATGAAACGCAGCTTGCGCCTATTACTCCGCCGCAATGCCCACGGATTGAAGATCAGGCTCTACGGCCTCAACTTTTGCCAAAGCGGCCAGGCCTTCCTCGGTGATCTCAAAAGCTGGCGCATCGTCGTGGGCAGCCACTCCAATCAACCCATCAGTCCTGAGCACCCCCGGCAGCCAGCCAGACCCATCGAGCGTCTGCGCCGCCATTAGGGCCAATTCATCCTTGCGCTTGGAGGCAAGCGTTGCCGCAAACGCCTCACGATCTTTAGCCGTGGTCAATTCCAAAACTGCAGGACTTTCCATGATTGCATCTGCGATCTGAGCCTTGTTTAGCCCCATGAAGAAGTTCGAACTTGGTGCCCACCATTTGGTCATATCGACTTGAAGACGTGTCGCTAGAATATCGGCAACTTCTTGCTTGCGACGACAGATGGGTGTGTTGCCACTGTGGCTGAGATCAAGGGTGGAAGCGATCAGGAGTGCTTGGGTTTGAAGTAAAACCTCAGGGCTTTGGGCCAAGCACCAGTCAAACCAATTTTCCTCATAGAGGTCTAATGCCTTCAAGGCCTCACGCTTGGAGGCAAGGGCTTCAACATCTGAGTAGGCATGACATACAAAGGCATGAATGCTCATGCCGACAGGGCCAGTGAGTGCCATGAAGTGACATCCCAATGTGTAGACCGAGAGGGCCAAGGCCACATCGGGAGCCTCACAAAGATGACCCCGAATGGCGCGCGTGCGTGCGCTAGTAAGTTCATTCAAGGTCTTTTGCGTGAAGCCCGAGGTATTGACGGGCGTAGGATCATCTTCTTCCCAAGGTGGCCGTTCTTCGAGACTGGTTGTGATGATGTCTACAGAACCCTCAACACTTGGTGCTACCAGATCAGCGGAAGGGTTAGTTTCGCCTATGCTCTGACCCGCAATGCGTGCCGTGCTAGAAGCTGGATCAATCACAAGGACGGTCACGCCATCTGGGGAGGGTGTAAACGCCGCAGCCTCAGTTGCAGGAATGGCCTCGGCCTCAAGACGTTCCTTTTCGCGGCGTCGGTCCGCTTCAGCTTTTGCCTTTTCAGCCTCACGTCGTGCGTCGATCCGGGCGATCTTCTTTTGATCACCCTTGGCGACAATGCCGACGATCGTATCTGGATGCCCTTCAAAATCGATGGAGATCACACAACCGGCTAACGCCTTCTTTTCTGGATCGAAGAAGGACAAGGCTTCGGCCATCTCGTGGGCCTTGATACGGAGATTTTCCAGTTCCGCGATCAGGGCCGCATCTGTTGGATCGGACGCAAGCGCTTGTTCAATCTCATTAGCTCTTTCCCGTATCACATGCGCAGCAGCCTTTTGCTCTTCGGTGGGCTGATGCCATTCGGGGCGAATGCGATACATGGAGCCACCATCGGCTCTGCCATTACCCAGATTGAAGCTCACCCAACCCCATCCTTGGGCAAGGAGTGGCGCACGCAATTCTTCAAGCTTGGCTGTGGCCAGTTCATTTAAGAGATCTGGGCTATCGAGGAACACGAGGCTATCGTCAAACAGGTCTCGACGGACAATGCCGCCAGCCTCTTCATAGGCTTCGACACCCACAAACTTTGCAAGCCGGTCGGTTACTCGAACGGCTCCTTGAGTGAGATAAGACCGCACCACATAGGCATTGCTGACGGGTTTGGTCATAATGGCAAAGACTGCGTCTTGGCGCTCATGCTCAGCTACCAGACAAAAGGCGCGTGCCGCATCAAGGCCAAGTTCGCCCTTTCGCAAGGCTTCTTTCAAGGTGGGGGATAGGGCCGCTAAGGCCAATCTTTGGCGAACATGACGGACACTTGCACCAAAGCGGGCAGCGATAGTGTCTTCGGTTTGGCCTTCGCCAGCCAAGCGACCAAAGGCTTCAACCTCGTCCAGGGGATGCATGGCAACACGCTGGACGTTTTCAGCCAAGGAGGCTTCTTCGGCGAGGTCAGCAGGAACGATCTGACAAGGCACTTCAAAATCAGACGTGATGGCTTTGCGCTTTAGAAGCAGCTTCAAAGCGGCCAAGCGGCGACCGCCAGCGGATACTTGATATTTGCCAGAGCCGACATCGACGACACTTAGGCCTTGCAACATGCCATGAGCTTGAATGGAGGCCGCCAATTCATCAATAGCGACTTTCTTATCAATGCGACGGGCATTGAGAGGGGAGGGCTGTAGAGCCTTCAAGGGTAACATTTGAACGTGAGACATAAGACTAATCTCCCAATGGGAGTTCCTAGCGTTGGATATCAATCACCAGGGCCGCCTGCGCGGCAAAGTCTCAGCCGCCCACGCCAAACCAGGCGCGCAAGTGCGAAGAGGCGCGAGCCGTCCCTTGCGGGGCTGGGGTGGACGGGGGCATTTGCTTATGGCGCGCAGGCGGGGGACTGGGGTTGGCGATGAGTGTAAACCAACTAATAATTATATAGATTCGATACCTTGGACTCAAACTGTCGCCAGATCAACGAGCTTGCGCAAGTATTTCTCTGGACCATCGTCCATGAAAAGGACATTGCGCTCTTCCAAGTCTGCCTTTGTAGCAGCGTCCGGTACGTTAAGTAGATCCTCAAAAGGTGTCCTGGATACAATAAAGGCGTTGAGCGTCAACAATGGATCGTTCAGCTTGCTTTCAATAGCCTTGATTTCTTTGAAAAGGCCGAGCTTTGGATCATTTAGGTCCATTTGCCTTATGCCTTTGGGGTCCACGAGAGACAGCCATTGGCGGCCGCTCGCCTCATCAATTAGCCACAAGAGAAAGTCGGGATAGAAATTGCCTGCCGTTGCGAAGCCAAGGCCCTTCGCCTTCGTGTCTGCATTCCGCAACAAATATAATGCCTTACCCGCTAAAGCCTCTTTCCCGATAGCCGAGTTCGAGAAGATTTCTAAATCGCGCACGAATTGCACTTCACTGTCAACACCAAGGCCTAAGGGGCGCAACTTGAAAGGAAGATTAGTCTTCCCGGCCTCCAGAGCGAACAATGGCTGGAAAACATGGGCACCAAGGCAGACTGTGATCAGGCCATTTCCTGTCCCTTTGTTTGCGGCGTCGGATAGTGCCCCCTTCGAAATGAGCTCTTGCAGTGTCTTTAGTCGCGCTTCGTACTCTCTTCCTGCATCGTCGGCCGGCATTTCGAATTGATAAAGCGGGAGCATTGACCCATGCCCTTCCCCAACATAGTCGACATCATAGAATTGACCCTCATATGCAGCTTTAAGGGCAGCATAAAATCGATCGGTATAGTCCTTAAGGAGCTGGATCAGCGTGGCTTGTTGGCCGAGAATTGAAGCCAATGAGGTCGTACCCACAGCTTCATAGGGAGCATAAAGAGTATACCAGTCTTGGGGACCAGTGGCGAAATTCATCAAGCGATCTTGCGTCAAACGAAGATTGCTAAAGCTTTTCGTCATCTTATGGTTCTGAACCGCGAGAAAAACTTTATCCCAGTCGAACATGGCCATCGCGGCTGGCTTAAGCTTGGCTGTCTTCCGTGCATCAGCCTCGACCGCGCTACCACCGTCAGTGGTGCTGATTGCTTCGATTTTCGGATAGAGATCTAGCGTTACATGGATTGGCTTGATTTTGGCCACAACGTCAACTGGCACTTCAAACAGCCAAGGTGAGCGCTTGCGTTTGAAGCCCTCCTTCTGGCTGTCCTTGTAGCCGTCCTTGAGTTTGAGGGTCTTCAGCCGCAGGTTTTTGGGTAGGGTTGATGTCGTTTTGAAGTCCAGCTCGATGATCTCATCGCTGGGCGTGATGCCTTCCTCGATCAGGTATTCCCTGAACGTCGCCATATAATCGGCCTTCACGCCGAAGATATTGAGCGTTTCGAGACGTTCCAGAGGGCATCCCGCCGGGCGTTCCCTTGGGAGGGAGCGTTTGAGCGACATACCCTGTCCCTTCAGGCGCACGCCGCGACCAAAGAGCTGTATGATCTGACTGCCTTCCCCTGAGCCCATGTTGAGCAAGCCCATGGTGGACACCCGCCAACTGGACCAGCCTTCAGTGAATTTGCGCGAGCCGATCAACACATTGAGCTTGCTGTCTTTGGCGTTAATCGTGCCAAACAGGCCAGCGCCAAAGTCGTCGATTTCGGTGTCGAAATCGTCGCCACCTTCGGCTTCTTTGAAGAAGCCAGCATCATCGCCAATATTGATCAGGCCAAACGCTTCGCCAGACCCGACGCGCAAGGCCAACTCGCCTTTGCTGGCGCGCATATTGACCAGTTTCAGGCGAGCGCGGTCTTGCACATTAAACAGCCGTGATAGGATGTCAGCATAGATCGCAGCCCCGGATCCCGCATTCATCAACGGTGTGAAGCGGCCCTGGAACACATCGCGGCCTTTGCCGTCGGGCAAACGGGCTTCATCCTTCTGGAGCGATTCAATCCATGCAATGGCCTGATCGGGCTTGTTGAGGAACAGCGCAAGACGGCGGACGACTTCGAGTACGTCACTGCTTTCCCCAGACACGGTATTGCCAACAAACACCCAGAGTGGCTTTTCAATGCCAAACGGTGCGATCTTGTCCCCGCCGCGATCCCACAGCCAGAGTTGCTGGTAGAAGCTGAGCAGGCAAGCGGTGAAGTATAGGTCGCCATGGGTGTCGAAGCCTGCCTTGTCCATATTCAGGATCAGGCTTTCCTTGCCATAGCCATCAGCATAAAAATATTTGTAGCTATAGTCGATTAGAACGGCTTTGGCATAAGCTTCCCTGATGCCTTCAATGCGCGCGCGTTCGCGTTCAAGAGAAGTCAGCGGCAGGGTGTTGCGCTCGTCCAGAGTCAATTGCTTCCACGGGCGTTGGTATTTGCGCTTGGCCTTGGCGTTGAGGATGTCGGCTTCGGCTTTCTCAACGGTCGCGCCCTTGGCGACTGACTGAGAGAAGGTCGCGCTATACTCAAAGGCAAAGCCACCTTTGACGAGTGCGGCGCGGCGGGTCATCCATTGCCCGCCAGCGGTACCAGCACCGCGATGCCCTTCATCCACCAGCACCAGATTGTGGCCTTCAAAGGCGGCGGTGGCGACGGTTTTGTCACCCATTTCGTCGCCCAGCTTTGTGATCTCGATCACATCGACGACGCCTTTGAACAGCTTTCCCGTGTTCTTGTCGAAAGCGCGTGCCGCCATGCCAGACAGCGCCAACTCCTCAATGTGCTGGCGTGAGAGCCCTTGGTTTGGAGTAAGAAGGATGATGCGGTCAGGGTAGCGGTTGGGATAGCCCGCCTGGAAATAGTGCAGATATTGCTTGATATTGACGTGTAACAATAAGGTCTTGCCGCTGCCCGTCGCGTTCCAGAAGGCCAGCTTGCCCAAATCGTCGCCAACATAGTCGCGGAAAGGTTCAGAACCATCTTCGGCGCGATAGAGCGCCATGGTGGCATTCAAGGCATCCAGCAGAGCTTGTTGCTTGTTGAAATACCAGTCCAGATAGATTTCGGTGAAGAGGAGCGAGAGGTATTGGAAGTATTTCATGGTTAGCACAGCGCCATCCCTGGCGTTGCGCTTCAAGGTAATTGCGCTCCAGTGCTCGACGATATTGAGGTCATAGCGGCGAAGATCCTTGGCCTCAATCATATTGGGATCGAACAGGCCGCGGGTGATCTCATGGAAGAAACGGGTCTGTCCGTCCTCGTCAGTGCCTTCGTGACGGTCGTCGCCCAATCGGTCCTTCAGCGCGCTCAAGCTTGTCACGTTGAATAGCGACAGCATCCAGCGGTTTAGCACCAATTCCTGATGGAACGTGCGCTTCTTCTTCGGCGATTTGCTTGCCGCAGCCATCAGACGTCTGCCACGTCGAACATAGCCCGCAAAAACTCTGGCTCAATCTGTTGAAGCTTCAAGGTTCGCACCGCTCCACCTTCAGCCTCATCTGAATTGTAGATGATTGGGATGGTGTGATCGCCATTGATGTATGTGACATCAAAGTCGCTGGTTTTCTCAGCCAAATTCAAATCCCAGCGCGGGATCAATTTAGTCAATCGGTCATAGTCGATGATGTCGCAGTCGCGCCATATAATTTGTGCTTTTCGTCCATCCGGCAGGCTCCCTGTCACGCGAACATAGCCATGTTTGATATCACTCTCATAGTACCGCACGCTCAGGCCGATCAGATAATTGAAGGTCTCGACCAGATCGATCTTTTGTTCGGCCCAGGCACCAGCGCTGTCCACCGCGATCTTCAGGCGATAGTCAAAGGGTTTTTTGAAGTCATCGACGGAGAGGAGCGAGCCACGGCTTTCGACATCCAGCATATAGGCCATCAAATACGCATCATGCTCTTTGGGTGGTAATGCGGCCAAGAGGTCGGCCTGCGCTGGCGCGCGTGCAAGGTTGAGATTGTTTAGCGTGTCTTCATAGCTTTCCAGCTTGAGGACTTTGAAGGCATGGCTGATGCCCGTAGAGGGTGCGGTTGGTTTGCCGTCCTTCCAGTCGGCGGAATAAACCACCTTCTGCATGCGTGGTTTGATGACGGTGTCAAAATACGGGCCTTGTTCGATGAGGATGTAGCGCATCGTCCTGTTCAGATCACGATTCAGGGAGATCACTGCGTGGCCGGTGCTTCCACTTCCGGCGAAATAGTCGATAATCGTTTCTCCGTCGTCGGCGGTAATTTGTATCAGCTTTGTAGTGACCGTTGTCGGTTTTGGATTCGGGAAACTTGCTCTGGCTCCGAAAATTGACGAAACCTCTTTATCACCATCTGTAAAGTCTGTGAGGACGGACTTCACTACATCGGTATCAACGGTCTCTAGAAAAGTTTTTGATTGCGGAATTTTTGTCTCATCATTACCAAAATGAATTAGACGGCGCGCAGACAATAGCTCAAACGAAAGCGTTTTCGGTTTTAATGGATTTGGAGTTTCTCTCCACACCCACCCGCGAGCTGGTGCAGGGCAGGGCTTTTTTGTCTCTGGATGCAGTGGTGTGTAGAAACGATACTCGATGCTTTCAGGATCACGATGTGCGCTAGTAAGCGTATTCGCATTTGGCCATGACGGGTTGTCTTCACGGTACACACAGATTCGGGCTTTTTTCTGCTTGGCCTCGTCTTCGGACACCCAATTGAAATCCGCATCACGATAGTCAGCAAATTTATACTGCTTAATTCCCTTCCAAGGGTCCATCCGCTTAGTTTCGTCGTTCCAAGGCAGTCCTTGTGCCAGACACTGCTGCTTGAATCTCACTGTCTGTTGGGAATACAAATCTCGAAGGGCATCACTGACATCACTTAGCGGGGGAAAGTCAGGATTTAACTTTGCTACCAGCGCCTGAACTTCTTCGAAGCCGGGCTTGCCAATACGAAACATTTTGTGAGTTTTTGAAGCAGCTTCGCGGTCCATAGAAAAAGCTAAAATGTACTCGTGATTGTGCGAAAAAGTTTTGGCATCGTTGTGAGTAGTGTTTTTTACCCAGACAAGATTGTCCAAATAATTTTTGCGACCAAATTGATCTTCGAGCATGTTCATCAAACGGTGGCTGGTTCGATTATCTTCGTCTTTGTCATCTATGTGGACAAAAAACACGCCGTCTTCTGATGTGATGTTGCGAGAAAGCGCTATGCGGTCTTGTAACATCGAAAGCCATGATGAATTGCGATATGCGTCCTTGTATGCAAAGTCGTTACCACCGGAGTTATAAGGTGGATCAATATAGATGCACTTAACCTGCTCCCGATAACGATCCTGCAACAGGTTCAGCGCCTGAAAATTATCGCCATGCACCAAAAGTCCGTCCATCTGAGCATCCAGATTGTCGATGCTCTTTAACAAGTCCGCACGGAAGGCCGAATCAAACAAGCTGGTGTCCACCATCATAAAAGGGTTGGCCTTTAGGTCTTCTACATTGCCTGGCTTGGCGCTGTCGCGCAGGCCAAGATTATGCCAGGCCGCCCATTGGGCGGGATTAGCGGCGATGGCGGGATAAAGCACCTCTGGCAGGCGGTCCAAAGTCACGCACCAATGCGAAGAAACCACGAATTTCTTCTTTAGCCACAGCTTCTTTTGAAAATCCTCAATGCTGGCCAGAAATGTGATCAGATCCTGTGCGATGGCGCGCAAGGTCTGGATCATCACCAGATTCTTCTCGATGGCAGCAAACGCACTGGCTTCTTGAATATCGTCGAGGTTCATCACCTCATTCTTGATATAGAAATCCAGTTCGCGGCGGAGGAATGTGCCCAAATCCTTATGGATGAAATAATCCGCGCTGTTCTTCTGGGTGTAGGTCGCCAGATGCTTTTCTAGCAATGTGCGGGTGGGGTTCTTGTCGGTCGGCATGCGGGCTTTCAAATCCAGCCAGCGGGCTTGCACGGCTTCATTGCCAAGCACTTCGGTGACGGCCTCTTGCACCAGCACATCCTGCTTGGTTTTGTTTGGCACGACGACATAATCAAACCGGATCACCAAATCGCCATTTTCCTCGGCGACAGGAAGGATGGTCTCCTCAATGGTCTCACCATCCTCATCAGTGCGGGAAACTGTGCGTGTCTCAGCCAATTTGAACATCCGCGCCTTGTCGTTGTCCTTTCGGTTGTCCTTGGCAGTGTCAGCGGCAACCAGTCGGAAATGCACCGTCCGGCCATCGTCTAGTTTGAAGCTGTAGTTTGAAAACGCCTCCCCACTTTTGGTGTAATACTGGTCCCGATTTGCCCAATGCAGCATCACCTCCTCACCCGCATAGGGGATGGCATAGGTCTCGCCTTTATAGCGGCGCTGGGAAATGAAATCGCCTTTGTCGTAGTAGCGCGAGAAGAAGGTCAGCAAATGGCTGAACACCTGCGCCTCATGTTCGGCAGCACCCGCGCTGGCCCCCGCCAGCTGGGCGCGCAGCTCTTTGACCTTTGGGCTGTCATCAGGATTGAAGCCTGCATCACCGGCGGCCTTGATGGCTGCTTGCAGTGCTGAATTTACGCCCTCATTGCCTTGCGCGGTGCCTTTGTCCAACGCCTCCACAACGCGCTCTTTCAAGCGCTTGGTGAGATAGGTGTCAATCTCTGCCGCGCGTGCGTTCAGGATTCGGTAGACGCCAAAATCAAGGTCGGCACGGTCAATCTGGAAAATCTCGCGCAGCTTGCTGACCAGGGCTTCAAAATTGCTCATTCTCTGTAGTCCTCAAACGTTTCCGAGCTGCAAGTGGGAGATGTGGAGATACTAACTCACCCGCCACGCGACCCTGAAAAGGGTCTGCGTTGATTGGCCTTGTTGCAACTTCTTTTGCAAGCCCGCAATCAGTAGGTCACGGCGTTCCGCAATTTCATCTTCTTTAGAAAAAATCTCTTGGCGTTGCTTTCGCTGTTTTCGTTCCAATTCCTGCAGTTTCAATTGGATAGCGTGCTCTTCTTCCAGAGTGGCTGCTGTACGCGCCAGCCTACGAGCGGCCTTTATCTGCTCCTTTGTGTCCTTCAACTGCCGCTCAGCAACAGCAACCATATCGTCCGCCCAGCGTTCGAGCTTTTCACGCGCGATCGTGAAATGGGCGTTATTGGCTTCAATCGCTCGTGCAAATGCAGATTTGATCGCCCGTTTAGCGCCGGCGTCAATCCGCTCGCTGGCATCAGCAGGTGGAGACGATACGACTTCTAGGGTTGCACCAGCTTGGAATAGGCGCTCACAGGTTTCCTGATCCAAGGATTTTCCTTGATCATCGACACCGGAAAACACCAAATACTCCTCACTCTCGAATGACTGGACAGTTAGCAAGTCTAATTGAAGCCAGCCGTGCCGTCCTGCCAAGCCCTCAAGAGTTGCATTGCGCGTTTTATGAGCAGCCACCTCAAAATGAAGCTGGGCCATCGGTGTCGGCAGGCTTTTGGCCTCATTCAGCACCCACTCGCCTAAGGGGTGGGACAGCCGGTAAAGATGGCCTTGCAAGGTGGTCGTGACAGGCTCTGGTGTCTGGCGCGACACCAGATGATACCGGCCCGTATCGATATCGGGCTGTGGCGCTTCCAGCAGATTGAAGGCGGCATGCTTGGGCTCAAACTGGGCGCGACCGGACAGGATATTGGTTGTCACATCCCAAAACCGCTGGCCCACACGGTCCAGCTGGGCGCGAGTATCTTCCAGCCGGATTTTCAGGCGGGCATGAACATCTTCATCAAAGTGTTCCAGAAGGGCGCGGCGGGTGTCGTCCATGCGAGCGGCGATGCTATCTTCCAACTCCTTTTGAAGGGCATCGAACGCGGCAGTGATCTCCTCTGGCGTGCGGCACTCCTGATAGATGGCGTTGACGCGCTTTTCGAAATCTACCCCAGATTCCAAAGTGCCCAGCACTTCGTCAGACGCACCGAACATGCCGCTGAACAAATTGAGCTTGTCGCGCAGCAGCTCGTGTACGCGAATGTCTGCTGCATTGGTCTCGTTCAGGAAATTGATGACGATCACATCGTGCTTCTGTCCATAGCGGTGGCAGCGGCCAATGCGTTGCTCAATCCGCTGAGGGTTCCATGGCAGGTCGTAATTGATCACCATGGAACAGAATTGCAGGTTCACGCCTTCTGCAGCCGCTTCTGTGGCAATCATGATCTTGGCGTCGTTGCGGAAGGCATCGATGAGAGCGGTCCTTACATCCAAAGCCCGTGAACCGGTTACTTTATCGCTTCCCTCGTTGGCCCTCAGCCACTTTTCATGGATGTTCCTAGAGTCCGGATCGTTGTTAGTGCCACTAAAGCAAACAATCTGACCGCGGTAGCCATTAGCCTCTAGAAATCGGCGAAGGTAGTCTTGAGTTCTTTTGCTTTCGGTGAAAACCAAGGCTTTTGGTTCTGCACCCATTTGCGCTTGATTTTCGAAGCCGATAGCCAACCCCTTCAAGAGGGCGTGTGACTTGCTGTCTGTATCAATCCCGCGTGCCAGTTCTCCCAACCGGCTAACTGTCTCCATTTCCGTACGTAAAAGTCCTGACCTAACAGGCTGACTAGAGTCTTCCTTGTTTTCGTCATCCTCCTCGCCAGCGGCCTCGAGTTCTTCGAGCAATTCTGTATCAAGCTCTTCTTCTTCTAAGAGCTCCTCCAGCCAATCCTCATTTGCAGGCACGCCGTTGCGGATTTGGTTCAATCTCTTGGACAGAACATCCATTGTGCCGGCTATTGCATAGGATGATGATGCTAAGAGCTTACGCATAATGAGCGTTGTCAAATGTCGCTGACGCTGCGGAATTGCATAGCCAGCCTCTGACTGAAGAAATGTGGTCATGTCGCGATAGAGCATCTCTTCAGCTTCAGTCGGCTTGAATGGCTGAGTAATCGCTCGTCTGGCAGTATACCGAACATACTCCAGCACTTGTCGCCTTAGAGTACGCTTGCAAAAATCGGCAAGCCGCAATCGAAGCTCGTCGAGATTGCCTCCTCCCGACATAAATCGCGAGCGAAAGGCATTCGGATCACCAAACATGTTGGGATCAATCAAGGTTGAAAGCCCATAGAGCTCCATCAGACTGTTTTGAAGGGGTGTTGCGGTAAGCAGAACCTTCCGGCGGCCCTCCAAAGCCCAACGAAGAGCTTGCCCGGTTTTGTTGCTTGGCCGATAGGAATTCCGGAGCTTGTGCGCTTCGTCAATAACAACGAGATCCCAAGCAACTTGGCGCACCTCGTCCTTTAGCCTTGCTGCGAATTGATATGAGACCACCACTATACCGGGCTGGTCAAACGGCCATGCATTTCCTTGGCTCTTGGCAAGCCTATAGCTCTTGGCATCAAGGACCACGGCAGGCAAATTGAACTTCTCTTTTAGCTCGGTAACCCACTGCTGCCTGATCGAAGCGGGCGCAACGATTAGAAGCTTACGGCGGCGCTCAGCCCATCTTTGACACAAAACAATGCCGGCTTCGATGGTCTTTCCCAAGCCAACTTCATCGGCGAGTATAACGCCCTCGGACAATGGTGACTGGGTTGCAAAAATTGCTGCCTCAATCTGGTGGGGATTCAAATCTACCGAGGCGTCAAACAATGCCATGGACAATTGCTCTGCCGCACCGGCAGGCGCTCGCCTAGTCAGATCGTGGGCAAAATATTTTGCGTGGTAATTGGTGATCATGAATCTGGTTTCGCCTGAGCCATTCTAACCTGCGTCAAATTCAACTTAAACGGTTAACGCACGAATGGTCGCGGAGCAAGTTTGTGCCTCTCGAGCTGAAACGAGCAACTCAACTAAGTGCATACGCTTAGGTAGCGAAAGGCAAGATGCGTAAGGCCGTTGGCTCTTGTATCAACGCAAATCTAATTTGAGGGCCACTCTTCGGGAAATGGTTGATGCGCAAATACTGGTAACCAAAATTTTATCCTCAGATATTCTAGATCTTGTTCCCAGTCTGAAATTGACACACTCAAATCGACACTGAGATTGCGCTTGGCGTTTTTGGTCAACGACGCCAACACATTCGCTAGCTTTAAGATTCGACCCCTTGCTTTTGGAATCCCCCATTCTTTCATGGCCAATAGTGGCAAAACTGGCGGCAACTCTTCCAGGAAGATAGAATCCAAAATGATTAGGCGAAGCTGTCGCGGAGTTGGAGCAGTTCTGCCCACGTGATAACCCATAAACGAGAGCATTCCATGCTCAAGCCAATCGGACTTTGAAAGAGCCTTCTGACTTTGGGTTATGTCGGTTGTTGGCCATTCATCTGCCGCCAAATGGCTCGCAATAATTCGTCGTCTTTCCCACTCTGCGTGGATCCCGGCCAAAATTGCGCGGACGTCGGAAGGCCGGGGTAAGCCTGCCTTGCGCAGCAAATGATCATGACAATTCAGCCATTGTCGCTGCAACTGTTCTGCATCCAACTTTGGTAGCCTTTCCAAAATTCTATCTAAGTCGAGTTTTGGTTTGGGAATTCGCTTGCGGACTCGAACTCGCTTTGGTGGGCTATCTATGACAGGTGTATCCGTGCACTTTCCAAGCGTCTTTTGCGCTTCAGCAGCAGCAACCCGAGCCCGCTCTCGCTTATCGGGCCGCAACCTCCCAATCGATGGTCTAGGCATTGTTTCAACTACATTTGATTGTGCGCTTGCTTTGATCTGCTGAGATCGAGAAACATGGCCAGTGCGAAGAAGCGATAGCAACTCTGTCGCCAAGTGTATTGTCCATTGGCCGCCGCATGCGGTATTAACGTTCAGTCTGTTAAGCCTCGCCGCAACTTCCCTCGGCCGACGAGTATCCTTTTGCCAGTAGCCAGCAAGGCAGGAACTAATTTCGCTCAAAAAATCTTCGCAGCGCCATATACCATGTTCGAAATGCCGGCGGTCTACGTCACCTAGCCCGGACAAGTCATAATTCCTCGACATATTGAACCCACTATATCGCCTACTTGAAAGCACGAGACCAGCACATTTCGTTGCGATTGGCCAATCAAATTCAATAGCAAAGGACCTAGGCTGCCGTTTGGCTCTGATTTGATTGGGTAGTGTCACTTGGCAAGCCATCGCACCTGCCTCCCCCCGGCCAGCCCGTAGGCGCGTCAGTCAAAGCCTTTGTGGCTTGACGGCAATCCGTGTCTGGCATGCCTCTCATCCATTCGTCGGCATGTGGCGGCAACTAAACCATGGTTAATCAGTCATTCAGCCCGGATCCAAGATGCAAGCCTGCTGTGCCAAATCAGGATTTCTAGGCCTTCATTTCAGAACAGCGATCGAAAGCTCCAATATTCAACCACCTTGCTAACCCTTTGTAATTAAACATTAAATATACTAACCTTGCGCCGCCTATCTCTGGGTGTGGGCCAATATTTCAACTGGCACGATCTATGCTGGACCAACTTCCTGCGGCGAGACCGCCTGTGCGGCCAAGCCGCGTCAACCATGGGACGCAAGACCTTTCTTTGTGTCCTTAATGGGGGAGGCAGGGATGGGAGTTCGTACGCGGATCGCTTGTCTTGGAGTTGGAGCCCTTGTCGGGCTTTCAGCCGCCACCCAGATTGTTGCCTGGCGCTATCAGTACCAGCCGTCACTGGGCAAAGGCATTGCGATTGGCGAGCATTCTCGAGCCAAACCCACACCCAAATTCTACCCGCCATGGAACATCCTTCTTTGGCAGAAGAAGTGGGGCAATAAGCCTGCCCATCAATCAGTTTTGAATCTTGGCGTCCCGGCAATCATTCTGGGTATTGCCTTGGGCGGCCTACTCGTTCGCCTTTTCGATGCACCGACGAGCGCTTCGGGAACAAGCCTCGCAGGGGGTCAAAACTCCCAACGCAGGACTAGAGGCTGGGGCAATCCAAAGGATTTGATTAAGGCTGGCCTTGGTAGAGATGAAGGCGTGATCCTTGGGCGGATCGAACCGCCAAGTCTTGCGACAGACTGGTTTATGTGGCCACGGCTTTTGGTGAGCCCTGATTTGCGACCCGCTTTGGTCACTGGCGGTACAAGGTCTGGCAAAGGACGCGGAATTGTTGTGCCCACCTTGCTCAATTGGAATGCGTCGACCCTTGTCTTTGATCCAAAGGGCGAGCTTTGGGACATAACCAGCGGCTATCGCCACCGGAAGGGGCCAGTCCTATTCTTCAATCCCCGTAATGAAGCGACAGCACGCTTCAACCCACTGGCGGAGATCGGCACTGGGCGGGATTGTCTGGCGCAAGTTCAGCGACTGGTGAAAATCCTTGTGAACCATGAGGGCAATTCCGCTAGCCAAGATTTCTGGGACCGGCAGGCAGGGGAAATGCTTTCAGCGCTCATTGTCCATGTGCTACATTGTGACGGACCCAAAACGCTGATCGAGGTCAAGCGCCTCACCGCCAATCTCGACGAGACCGTCCGTGCAATGCTGTCAACTTGGCATGTAGAGGGCGGATCCGGTCGGGGTGAGGTCCATCCCTTCGTGCATGATATCGCAACCGCTTATGCCTTCACCCATGAAAAGGGCCGCAAGAGCGTCCAGATGACGGTGCGCTCCTATCTGACCTGGCTGGTTGGTGAGGATGTCGAGAATGCAGTTTCTTCCAGCGACTTTCGTCTGGGCGATTTGATGTGCGCGAACGCGCCTGTAAGCCTTTATGTACAAATTGCTCCAGGTGATCTGAAGTCCCTTCAGCCTCTTGTCCGAATTTTCTTTCAGTTAGCGGCTACGGCGTTCACAACCCACATTGAAGCCGACAGCGACGGACGGCCTAAAGAGCATAATCTACTGTTGGCGCTTGATGAGTTTCCGCTTCTTGGAAAAGTGGATTTCTTTGAAGATGTTGTGCGCCTCGCGTCGGGCTATGGCATCAAATGCCTGTTCATCGCCCAAAGCCTGAATGATATTTCGCGTGTCTATGGCACCCATAATGGCTTCATCGACAATGCCCATATTTATGTTGCCTTTGCCGCACTCGATCCGTTGACGCGGGAAAAAGTATCGAAGCTGACCGGCATGACGACCGCGACGAGGTCGAGCGCCAGCCTCCCAAAGAACTACAGCGAGAATGGCGGTTCAATCAGCATTGGTGAGTATGAGCGGCCTCTCTTGGATCCAAGCGAAGTTGGTTCTTTGCCGGACAGGAATGAACTCGTATTCATTGCAGGGCATAGACCTTACCGTCTTACCAAGGTCAGATACGACCAGATCGGCTGGATGAAGAAGCGGGCAAAGATTCCAGCCCACAAACAGGCGGAAGAGCTGGATACGCCAGAAAGACCCGCCCATCCTTGGGCAAGCCATAAGCCATTTGGATACGGCGATCCGTCCAAGGTCAAGTTTAGCGAAGATTTGGCCCGCGAGCGCCAACAGGCCGATCTCGCCGAAGTCAAAGCGGACGCCAAGCCCACACCGAGCGAGTTTACGCCACGCAACGAAACCGCCGAGGCAAAAGCGGCCGCGAACGCTGAGTATCAAAAACCAGTCGCGTCCATTCACAATGACAACCTGGCCTCTGCGAGCGAGCAGTTGGCCGGTTTACGAGAAGGATAAAGCCCATGGCTGCCCGCGCAACCGCCTCGAACAAAGTCAAATCCAAAGTCCCGCCCTCGCGTCTGCAAGTCTATCTGGGCGATGAGAATATGGGTGCCGCGCTTGAACGAGAGGCAAAGGTCAATCGGATTAGCTTGAGCCAGGCTGCAGCTCTGATGATTGCAAAGGGCCTTAAAAGCCGGATTAGCGCAGATCCTCATGATCGGCTTTTGGCCCTTGAGCGACGGCTTTCCGATCATATGCGCTTAAGCTCGCGCGACTTCATCATCATTGAAGAGATGCTGTTTGTAACGCTCAAGATCCTCGTGTCGCGTTTCCCCGAAGCCGATGAGGAACGCTCTGCCCCCTATCGGGCTAGTGTCGAGAATAGCCTACAGGCCTTGATGGGCGAGGTCGCCGAACGGGTAAGACGTGCGAGCCCGAGTAAGCCCACACCAAACCAGGGCAATGAAAGGACAGCGCCAGAGCCTGCCAATGATCCAGCCGATGATGGTCTTCCACCTGCTTGGTCCAGTGAGGCTTAAACAACATGGCGAAACTCGGTGATCATCCTATCCTAGCCGAGCGTCGACTTGAGGCACTTCGCCACGCTCTGGGTCCGGTTGCTTTGGCCGCCCTCATTGATCCCGAGGTCGTCGAAATCCTCGCCAATCCAGATGGCCAACTGATCCTTGATAAAATCGGGACTGGCCGGGAAGCCACGGGCAATATCCTTGCCCCTGAAGCCCGGGACCGAGTTATTCGCCTGATTGCCGATTATGTGGGCGAGCCCGTCTTGCCAGAAGATCCGCGCCTATCCGGTGTCCTGCCAGAAACCGGCGAACGTTTTCAGGGGGCTTTGCCGCCAGTTAGCCGGGCTCCCGCTTTCTCAATCCGCAAGCGCCCGGCGCGTATCTTTACCCTCGATGATTATGTGGCCGATGGTAGCCTTAGCGCAGACCAGAAAGCCTTGATCGAAACCGCAGCCCTAGAACGTAAAAACATCCTGATTGCAGGGGGCACTTCTTCAGGCAAAACCACTTTCGCAAATGCCATCCTTGCCCTACCCGCTTTTAAGGATACACGCGTCATTCTGATCGAGGATACGCCTGAACTTCAATGTTCGGCTTGGGATCAAGTCCCGCTCCTTACTCGTCGCACCCCCAAGCTGATTGGCGTGGTTGATCTGGTGCGAGATAGTTTGCGCTTGCGACCTGATCGCATTGTTGTTGGCGAAATGCGCGATGGTGCAGCAGCGCTTGAAACCTTGAAGGCCTGGAACACCGGACATCCAGGCGGCCTTTCAACCATTCATGCTAATAGCGCAGTTGAAGCTTTATTGCGCCTTGAAGACCTTACGAGCGAAGTCTCTACAAATGTTCCGCGCCGCGCGATTGGTCAGGCGATTGATGTTGTCATCCATATTGCGCGCACCCGAGAGGGGCGACGTGTGGAAGGCTTGTTGGAAATTTCAGGAGAGGAGAACGGTATTTATCACGTGCGCCAGATCGGGTGAATGAACCCGGATGGCAAGCCCAAGATCGCGCCCGCGATCCCCCGAACTTTACCTACCGGACCAGTGCATGCATGGGCCCGATACAGGCATTTGAGCCGCCCAAATTTACCATCTAAGCCATTATATAATTTGAATTTTATTGGTGAAACTGGCACAACTTATGCATAGCCAAATATAGGACAGTATCCGTCCCGATTTGGAGCAAGAAGATGAACTCCTCAAAGAATGTTATTGGAAAAGTCGCTCGTCTGGCATCCCTGGCGACGCTAGCCGCAGCTCTCGCGACACCAGCATCTGCCGGTGGTACCGGCATGCCCTGGGAAGGTCCCCTTCAACAAGTCGTCGGAAGCTTTACCGGTCCCGTGGCCCAGGCTGGTGGCGTCATTGCCGTGACCCTATTTGGTCTGGGTGTTGCCTTCTCTGAATCGGGCTCTGGCCTCCGGCGGGGCGTATCGATCCTGTTTGGTGTGGCGATTGCCTTTGCGGCTGCAAGCTTCTTCATGGGCTTCTTCGGCTTTGGCGGTGGGGCAATGATCGGCTGATCAAGCGACCAGAGACCCATTTTGAAAGGACGCTCCCATGCGTGCATTTCATCCTGATAGACCCGAAGGCTATGAATTGCCGCTCGCGGGATCTTTGACCCAACCGATCCTGCTAGCAGGCCTACCGCGCGAATATGCGATCCTCATGGGAACATTGGCTCTGGTTTTGGGGCTTGCGCTCAAACTTTGGTGGCTTGGCTTGATCTGGTGGGGTGTCGCGCATGCGTTAGGACTTTGGTGCGCTAAGACTGATCCGAGATTTTTGGATGTCTTGCGGCGTCACCTGTCCCTGCCAGGGTATTTTGGGGCCTGATCGGCCAGCTTCAAGCTCTATCACCTCAAACCCAATTTCCAACCAGCAATTTTAACCAAAACTGGGGGCCCAAGCCGCCCGGAAGTGAGACGTCATGCGCTTTCTGGATGAATATCGGAAAAAGCCGATCAGCCTTGCTGACCATTTGCCATGGGCAGCACTCGTGGCCCCTGGCGTGATCCTGAACAAGGACGGCAGCTTTAGTGCTTGCGTCCGTTTTCGCGGCCCTGATCTTGAAAGCTCGACGCCAGAGGAATTGATGGCGGTTCGAGCGCGCCTCAATAATATGCTCAAGCGCCTCGGCACTGGCTGGTGCCTGCATCTGGAAGCCCGTCGACGGGTCGCAGACCCCTACCCACATTCTGAAATTGCCATACCGATCGCCTGGTTGGTTGATCAGGAGCGACGGGCTTTATTTGATGAAGCTGGCAATTCGTTCGAGACCGATCATGTCGCGACCCTGACCTGGCTGCCGCCACCCGATGAAGCGCGCCGCGCCCGGAGTTTTCTGTTCGAAAACCGCACCACTAATGCCACTCGGGATTGGCGCGAGACGCTGACTTTATTCGAGCGCGAGATCGGCATTCTCGTGGATCTGATGGCCGATGCTCTGCCTGAAGCACGCCTGATGTCGGATGAAGAGACCCTCACCTATTTGCATTCAACGATCTCGAGTAAAGACCATTCCATCGCGGTTCCTGAAACACCCGTCTTTCTGGATGCACTATTGACCGATACCGCCCTTCAGGGTGGTATAGCGCCCAAACTCGGCTCCCAACATCTGCGCGTTGTTGGCGTACGCTCGTTTCCAGCCAAGACATTACCGGGCCTGCTCGACGCGCTTGGCCAATTACCATTCGCCTATCGCTGGGTTGCCCGCTGGATTGCACTCGATAAGGCCGGAGCCGAGACTGAGCTCCTGAGATTGCGCAAGCGCTGGTTTGCCAAGCGCAAAGGCATTGGCACGCTGATGCGCGAGGCCATCACCAAGGAAGAAGTGCCACTGGTTGATACGGATGCGGCTGCCAAGACGGACGAATGCGATGGGGCGCTAGAAGCACTCGGCGCGGAAGTCTGCGCCTTTGGTTATCTGACCCTGACCGTTACCGTAATGGACAGGCTTGAAATTAGGGCTATTGATAAGGCGCGCATGATTGAGGCAAGCCTCAATGCGCAAGGCTTTGTCGCCGCAACTGAAGACCTCAATGCGGTTGAAGCTTGGCTGGGGAGCCTGCCGGGCGAGCCTTATGCCGATGTCCGTCGGCCCATGATCTCGACGCTCAATCTCTGCGACCTCTTGCCCATCTCGGCAGTTTGGGCGGGTCCTTCAGAAGATAGCCATCTTGCTGCGCCGCCTTTGTTGATTGCCGAGACTTCGGGGGCCACGCCGTTCAGACTGAGCCTTCATGTCGGCGATGTGGGACATACAATGATTGTCGGCCCGACTGGTGCCGGTAAATCAGCGCTCCTTTCCTTTATGGCGCTTCAATGGCTCCGGTACCCACAGGCCAAAGTCATCTTCTTCGACAAGGGAAGGTCTGCGCGCGCTGTCACACATGCTGCCGGGGGTCGCTGGCACGGCCTTGGTCCTGAAAGCCAATTTGCCCTTCAGCCCCTTGCCCGAATTGATGAGACTGGCGAGCGGGCATGGGCTGCGGAGTGGATCGCGGAGACTGTTGCCGCTGCTGGCATTCAGATCACACCCAAGCACCGGGAAGAGATTTGGGCAGCACTTGGATCGCTGGCACAATCACCCAAATCGCAACGCACCCTGTCGATCTTTCAAGCGCTTTGCCAAATGCGCGATGTGAGCGCAGCCCTTGAGCCCTTCACGCTCAAAGGGCCGCATGGGGCTCTGCTCGACGCCGATCAGGCACCAGCAGAACTGAGCTTCTTCGAGACCTTTGAAACCGAAGATTTGATGGCGACACCTTCAGCTGTCGGTCCAGTCTTAACCGCCGTCTTCCATGAAATAGAGCGTGGCTTTGACGGAAGCCCAACCATGCTTGTTCTCGACGAAGCCTGGCTATTTTTGGGCGAAACAGGCTTTGCGGCCAAGATCCGGGAATGGCTCAAGACGTTGCGCAAGAAGAATGTGGCAGTCGTTTTTGCCACCCAAAGCCTTGATGACATCGTGCGCTCGCCCATTGCGACGACTTTAATTGAAAGCTGTCCGACCCAGATCTTCTTACCTAATCCGCGTGCTTTAGAGCCCGCGAGCGCTGACCTATATCGTCTGTTCGGCCTCAATAAGCGACAACTCCAACTCTTGGCCTATGCCACACCAAAGCGCTCCTATTATGTGCGCCAACCCCGTGGCCGGCGCATGTTCGATCTCAAACTATCAGGCGCGGCTCTGGCAGTCTGCGGCGCTTCAAGCCCCGAAGATCAGAAACTGATCGAGCAAATCCTCGCTAACCTGCCAGCGACTTCTGACGAGACCGCCTTTGCAAGAGCGTTTCTCGCCGCAAAAGGCCTGAACGGGATCGACGCACTCTTTGACGCGATCTCGGAAGAGGCCCGTCCGGCCAATGATCAGAGTCTGCCCCTATCCAATGATTTTGCCGCCAATCACTCAGGAGGAATGATCCATGCCGCATCCTAGCTTCAAAGCACGCCTTCTAGGTGCTGCGACCGCGCTTGCCTTCCTCGTGACAGGCGCTTCTATTATGGCTCCCGCCCCGGTCGCTGCGGCGATCGTCTATGATCCGACCAATCATATTCAAAATGTGCTGACCGCTGCCCGTGCGCTTGAACAAATTCGGGTGCAGACCGAGCAATTGACTGCCCAAATCCGCTCCCTTGCCAAAAGCCCTTATGATCATTCTGCAGAGATCGGCGAAGCAATGAGGGCCTTGAACGATCTCAACGGCCAAGCGCGCGGCTTGGCCTCAACCGTGCGCGGTCTCGATCGCCAGTTTGAAGATTTGTACCCGACAAATCAGGCTGCCCGAACCGCCATGGAGCGATTGGAGGCGGCTTCGCGTAGGATCGAAATCTCCCGCCAAACCGCCCAGGACTTAGCGCGCACGGCTGCCTCGCTGGAAGAAGGTCGAGGGGCCAGAAGCCAAAGAATGGCTGGCGCGATTTCCGCGTCGCGGGCCGCTGAAGGCGAAACAGGGGCCATTCAATCATCTGTCCAAGCGCTTGGCGTCTTATCAGAGCAGCTGGAAGGCCTGCAGGCCATGATGGCGGCCCAATCCCGATTGGCGGCCCAGGAGGCAGCCACCAGAGCGGCGGAGCGTCAGCAAGCAATTGATGGTCATCGCCGCAATTGGATACGGCCTGCCTCCAAACCCGCCCCGCCCAAATTCAACCCTTTGCCCAATGCCCGCAACTAGTAGGCAGGAATAAGTAGACTTGTGATTGGAGCTTTCTGTGGCCGTATCGTCTGAAACCACTAATGATCTGATGGCCGTGTTCTCGAACACGGTGACATCGGGCTTTGCGGCCTTGGCTGGTCCGGTCAATGGGATCTTCGGGTTGATGATTGCTTTGGTTGTTGCCCTAACCGGTATTCAGTGGGCGGTATCATCCAATCGCGATGCACTTGCCGGAGCATTCTCCAAGATCCTGCTGATCGGCACCTTCGCCTATATCATCAATGACTGGCAGGGATTGTCCGAGACGATCTTTGCTGGCTTCCTCCAACTAGGTCTGACGGCTGGCGGCGGCTCGATATCCTCAGCGGACTTCTTGAACCCTGGGGCGGTGATCGAGACCGGCTGGCAAATTGTCAAAGCCTTGGGCGAGGCACCGACAACGACTAAAGACCCGCTTGATGTAATCGGCAATCTGATCGATGCGATCATCATCGGCATCTCTATGTTGGGGATCATGATCGCATTT
>CAZKWK010000003.1:0-7568 GCA_964556335.1 uncultured Bordetella sp. | reverse complement strand
TGAGTTCAAGATTGTGACGCTTGGCGGCTTCATCCTTCTGCCCTTCGGTATCCTTTCGAAAACGGCTTTCATGGCCGAGCGACCGCTGGGTTATGTCGTCTCGTCGGGCCTTAAAGTTCTGGCACTCGCCATCGTCATATCCGGTGCACAGGCCGTCTTTGCCCAACTTACACCAAGTCCAGAGCCTGACATTTATGAAGCGATGACAATCCTGACGGCGGCAATCATTCTTGCCATGTTGTCGCTCTTTGCTCCCAATTTGGCCGCGGCCCTAGTGTCAGGCGGCCCTGCCCTTGGAGCTGGCGCACTCGCTGTAGGCGGGCTCGCTGTAGGCGGCGCTGCTGGTATGGCTGCGGCTGGCGTTGCGGGAGCAGGAGCAGCTGCTGCGGGTGCAGCAAGCGGGGCAGGATCACAAATTGCTTCGTCGGCGCGGGCCGCAGCTGGAGCGGGCGCTGGACGTCCACCTCAAGGTCCTGGCGGTGGCTCAAACGGTTCTAGTCCTGCCGGATCTGGCCCTAAGGGCGGCGGAGCCAACAGCGCGGGTAACTCGGCAAGCCCATCGGCTAGCAGTTCAGGTAATGGCGGCTCGGCTTCATCCTTTTGGGGTAAGAACTCAGGTCAAGAAGCGCCAAATTCTGGTAATGGCGACACGGCATACCCCAAAAGGGGTAAAAACCTACCACTGAGTTCTGCTCGTTCACCTGAAGGACCAGCCCAGGCACCTCCTTCACCTGAAAGCGCGACGAGTACCGATCAAGGTTCAGTGCCAAGCCAAATTTCATCCAGCTCTGCCTCTCAATCAGGCACCACGGGCGCGGCAGCAGGCGCACAGTCGGCCAATGGCCCGACGCGCTATCACCGCTTTCCTGCTCATAGTCCGCAAAGTCATGCCGGACGGTCCAAGGCTTTGAGCGCCTATTTTGCAGCCAATACGGCACGCCAGCTTCTACCAGCTAACGAAAACTCGGGCTCCTTAAGCCCATCCATCCGTGAGGAGGACTAAACATGCATCCTTTCTTCAAGCCCAAGCCCGTCGGCAATCAGGCCCTGTCAGCGACGCCAATAGCCACGCCCTATCAGCGGGCGGGCCAAGTCTGGGATGAGCGTATGGGTCTAACGCTCTCCCATGCCCGCAACTGGCGGAATATGGCTTTTGGAACGCTTATCTTTGCAGGCTTCTTGGGAGCTGGATGGTGGGTTCAAGCCCAACGCTCGGTCGTCAAACCTTTCATCGTTGAAGTCTCCAGTTGGGGGCAGACACAGAAAATCACGGCTCTTGACCAGACCTATCGGCCCAATGAAGCCCAGGTCTCTTTTGCGCTGTCACGCTGGATCGCGGACGTGCGTGGACGAAGTGTCGATCCGGTTCTGATCCGGCAGAACTTCATGCGGGCTTATGATTTTACCACGCCTAAGTCTGCAGCCTATCTCAACGCCTGGGCACAAGAGCATGATCCGTTCGCCAATGCGGGACGTGAAGCGATCGCGGTCAGTATTCTCAATGTGGTCGCACGCTCGGAGAAGACCTTCGACATCCAGTGGCGGGAAGAGAAATTCACCAATGGCATGAGTGGCGGCGCTGAACGCTGGCGCGCACTTGTCACAGTTCGCTTCGAGCCACCCCGCTCGGAAGCCGAGCTTATGAAAAATCCACTTGGCATCAAAATCGAGGACATCTCATGGACACTCGACGCTCAATAATTGCCCGCGAAGTTGCGGTTCACGCGGGGAGCCTTGCCCTTTTGATCGCAATGACGGCACCCGTTATCTTTTCGCCCATCTCTGCCGAAGCCAAAGCACGTCAGAGTGAAGCACACCAGGTGACAAGGCCAAATGCCGCCCACAAGCCAAAAAGCTCGACGCGGCGCTCTGGTACGAGCGCTACACCAACAGAAACCAGAGCAAGGACCGAGGCACCTGCTCCCAAAGTAGGCCCCGCGGCCATTCGGGCAGCTAATGCTGAAGCCCTAGCGCCCTCACGCGCCGAAGGCTTTGTCAATGCGGCGCAAGTTTTTGGGTATGAGCCAGGCCGTGTCTATGAAGTCTGGACCGCACCGATGCGGATCACCGCGCTTAGTCTGGAGCCGGGCGAGAAGATCATCAGCAAGGCGGCTGGCGATACCGAACGCTGGATGATTGGCGATACGACTTCAGGGGAAGCCGAGACCGTCCAGACCCATCTTCTGATCAAACCGTATCGGGCAGGTCTTGCGACCAATATGGTGGTGACCACAAACCGGCGTGTCTACTTGCTCGCCCTCAAAGCATCTGGCGAGAGCGAGGCATTTAATGCGGCAGTCTCCTGGACTCATCCACTGCTACAGGTCCCCAAAAGCCAGGTGGCAGTGGGGCCTGCCGAGATAAATCCAAAGCTCACAGCACCTGCACCCATCCTCAAAGCCCATGGTCCAGAAGCGTATCGGATCCGGACAGGATGGCGGAAGCCCGAATGGACGCCCGTGTCAGTCCATGATGATGGCCAGCAGACCTTTATCACCTTTCCCGAGAGCCTTAGCACGACCGAAGCCCCACCGCTCTTTGTCATGAATGAGCGAGGCGAGGCTCAACTCGTCAATTGGCGCAAGCAAAGCAATTCCTATGTCATCGACCGTCTCTTCTTGAAGGCCGAGCTGCGCCTTGGCGGTGAACGTCCCCAGATTGTGAAGATCGAGCGCAGAGGAAATCTGTCATGAGCGAAAATTTAGAGCTCCCCTTGTTGAACCCCGTGGATCGGGCTGCAGCAACCCCGCCGTTACAAGGTGGTCAAGCCCCGCTCAATACGCGTGTGGACGAGCCAAAGCCCGTCAAGATCAGACTTGCTGCCGTAATGTCCATTTTGGGAGGTGCTGCGACCATCATGTGTGGGGCGGTCATATTTGTCTTTGTCCTTGATCCCTTTTTGCAGGTGGATGCGCGTGCCAAAGCACGGGAAGAAAGCAAACAGACACCCACGGGCTCGGTGAAGCCTGCGGATGTCCTAAGCAATCATCCCGTCACCTATGCCGATCTCACCAAGGCAGATACCAGCCCGCCAATTGAGGATGCTGACATAGCGCCAGAAATTCATCCGATCGCAGATGCAGGTCCTGCCCATTCATCCTGGGTGATCATGGATCGAGCGCCATCTGAAAGCCGATATCGTCCGTCAAGCGGACCGTCACGAACAAGCGTGCAGTCCAACTCAGGACCTAATGAAGTTGATCTCGCGCGAAAGTCAGGCCTGTTCTTTGGCGAGCCTGTTTCTCGCGCCGTCAGCAGCGCGGCTTCAGCTCCGATGCCTCCTGCCCTAGCCGATCAGCCAAGCGTTGCCCGAAAATCGGATTATCAGGAAGTCTATGGCGATCGCGCCATACTCAATCCCGTATCGCCCTATGAACTGAAGGCCGGGGCGGTCATACCGGCAGCGCTTCTGACGGCCATTGATACTCAGCGTGAAGGCCGCGTTGTAGCCCTGGTGACCGAAAACGTCTTTGATACGGTTTCAGGCCAATATTTGCTTATCCCGCAGGGCGCGCGACTGCTGGGACGGTTTGATGGTGATCAGACCTATGGCGAGCGTCGCGCCTTTTTAGTCTGGGAACGGATTATCTTCGCCGATGGGCGCTCCCTAACCCTCAATAAGGAACCGGGTGTGGATAGCGCTGGGGCTGGTGGTGTAACGGGACGAGTTGATCGGCGCTTAGGTCAATTGGTCGTAGCTTCGCTATTTTCCGGTGCGATCACAACATTGGGGGAAGCAGCAAGGCGTGATGGTGATGGTAAGTCCAGTTCCTTTATGGGCGATGTTGGCGATGCCGCCTCAATTGAGGCTGCCCGAGTTGGTGGTCGCCTGATTGACCGTGAGCTTGAAGTCAAACCGACCATTCGCATTGCCCAAGGATCCAGAGTTCAGGTGCTCCTGACCCGGGATCTGATTTTGGAGCCTGCGCCATGAATACCGGCCCACTCCTCCTGATTGTGCTCGTCCAAAGCATGTTCGTTGCGACCACGGCTTTACCCGAGCTCAAGACGAAACCGCCCGTGATCCTGAACGAGACCCCCTCGATGGCTAAAGGTGCCTATGTACGATTGGGCGAAGTTGACGGTCTCAAACGTGGCGACACCATCGCGATGCCGATGAATAGCGCTGCCCGGAATTATCTGGTCAAGAAACTTGGCTATCCAAAAGAAACGATGCTGATCAAGCGGGTGGCGGGCCTCTCTGGCGATCTTGTGTGTCGTCACGGCAGCGTGGTTACAATCAACAAAAGAACCCTGGTTGCTGCTCGTTCGGATCGGCAAGGCAATCTTCTTCCGGCTTGGAATGGCTGCCGGACCTTATCCACCAGTGAGGTCTTCCTCCTCGGCGATCATCCAGCAAGCTTTGACAGCCGTTATTTAGGTCCTGCTTTGCAGGGTGAGCTTGTGGGCATCTATCGGGCGGCTGTCACATGGTAGGCCGCTTTACTGTTTCATTTATTTTGGCCGGGAGCTTGGCTATCGCTACGCTGACGCCAAGTTTTGTGCTGGCCGAGCCCGTCGATTGGGCGACATCTGGGGGAACTCTTTTTGCGAGCTCTGGCCTTGAACGCAGGCCGCCATTGATCGACCCGGCAGATCCAAGCGCCGCCCTAGTGCCACCGGCGGCCGCTCCAAGCGCTAGAGCTAAGAGTAAGGGCCACCATCGAAATCATACCGAAGCTCACGATAATCCGTCTACAGATGATTATAGGGATGTGCGACTTTTGCCATCCAGTCAGCCCCTCGATCGGCTGATTACCAGGATCGCAAATGAGACAGGTTTGGATCCGAAACTCCTTCATGCGCTCGTCATCATTGAAAGCGCCTATGATAGCCGCGCCATAAGTCCGGTCGGAGCACAAGGGCTCACACAATTGATGCCGGGAACTGCCGCGGAGCTTGGCGTACGCGATGCGTTTGATAGCGAAGAAAACCTGCGTGCTGGGGCTCGTTACTTGGCCATCCAGATCGGCCGGTTCAGCGACATAAGGTTGGCACTTGCAGCTTATAATTCGGGTCCAAATCGTGTGGCCCGTTTGGGCCGTGTGCCCGATATCAACGAAACCCAAAACTATGTCCGCGACGGCATAGATTGCTATCTCGCCCTGACAGCAGGACGCGGGATCCGCAATCGAAGCCAATGTCGAACGGGCAAAGGGAGATAGATCATGGCAAAACGAAAGCCCGATGCAAGTCTTGTTGGCCAACTTGATATGTTTGGCGATTGGCAGGCACCTGAGCCGCCATCACAGAACACGGTCGTGATTAATGAACTGCCGCCCAGCCTCATTGTGAAGCCAGCAAACTTAGAGCCCATTGCGCAGATCAACGCAGCGAGCCGAAGCGTGCCCGCCAATGACCTAATTGCGCCCGAAGAATCGAAGTTGCCTCGCCGTCCAGGACGGCCTTCGGCGCATAGACGCGAGATCGTACATCATGGACGCGCGTTAGGCGATCTCGACGCAAGGGCGTTGTTGCGAGCGCCGGAACTCGCAGAACTCCTAGGCCTAACCATGTCGACTTTGGCCAAGCTACGTTGCTCCGGCAAGGGGCCGCCATTTTATAAGCTAACCAATCAAACGGTCGGCTATCGCCAAGATGAAGTTATGGAATGGCTTTCCAAGCGGCGCCGGGTTTCGACTTGGACAAACAATTGTGAGTCCTAAACTTGCCATGCTCAATTTAACTTGGCCAGCCAGGTCACATTGGGCCTGGGGCATCGGGCTACAGCTAAGGACCTTTTAGGCAACGACCACTCACTTCAAAATGTGAGCCAAATCTAGTCGACCGGCATGCACGCTATCATGATCAACATTGCAAAGCGTAATCAAGTTTGAGGCGCTATTGTCGCCTTTTTTGGCGTGTTCAACGATGTGGTGAAGTTCAAGGAATTTGCGCGGATCCTCTGGGCGTGCAGAACTTGATTTCCAGCTACATACCCGACACGCAAAGCCATCCCTCTCCAGCACCTCTACACGAATGTCATCGGGAATGTTTCGGTCGTGCTCAGGTGCCTGCTTGTCTTCGTCTAGAATATAAGTCCCAACAGGCAACTCGCTGCGCCCCTGCATACGTGTGTAAACCGGCCAACCATCTTCTGTCCTGAGCTCGCGTGTCCTTCGCGCCCACTCGCTTCTGTTGTTTGCGAGGTATCTCAATTCTTCAATCGTAACCGGTTTGCCTACATTTGCCCGCAGATATTCCAACAGCTTTGCCTTCACCCCGGTTTTTTTCTTTCGGACGGTGTTCAATAGATTCCACCTATATGCTGCCTCCCTGTCTTCTTCTTTTGTCAACAAGACATATTGATCGGGTTTAATTCCCTTGGGGTTGACGCCAAGATCGGCAGCAACGGACGCAAATAGCTCAGGATCTTCGCGCTCTAATTCCCGTATTGTCACGCCGCTACAAATTGACCACCCGAATTGAACTCTCAATTCGCGCAATCGCCTTGCCCATTCACCGATTCCAGAAACTACGAGAAGCTCGTCGCCGTCTATCAATTGCTTTGGATACTTTAGTAGATAAGCAAGAACTCGGTCGCGTGCGGACTTTGCAGTTTCTGGCGGGATAAGGCCGGCACCTAGGTCTCTGAGTCCGTGGACCACAGGAATGAGCGCGACAACTTGGCTTCGCAGGTCCTCGTTTTGTAGCTTGTCGGCAAAGCTTACCAACATCTCATTGATTTTTTCGACCTGCTCTGTGGCATCCATTGCGGCTCTCGATCGACGCGCCATATCTAGGCCGACTTTGCCAAGGGCTGGAAGAGCGCCCGTATTGTCCGACCAAGTGCGCCAGCAAATTGAGGCGGCACAGCATTACCAATTTGACGCGCCACTTCGACCTTTGACCCGATAAAGCGGAAATCATCAGGAAAACCCATCAGGCGGGCAGCCTCTCTGTGGGTTATTGGTCTATGTTGATCCGGGTGAAGGTAACGCCCTTTTTCTGGCTTATAGAACTCTGTTCGAATAGTAACAGACGGACGGTCCCACCAAAGCCGCCCGAACAGATCAGTACCCCCTGAGCTTTTCCGTATCCAACAGTCTGGCGTTATATGAGGCGCATTTCGCTGGAGATCGAAGCGGTTACCGCCTTCCGGAACAGCCATATACCGTTCCATGCTCTTCGAGGTTGGGGTTCGTCTAAAATGAAGGTCGAGTGGCGCTTCGGCACCGATTTCAAATCCTACTGGCTCCGGCAAGTCTGCAATGCTTTCGCGGACGGTACGCCATTTCGGAAGGTTACTCTTAACGTTCGGGGCGGCATGGGATGGTAAGGGCGGAAAAACCGGTTGCCAATTTAGGCGACGCCAACCAAAAATAATTGTGCGTTTTCTAGTCTGAGGGACACCGAAATCTGCTGTATTCAAGATTGCAGCCTGTGTTTCAAATCCAAATTCTCTGGCCTGGGCAAGGATCTCCGACAGCTCTGGAGAACGATAGAGCTCGGCTACATTTTCCATTACAAAAACCGAGGCTCCGGATCTTTCAGCAACTTCGAGAAACGGGATCCAAAGGGCGCGGCGCTGATCACCGGTACGATTCTTGTTCAGTAGGCTAAAACCT
>CAZKWK010000002.1:48885-63284 GCA_964556335.1 uncultured Bordetella sp. | reverse complement strand
CAGCGAGTTGCAGTTGTCGTAGATGGCGATCAGCGCCTGCAACGTGGTGCGAATATCGTTGAAATCAATCTCTTGCGCATGCAGGCTGCGGCCCGAGGTCTGAATGTGATACTTCAATTTTTGGCTTCGGGTATTGGCGCCATAGCGATCACGCATGGCTACCGCCCAGATACGCCGGGCGACCCGGCCAAGCACTGCATACTCTGGGTCCATTCCGTTACTGAAAAAGAAAGAGAGATTGGGCGCAAAATCATCGATCTTCATGCCGCGCGCCAGATAACTCTCCACGTAGGTAAAGGCGTTAGCGAGGGTGAAGGCCAGTTGCGAGATGGGGTTGGCCCCGGCCTCGGCAATGTGGTAGCCCGAAATCGATACCGAATAGAAATTGCGGACCCTGTTGTCCACAAAGTAGGCCTGAATATCGCCCATGACCTTCAGACTGAATTCGGTCGAGAAGATGCAGGTGTTCTGCCCCTGGTCTTCTTTGAGAATATCGGCCTGTACCGTTCCCCGGATGTTTTGTAACACCCAGGCGCGCGCCTCTTCCTTCTCAGAGGCGGTGAGTGACCGGCCTTTTTGCTGCGCCAATGCCTCTTCCTTCTGATCGATGGCCGCGTTAAAGAACATGGCCAAAATGGTGGGCGCTGGGCCATTGATCGTCATGCTCACCGAGGTGGCCGGATCACAGAGATCAAAACCCGAATAGAGCACCTTCATGTCATCGAGGGTTGCAATGGATACCCCGGAGTTTCCAACCTTGCCGTAGATATCGGGGCGCAGCCCCGGGTCTTGGCCATAGAGAGTGACCGAGTCAAAGGCGGTCGACAACCGCTTGGCGGGCATGCCATCCGACAGGAGCTTAAACCGACGATTCGTTCGGAAGGGATCCCCTTCGCCAGCAAACATGCGGGTCGGGTCTTCGTCATGGCGCTTAAAGGGAAAAACACCCCCGGTAAACGGAAATTCGCCCGGCAGGTTTTCTCGCATGCGCCATTTCAGTAGGTCGCCATGGTCGTGAAAACGGGGCAGCCCAATACGCGGCATGTGGGTGCCCGACAGCGTATCGATGTAGAGCGGATGGACCTGGGCGCGATCACGGATCTGAATGGTGAAGGCCTCTTGACGATAGGCCTGTGCCGTGTCGGGCCAGGCGTCGATGAGTTGGACTGCCCGAGGATCTTGGGCCGCACGTCGGGCCGCAATAAGAGAGGAGAAATCTACTGGCTGGCCTGCCGCCTGCGCGATCGATGCGGCAGAGGTCAGCGCCTGAATCTCCCGGGCGAGCACCGCCTGGGCCTCAGCATCGCGATGCAATCGGCGCACCACCTCTGCGATTTCAGACAGGTAGCGCGCCCGCGCTGCGGGAATGATGGCATCGCGCGCAGTAGAGGCGCGGCCACCGGGCCGAGACAAGACCCCGGAGGCCGCCTGCAGGCCGAGAGGGGCAAGTGCCTCACGTACCCGATGGTACAAAGCCAAGACCCCATCGTCATTAAATCGAGAGGCCTGGGTGCCAAATACCGGCAAGGTGTCGAGCGACTCAGACCAGAGCTGCTTATTGCGCTGGAACTGCTTGGAGACATCGCGCAGCGCGTCTTGACCACCTCTTCGATCGAATTTATTAATCGCCACGAAGTCAGCAAAATCGAGCATGTCGATCTTCTCTAACTGACTAGCGGCACCAAACTCCGGCGTCATCACATAAAGAGTCTTGTCCACGAATGGCACGACGGCAGCATCGCCTTGGCCAATGCCCGAGGTCTCCACAATCGCAAGGTCGAATCCGGCCAGACGGCAACAATCCAAGGCGAGCGGCAACGCCTTGGAGATCTCGCTGCCTGCATCACGGGTCGCCATTGAGCGCATAAATATGGTCTCGGTGTTGATCGCATTCATACGAATCCGATCGCCGAGGAGGGCGCCCATCGACTTTCTTCGTGACGGGTCGATCGAGATGACTGCCACGCGCAGGTTGTCCCCACTGTCGATACGAAAACGCAGTACCAATTCGTCGGTCAGCGAAGACTTGCCAGCACCCCCCGTGCCCGTGACACCAAGGACCGGCATGGTGCGCTGCGCCGCACGCTGAGATAACACGGCCCGCTCTGAGGCAGACAGGAGGGCGTTCTCGGCCTGACTGATGAGCTCGGACAAGGCAGGCGCCACCGAGGCCTCATAGCGCCCTGCAGCCGTCAGTGTCTCTATCAAGGATGCGGCTGAGCGAGGCGATCGGGCCGCCCGACGAGCCCGGTCCATCATGTCGGTGATCATGCCTGCCAGCCCAAGACGCTGACCATCTTCAGGGCTGTAGATGCACTCGACACCATAGGCCATTAAATCTTCTCGTTCGGCCGGAACGATTACGCCCCCGCCCCCGCCAAAGACCCGCACATGGCCCGCGCCGCGAGACCGCAGCAGATCGACCATAAACTTAAAGAACTCTACGTGCCCGCCCTGGTAACTCGAGACCGCAATACCGTGCGCGTCTTCTTGAATGGCGGCATCCACAATTTCTGCAACAGACCGGTTGTGCCCCAGGTGAATCACCTCGCAACCCTGGTCTTGTAGGATGCGCCGAACAATACTGATCGAGGCGTCGTGGCCATCGAAGAGAGAGGCTGCCGTGACGAACCGAAGAGGAGAAAAAGCGGCGGCTACGACAGGTAGTGCCCCCTGAATCGAGTGGTCGGTCATTCGGCGATAGTCGTCATGGCTAAAGACATTCAAAGAAAGTACCACATGCCCTACGGACTGACAGCCTAGTGATGACCCTGCCTTAGGCAGACAACCACTGGGTAAACTCCCCCGCGGCCACGCGACCCGCATCAAAATGATTCACTGGATCGTTCGGGTCAAGGTATCCGAGCGCCATGCCGCAGACCACCGACTCGTTCTCGCCAGCGCCGATTGATTCACGCACCAGCGGCGCGAAATCGTTCCAGGCCGCCTGAGGGCAGGTGTGCAGCCCCCGGGCCCGCGCGGCAATCATGATGCACTGCAGAAACATGCCGTAGTCCACCAAAGAACCCGCGGCCAAGGCCCGGTCTACGGTAAACATGAGCCCGACCGGTGCGCCAAAAAAGCGATAGTTCTTCTGGTGCTGGGCGTGCATCTTGTCTTTGTCGCCCTTACCGATTCCCAAAAGGCCGTAGAGTCCCCAGCCGTTTTCCCGTCGGCGCTCAAGATAGCGGGGTGGCCACTGCAAGGGGTAATAGTCATAGTCCCGCGGAAAGTCTTTGGCTCGCTCAGGCTCTCGATAGACGAGATCGTGCGCCGCACAAACTTGATCTATTAGTCTCTGTAGTGCGGCGCCCTGCAACACGTAGACCTTCCATGGCTGGGTGTTCACGCCTGACGGCGCGCGCGCGGAGACCGAAAGAATCTCTTCAATCAGGCTACGCTCTACTGGCTTTGAGAGAAAAGCGCGGGCCGAGAACCGCGACTGAATCGCAAGATCGACGCTCTTGGGGTCAGGAATAGTCACAGAGACCTGCCCGGGGTTGATATGAACAGCCATCGGTTCTCCTTCTCGATTGGTTGGTGATTGCAGTGGTGGCCAGACTGCCCGCTATTGCAGCGGGATAGGGAGGGGACGCTTCTGCCCGGAGCGGTCGATGGCCACATAGGTGAGGATGGCATCGGTGACCTTTACCAAAATAGGATCTTCAGGGTGGCGCTCGGCCGATACCTCGACATGCACCGTGACCGAACTCACGCCCACTTTCACCACCCGTGCCCAGAATGACAGTAGGTCACCGACCGAAACCGGCTGCTTAAAGTGAAAGCTATTGACCGCCACGGTGGCGACACGCCCCTTCGCAAGACGCACCGCGGGAACGCTGCCTGCGATATCGACCTGCGCCATCACCCAGCCACCAAAAATATCGCCGTTGGCGTTGGCATCGGCAGGCATGGGAACCACCCGCAGCACAAGCTCTGCGTCGGGATGGTGAATGGGTTCGTTGGTCATGGCAGATCTCCTCCGCGTTCTTCTTGGCGCTTCTTCTCTACTTTTGTTCTTCTCGGCCTCTTTCTGAAGACAACCAACGACTAGGCAAGACCGAGTGGCCTCGGACTATTCTGACCTGATTGCTTGACGATCCGCAAGGTTAACGTTAACGTTAACGTTAAGAAAACCATCGCAGAAAGGCACCACTGTGGCCCAGCTTCAGGATTTCGACTTTGGACTTCCCGAGGAGATCAACGCCCTGCGCGAAGCGGTTGCCGACTTTGCCCAGAAAGAAATTGCGCCCCGCGCGGCCGAGATCGACAGAACCGATCAGTTCCCCATGGACCTCTGGAAGAAGATGGGGAGCCTCGGCCTGCTCGGCGTCACCGCCTCTGCGGACTATGGCGGGGCCGATATGGGCTATCTGGCCCACATGATCGTCATGGAAGAAATCTCACGCGCCTCTGCCTCCGTCGGGCTCTCGTATGGTGCCCACTCCAATCTCTGCGTGAACCAGATCATGCGTAATGGCACGGCCGCACAGCGGGCGAAGTATCTCCCCGCACTTATTTCAGGAGAGGCTGTCGGCGCCTTGGCCATGAGCGAACCTCAGGCAGGCTCCGATGTCGTCAGTATGGCCCTGCGTGCCGTCGAAGAGGGCAGCCACTATCGTTTGAATGGCACGAAGATGTGGATCACCAACGGACCCGATGCCGATGTGCTCGTGGTTTATGCCAAGACCGAGCCTGAGAAGCATGCTATGGGAATCACCGCCTTTTTGGTGGAAAAGGGCATGAAGGGATTCTCGGTCGCCCAGAAACTCGACAAGCTGGGAATGCGCGGTTCACACACCGGCGAACTCGTGTTCCAAGACGTTCTCGTGCCGAAGGAAAATATTCTGGGCGCCTACAACGGAGGCGTCAAAGTGCTCATGAGTGGGCTCGACTATGAGCGGGCGGTGCTGGCCGCAGGCCCCTTGGGCATTATGGCGGCGTGTATGGATGTGGTGGTTCCTTACATCCACGACCGCAAACAGTTTGGGCAGCCCATCGGGCAGTTCCAACTCATGCAAGGCAAGATCGCCGATATGTACACCACGCTATCGGCCTGCCGCGCCTACTGTTATGCCGTCGGCCAACGCCTCGACCGACTTGATGCTGAGCACGGGCATCACCGGGCTGTCCGCAAGGATGCTGCGGGTGTCATTCTCTATTGCGCAGAGAAGGCCACCTGGATGGCCGGCGAAGCCATCCAGGTACTCGGGGGCAACGGCTATGTCAATGAGTACCCCACGGGCCGCCTTTGGCGTGATGCCAAGCTCTATGAGATTGGCGCGGGTACGAGTGAGATACGACGCATGCTCATCGGTCGCGAACTCTTTGCCGAAACGCAGTAGGCCGTATATGCCGTATCTGGCGAGCCAGACCAACCCCCGCAGCGAGGCGTTTCAGGCAAACGCACGCGCCATGCAGGCGCTGGTCGACGATCTGAAAAAAAAGTTGGCAGCCGCAGCGTTGGGTGGTGGTGACGGGCCACGGAAAAAGCATCTCGCCCGGGGAAAGCTGCTCCCGCGCGATCGTATCGAACTGCTTTTAGATCCGGGCAGTCCCTTTCTTGAATTTTCCCCGTTGGCCGCCCACGGCGTCTATCTTGAAAAAGACGGCACAGATGCTGCACCCGGGGCCGGAATCATTACCGGTATGGGGCGCATCAGTGGCGAACTCTGCGTCATTGTCTGTAACGATGCCACCGTAAAAGGGGGGACCTACTATCCCCTCACTGTGAAGAAGCATCTGCGGGCACAAGAGATCGCCGAGCAGAACAATCTGCCTTGTATCTACCTCGTCGACTCGGGGGGGGCCAATCTTCCCAACCAAGACGAGGTCTTTCCTGACCGCGACCATTTTGGTCGTATCTTTTTTAATCAGGCCACTATGTCGGCCAAATCGATTCCGCAGATCGCGGTCGTGATGGGCTCATGCACCGCGGGCGGTGCCTATGTTCCGGCCATGAGTGATGAGTCGATTATTGTGAAAGACCAGGGCACCATTTTTCTTGGGGGGCCGCCGCTGGTGAAAGCAGCGACCGGTGAGGTGGTTACGGCCGAAGACCTCGGGGGTGCCGACGTCCACACGCGACTCTCAGGCGTTGCAGACCACTATGCCACCAATGATGGGCATAGCCTTCGCATCGCCCGCGACATTGTGGCGAAGTTCAACCGTTGCAAGCCTGACTTCTCCCATGCCCTGCCCCCACGCCCCCCGCGGTACGATCCACAGGAGCTCTACGGCATCATCCCGACCGATGCGCGCCAGCCTTTTGATGTGCGCGAGATCATTGCGCGTCTTGTCGACGACTCCGACTTTGAGGAATTTAAGGCGCGGTACGGCACCACGCTGGTTACGGGGTTTGCCTATCTCCATGGGATGCCCATCGGCATTGTGGCCAACAACGGCATTCTGTTTTCGGAGAGTGCCCAGAAGGGGGCGCACTTTATTGAGCTCTGCTGCCAGCGCAAGATCCCCCTGGTGTTCTTGCAAAACATCACAGGGTTTATGGTCGGACGGAAGTATGAAAACGAGGGGATTGCCAAGAATGGCGCGAAGCTTGTTACCGCTGTAGCCACTGCGGCTGTCCCAAAGTTCACCGTCATTATTGGGGGCTCGTTTGGCGCAGGGAACTACGGCATGTGTGGCCGTGCCTTTAGCCCCCGGTTGTTATGGATGTGGCCCAATGCCCGAATCTCCGTGATGGGCGGCGAACAGGCGGCCAGCGTCTTGGCCACCCTGCGGCGCGATAACCTGCAGTTGCAGGGGCAGTCCTGGTCTGCGGAAGACGAGGCAGCCTTTAAGGCCCCGATTCGAGACAAATATGAGCGTGAGGGGCACCCATACTATGCCTCGGCCCGGCTCTGGGACGATGGCATTATCGATCCCGTCGATACCCGCCAAGTCTTGGCACTGGGCATTGCGGCAAGCCTGCATGCTCCCATTGCCGACACCCGTTTTGGCCTCTTCCGAATGTAAGGCGGCGCCATGACGATCCCGACGATCCGTCCCCTCACCAAGATTCTGATCGCCAATCGCGGGGAGATTGCCTGTCGGGTGATTGCCACCTGCCGCAGAATGGGAATCCGCAGTGTGGCTGTCTATTCAGAGGCAGACCGTCATGCCCAGCATGTACAACTGGCCGATGAGGCGATTGCCATTGGGGCCTCAGAGCCCAAGGCCAGTTATCTCAACATTCCCGTTCTCATCGCTGCAGCAACCTCCACCGGGGCCCAGGCGATCCACCCTGGCTACGGATTCCTGTCTGAGAACCCGGCATTTGCGCAGGCCTGCGAATCGGCAGGCATCGTATTTATCGGGCCAAGCGCCCAGGCGATTGAAGCCATGGGCTCTAAGTCGGCTGCGAAGGAGATCATGCACAAGGCGGGTGTGCCTCTGGTTCCCGGGTACAACGGAGAAGACCAGTCAGTCGAGGGTCTTCTTACACAAGCGCTGCAGATTGGCTTTCCTCTGCTTATTAAGGCGTCGGCAGGAGGCGGTGGTAGGGGTATTCGCATCGTGCGGGCAGCCGAGGAGTTCGCCGCAGCGCTGTCCTCCTGCAAACGAGAGTCACTGGCGAGCTTTGGGAATGACCATGTTTTGCTGGAGCGATACCTGTCTTCTGCGCGTCATATCGAAGTACAAGTCTTCGGTGACACACATGGCCAGGTGGTCCATCTTTTTGAACGTGACTGCTCCATGCAGCGGCGACACCAGAAGGTCATCGAAGAAGCGCCAGCCCCACTCTTCACTACCGAGCAGCGGGCCTCACTCGGGGCGATTGCCGTGCGCGCCGCCCAGGCGATCGGGTATACCGGCGCAGGTACCGTAGAGTTTATTGCCGAGGCCCTTCCCGATGGCCGTGCAGGGGCCTGCTATTTCATGGAAATGAATACCCGCCTGCAGGTGGAGCATCCCGTCACCGAGATGATCACAGGCCTTGATCTGGTGGAGTGGCAGATTCGTGTTGCACGCGGCGAGCCACTACCCTGCTCGCAGGAGCAGATTCGGTGTCATGGCCACGCCATTGAACTGCGGCTCTGTGCCGAAGATCCCTCCCGCGACTTTATGCCCTCCACCGGACACATGACACGCTATGCCATGGCACCGGAGGTCCCCGGCCAGATCCGTATAGACAGCGGGCTTCGAGAAGGCGATACCGTCAGCCCCTATTACGACTCGATGATCGCCAAGCTGATCTGCTGGGGTGAGGATCGGCCAGCTGCCATTGCGCGAGCCCAACAGGCCCTCGCCCAGACCCAGCTCGCCGGTCCTGCGACCAATCTGCGGTTTCTCTCACGGCTGCTGGCGCTGCCGGCCTTTCAGACGGCCCAGCTCTCTACCGCGGTCATTGCAACACATCAGACCACACTCACCGCGCCGCGGCCTCTTTCAGACGACCACCGTGTGCTGGCAGTGGCTGCAGCCCTGCAATCAGGGCCATGGGCCGCCGCAGGGCGGGGTATCCGAACGGACCCCGATACCCACCACAAGAGCGCAGATCCCTGGCGGCAGCCCACCGCATTTCGCCTGACGGCCCCAGCCCATCGCACCTTACAGCTCTCGCGTGACGACGAGCACTGGTCGGTCACCGTGCAGTTTGCACCACTGGCAGCCGCACTGGGCGATGCACTGGAGCCTATCGATCTCCTTCCCACAGAATCGCCGCGTCAACTGGCGGTCGCATGGCGAGGGCGGGTTCTACGTGGCTGGGCCGACTGGGAGATGCAGCCGTCTATTCGCCTGCATCTCTGGAATGAAGACCATGATGCCCTCCTGTACTGGGATGACCCCTACGCATCAGGCCAACTCAACGACGATGCAGAAACCGCCCTGACTGCGCCTATGCCTGGGCAAGTCATGCGTGTTCACGTCGTGGCAGGCGCTACCGTTCAAAAAGGAGAGGCACTTCTGGTGATTTCTGCCATGAAAATGGAGTTCCTCGTCTCTGCCCCGCGTGATGGCATCGTTGAAGAGTTACTCTGTCAAGAGGGCGATATCGTGACCGAGGGGCTCACACTCGCGCGCCTCGCACCTCCGGGGGCGGCAGAAATTTCGTCGACTGCAAGACGTTAATCTCGGGTCGTCATCGCGCCTCCGGCGCAGTGCGTGGCCGTTGCCGAGATGCCTCAGCGATAGGGCACGAGATCCGCTAGCATCCTAGGCCATGTACGAACTTGGCATACAAAACTTCTTTGAGTTTCTCCTCGGCACGATCTTTATTGTGCTCCTGCCAGGACCAAATTCCCTCTACGTGCTCACGGCCTCAGCCCAACTGGGCCACCGCAGCGGATGGGCCGCCGCCTTCGGAATATTCTCAGGCGATACCCTTTTAATGATTGCCACCGCCTCGGGTGCGGCCTCCCTTATGAGCCTCTTTCCCCGCGGCTTTGAAATATTTAAGGCAATCGGTGCCCTGTACCTGGCATGGATCGGCCTGCAACTTCTGAAGGAGGGGGGGCGGCGCTGGCCGCATCAGCGCGCACCGCGCGACACGCCCGCGGCCGTCACGCGAGAACCTGGCCCCCCGCCCCCCCCGAATCTGCAAGGGGAACATCCTCGGGCGGACATCACGGGCCTGCGACTGCCCTATCTTAAGGCTTTGGGTCTGTCACTGACCAACCCCAAAGCCATCTTGTTTTTTCTCGCCTTCTTCACCCAGTTTGTCCGCGCGGATGCGGCCACACCGGCGCTGGCCTATCTGACGCTCGGTGTGGTGGTGCAGATCGTCAGCCTTACCTATCTCACCCTGCTGATTTTTGCGGGACTGCGTCTGCAGTCTGTCTTTGAGACACATCCGCGATGGTCCTCCAGCGGTATCGTGGTTGTGAGCCTATGCTTTATCGGGTTCGCCCTAAAAATGCTCCTTGGATAAACAGATACCTACGCCTATGAAAGACTTCTCTGCCTTATGCCACCGGCTCGGTGTGTCACTGCCTCCGGTCGCCACCGACAACAAGGAAGACCCTTTACTCGCGGTACGCAGCCCGATTGATGGCCGCGTCCTTGCACATATTCGTCTACACCAGAGAGAGGATCTCGACCTACGAGTGGGTCACGCTGCAGAGGCCTTTACCGACTGGGCACGGATTCCCGCCCCACAGAGGGGAGAACTCATTCGACTGCTTGGCGAGACGCTCCGTACCCACAAAGACGATCTTGCCCAGCTTGTAAGCCTCGAGGCGGGAAAGATCCCTAGTGAGGCCCGCGGCGAAGTACAGGAGATGATTGATATCTGTGATTTTGCAGTCGGGTTATCGCGCCAACTCTATGGACTCACGATCGCCTCCGAACGCCCAGAACACCGCATGATGGAACAGTGGCTACCGCTTGGCGTGGTCGGTGTGATCACCGCCTTTAACTTCCCGGTCGCTGTCTGGGCATGGAATGCTGCGCTTGCCCTGGTCTGCGGGAATACGATTGTCTGGAAGCCCTCAGAGAAGACGCCCCTCACAGCCCTTGCGACCGAGGCACTCTTTCGTCAGGCATGCGCCCGACATCCACAGGCCCGCACCCTGCCCGGATTGCTCTCCGTCGTAATTGGCCGCGCGGACATCGGGCGTTGCCTCGCCGAAGACCGGCGTGTGCGACTGGTCTCTGCCACCGGAAGTTGCCGCATGGGGCAAGATCTCGCGCCCCGAGTCGCCGCCCGATTGGGTCGTAGCCTCCTAGAACTCGGCGGTAACAATGCGGTGATCGTCGCCCCCACGGCAGACCTCAGTCTGGCCTTGCGAGGGGTGGTCTTTGGCGCGTGGGGAACCGCCGGGCAGCGCTGCACCACCACCCGGCGACTCATCGTGCATCGGTCTGTCCACGACGCCTTTGTGCGCTCTATCGAACAGGCACGAAAGAGCCTAAGGATTGGAGACCCACTCGACCCTGGCACCCTCGTAGGGCCATTAATCGATGAGGCAGCCTTCAACGCCATGCAGCACAGCCTGGCCCAGGCCAAGACCGAAGGAGGCATTGTCTATGGCGGATCACGTGTCTTGGCAGAGCGATACCCCGACGCATGGTATGCGGAACCCGCACTGGCCCTCATGCCCAGCCAGACCGCAGTCGTCTGCGAAGAGACCTTTGCGCCCATTTTGTATGTGATTGCCTACGATGACTTCGCCTCTGCGATTGCGATGAATAACAGCGTAGAACAAGGACTCTCCTCCGCGCTCTTTACACGCGACCTGCAGGAGGCCGAGCACTTTCTGTCTGTGATCGGATCTGACTGCGGAATTGCCAACATCAATCTGGGCACCTCAGGCGCTGAGATCGGTGGGGCCTTTGGCGGAGAAAAAAAGACCGGCGGCGGTCGCGAATCGGGTTCGGATGCCTGGAAGAATTACATGCGTAGAACGACCAACACCATCAACTACGGCAAGGACCTACCCCTGGCCCAAGGGGTGTCCTTCGACCTCTAGAAAGGCCGCAGTAACGTGTGCCTAGTTCTAGTGCATCTGAGTAAATCGCTGGGCCTCATCCAGGCCAGTGGCCGAGGCATGCACGGCCTCCGCCATCCCCAAGGCAGGGGCGAGTACATGGCTTGCATAAAAACAGGCTGACGCCAACTTCTGCGCATAAAAAGGCTCTTGCTGCTGCTTAGGAAGCGCAATCAGCGCAGCACGCCCCATCATCTGCCCACCCAGTACATAGCCCGAGAGCATCAGTAAAGGCACCGAACCAAAAAAGCTTGCCGCGGGACTACTGGCATACGCCGCAATCGCCGCCTGAGAGGCCTCAGCCCATACCTTCGCAGCACGCCCCAGAATCTCACCAAAGCGCTTACAGCCCGGGTGATCAGCAGATCGCAAAAACTGGGCGGTCCGCTCGATCTCCTGCACCAGGCGCGTGAGTTCAGCCCCTTTGTCCTTGAGAAGTTTACGACCCAGAAAGTCGTTTGCCTGAATCGCGGTGGTTCCCTCATAAATAGTGGTGATCCGTGCATCACGAAAATGTTGGGCGGCACCTGTCTCTTCGATGTAGCCCATCCCCCCATGTACCTGTACGCCCAGAGAACTGATGTCAATAGACTGCTCGGTACACCAGGCCTTCACCACTGGAATGAGGAAATCCACCCGGGCCTGGGCGAGCTTGGCCTGGGCGGGGTCTTGGGTGCGTGCGGCCAGGTCGAGGTAGGCAGCAGCCTCATAGCCTAGGGCCCGCATGGCTTCGGTCCGCGCCTTCATGCTGGCAAGCATACGACGCACATCTGGATGGTCAGCAATCGGGCGGGTCTCTTCGCCAAACCCGTGCACCTTGCCCTGCACGCGGTCATGGGCGTACCAGAGCGCCTGCTGGTAGGCCCGGTCGGAAATGGAGATTCCCTGCACGCCCACCTGC
The DNA here is from genome assembly GCA_964556335.1 of uncultured Bordetella sp. Classification (GTDB taxonomy): domain Bacteria; phylum Pseudomonadota; class Gammaproteobacteria; order Burkholderiales; family Burkholderiaceae_A; genus Hahnella. The sequence goes on along the minus strand of CAZKWK010000002.1, from coordinate 50,954 downwards.
AGTCGCGCGTGGTTCATCATCGTGAACATGTATTCCAGCCCGCGATTGGCCTCTCCCACCAGATAGCCGATGGCCCCTTCCTTCTCCCCATAGCTCATCACGCAGGTGGGGCTGCCATGGATACCGAGTTTGTGTTCGAGCGAGATGCAACGGACGTCGTTGCGATCCCCCAACGATCCATCGCTCTGCACAAGATACTTGGGAACAATGAAGAGCGAAATACCCTTGACCCCTGCTGGCGCATCGGGGAGACGGGCAAGGACCAAATGGATAATGTTCTCCGCGAGGTCGTGCTCTCCGTAGGTGATGTAAATCTTGGTGCCACTGATCCGGTAGTGATCGCCATGGGGGCCTGATACTGGCACAGCCTTGGTGGTTACCGCAGCAAGATCTGACCCCGCCTGCGGTTCGGTCAGGTTCATCGTGCCACTCCACTGGCCCGAAACCATCTTCTCCAGGTAGCGAAGCTTTTGTTCCTCAGAGCCGTGGCTTTCTATGGCATGAATCGCGCCCGCGGTCAGCATCGGGCAGAGTGCAAAGGACATACAGGCCGACTGCCACATTTCACTAATCGCCGTGGCCAACAACTCCGGCAATCCCTGCCCGCCGTACGTTGTGCTGCCCGAGAGACCATGCCATCCCGCGCCCACAAACTGTAGATAGGCGTCGCTGTAGCCCGGCGAAGTCTGCACACGATGCCCCTCCAGAAGTCGGGCGCCCTGCCGGTCGCTCGGCCAGTTCATCGGCGACAAGACACCCTGGGCAAATTTGCCCGCCTCTTCCAAGACCGCCTGCACCAAATCGACGGAGAACTCCTCACAGCCAGGTAGCTGTGCGACCCGCTGGAAAGGCGCCAATTCTTCAATGACAAACTGCATGTCCCGGGTCGGGGCCTGGTATTCAACGGGCATGGCGTACTCCTTCGCTGGCGCAACGCGCCTTCTGTTTTAGAGTTTGGCGGTCAACTCCGGAACCGCCTCAAAGAGGTCTGCAACCAGGCCATAGTCTGCAACCTGGAAAATCGGCGCATCGGGGTCTTTGTTGATCGCCACAATCACCTTGGAGTCTTTCATTCCAGCCAGATGCTGAATCGCACCAGACATCCCAATGGCAATGTAGAGTTGAGGCGCAACCACTTTGCCCGTCTGTCCCACCTGAAAGTCGTTCGGGGCATAGCCCGCATCAACCGCTGCACGAGAGGCCCCTAAGGCTGCACCCAGGCGATCAGCCAAGGGCTCGAGAAGTTCACGATATTTTTCGGCCGAGCCCAGGGCCCGCCCTCCCGAGACCACCACTTTGGCAGAGGCCAGTTCGGGGCGGTCGGATTTGGAAAGCGACTGGCCGACAAAGGCAGACCGTGAAGACGCCGGTAGGCTGGCTACCGCCCTGATCGGTGCAGCGCCGCTGCCATCAGTGACGGGCGCAAATGCAGTCGTTCTCGCAGTCAGTACCAGTATGGAATCGGAAGACTCCACCGTAGCAATCACGTTGCCCGCATAGATGGGCCGTTCGAAGGTCTTGGCATCGACCACCCGGGTCACGTCTGAAATCGCCGCGACATCGAGCAAAGCGGCTAGCCGTGGCGCGAGGTTCTTTCCGCTGGTGGTGGCAGGAAAGACAATGGCCTGATAACCCTGGGTGCGTACCTCGGCAAGAATCTGGTCAACCAGATCCTCCGCAAGGCCCTCTTTCAAAGATGGGCCCTCCGCCTGAATCACCTCCGTGACGCCTGCAAGCCTTGAGGCGGCCTGCGCCACGGCGCCGCAGCCGTCTCCAGCGACCAGCAGATGAACCTGACCGCCACCACCGGCCGCCAGTAGGGCCTGGGCCGCTGCGACCGCGGTACGAGTAGCCGCGTTGAGCGACTGATTATCATGTTCTGCAATAACAAGTGCCTGCATTTAGATCACCTTGGCTTCATTCTTCAGCTTTGCAATGAGCGAGTCGACGGAGTCGACCTTGATACCCGCAGAACGCCCCGGCGGATCGGCGACTTTCACAAGGCGCAGGCGCGGTGCAAGATCGAGGCCGAGGCTCTCCGCCGCAATCGTCTCGATTTCCTTCTTCTT
>CAZKWK010000002.1:43441-48875 GCA_964556335.1 uncultured Bordetella sp. | reverse complement strand
TCTTGGCCTTCATGATGTTCGGCAGGGTGACATACCGCGGTTCGTTCAGCCGCAGATCGGTGGTGACCACGGCTGGCAGCTGTACCGATATGGTCTGCAAGCCTCCATCCACCTCACGCGTCACCTGGGCCAGGCTGCCCTGGATGTCAAGCTTGGAGGCAAATGTGGCCTGTGGCAGCCCCGCAAGCGCCGCAAACATCTGACCGGTCTGATTACTGTCGTCGTCAATGGCCTGCTTGCCCATAATGATGAGCCCGGGCTGCTCCTTCTGAAAGAGGGCTTTGAGCACCTTCGCGACCGCAAGCGGCTGCAGGGCCTGGGCAGACTCCACCAACACGCCGCGGTCGGCACCCATCGCAAATGCGGTGCGAAGCACATCTTGGCTGGCCGCCGTACCACAGGTCACCACCACAATTTCGGAGGCCAGCCCTTTTTCTTTCAGACGAACTGCCTCTTCAACAGCAATTTCGTCAAACGGGTTCATACTCATTTTGACGTTGGCGATATCCACATCGGAGCCATCGGGTTTCACCCGGACCTTCACGTTGTAGTCCACCACCCGCTTTACGGTCACCATTACTTTCATGAAGCCCCTCCCTCTGTTTCTCTGGCTCGTCCTCTAGAATCATAAACTCTGTATATCAAAAGCACCTATTTTATGAACCACGCAGAATCCCAGATTCATTACGCCGCGCTCGATATCCCTGGCCCTGAGGAGTGGCAGACCGTCGCACCGGGCATCTGGTGGATTCGTATGCCCCTACCGTTCGCACTCGACCATATCAATCTCTGGTTGATCGAAGATGTCTTTGAGGGACAGGCCGGATTTACCGTCGTCGATACGGGAGTCTCTACGCCAGAGACACGCACCCATTGGCAGGGGTTGATCAAGAAGAAATTCGGTGGACGGCCCATCGTACGGGTCGTCTGCACCCACATGCACCCGGACCATCTCGGACTCGCCTACTGGCTCTGCGAGGGCCTGCCCCAAGAAGGCCAATCGGCCGGCGCCTGGCAGGCCCCGCTCTGGATGACCCTCGGGGAGTTTACGACGGGTCGGATCTTTTCCTCCAAGGCCATGGCCCAGGAATCAGAGGCGGCACCCGATGGAGAAATTGCCACCATGGCCGAGCACTTTCGACGCCATGGTATGACGGCAGAGGAAGACTACGACAAGGCCAAGAAACGCAAAAGCCATTTTCCGTCACTCGTGCCGCGTGTCCCCTCGCGCTACCAGCGGCTGCTGCCCCACCAGACATTTCTCATGGGGGGGCAGTCTTGGAGAGTCATTCCGGGCTATGGTCACTCTCCGGAGCATGCGGCACTCTACTGCGAGGCCCTGCGGGTGCTGATCTCGGGCGATATGGTGCTACCCCGCATCTCAACGAACATGTCTGTCTGGGCCCATGAGCCCGATGCCGACCCCCTGGGCATGTATCTGCAGTCGTTGACCTACTTCGAACCGCTTGCCGATGAAGTGCTGGTGCTGCCCTCACATGGCAAGCCGTTTGGCGGAACCGGGATGCGCGCGTCCCCCTCGGCGACATCGTCGGTGGCAGTAGCGGGCGACTCCCGGGTGGCCACCCATCGCGTGCGTACCCACGGCTATGCAGGCGGTCTGCACACGCGACTGCAACAACTGCACGACCATCATGAAGAACGGCTGGAAAAAATTCTCTCCCACTGCGCAGAGCCACGAAGTTGTGCCGAGGTTCTACCGCTGCTTTTCCCCAGAGCGTTGGACTTTCACCAGTTCACCTTCGCTATGGGGGAGACGATTGCGCACATGAACCATCTCTGGCATCGCAAGATCGTGCATCGGTCGTTCGAAGACGGCCACTATCGATTTCTACGGGCCTAATCGGCAAACCCGTGTTCCGGGCCGGGGTAGGCACCCGACCTCACTTCTTCTACAAACAAAGACACGGCCCGCTGCACAGAGCCCCCAAGGGCCATGTAATTCTTCACAAACCGCGCCTTCCGACCGGGTGTGACATCAAGTAAGTCATGCAAGACAAGCACCTGCCCTGTGGTGCCTGGGCCTGCGCCAATGCCAATGGTGGGTACCGACAGGGCGGCAGTCAGGCTCTGGCCAAGAGGAGAGGGGATCAATTCGACGAGCACGACCGAAGCCCCTGCGGACTCTAATGCCCGGGCCTCATCGATCATCTGGGCGCCCGCGGCCCCGCGGCCCTGCACCCGATAGCCTCCCAGGGCGTGTACCGACTGTGGGGTGAGGCCAAGATGGGCACAGACCGGAATGCCACGTTGAACCAGAAAATGCACGGTCGGGGCAACCCAGAGACCACCTTCGATCTTGACCATCTGGGCGCCTGACTGCATAAGTACCGCTGCATTGCGATAAGCCTGCTCGGGACTCTCGTGGTAGCTCGCGTAGGGCATATCGGCCACGACCATCGAACGCGGTCGGGCTCGTGCGACACAGGCTGTGTGATAGGCGATATCGGCAACCGTCACCGGCAAGGTGGACTCATGCCCCTGTACCACCATGCCAAGGGAGTCTCCAATGAGAATCATGTCCACCCCCGCCTCACTGAGGACATGGGCAAAGGAGGCGTCATAACAGGTCACCATCGCAATCCGACGGCCCTGCTCCCGGGCCGACCGGAGACTGAGGATAGAAAAGGGCTTACGGTCGGTTGCCGCCCCATAGAGAGACTCTGACGACACAGCCGCATTTGTCGAGGAGGGGCCACCCAGGGAATCTGCCATACGGACTTCCTTCCAAATAAAAGGCGCGGACGCTACGCGACGCGAGGACCTTCAGGGCTCACATCGCGAGACTGCACTGCCTGCTGCAGGGCCTCTTCGGTCAGGCCACGGACACAGAGTTGCACAAAGCGCGTGGCATACCCGGGGAGCAGCCTGCCACGACGTACCGCCAACACGGTGGTGTTTTCGGTAAACACCTCACTGCCGTCGATCAGCGACAACTCACGATCGGCCTCCTCATCATAGGCCACCGAGGCAACAATGCCCACACCCATGCCAAGGGCCACATAAGCCTTAATCACATCGGCATCCAAGGCCTCCATGACAACCTCTGGCCGAAGCCCTGCCCGCGCGAAGGTGGCATCGATCATGCCGCGGCCGGTAAAGCCCTCGTGGTAAGTGATGATGGGCTGCGCGGCAAGATCCTTGAGAGACAGAGGAGCGCCACGGGATGCCTGTACCGCAAGGGGATGCCCCTTGGGAACGATGACGCCGTGATACCACTTGAAAAAAGGAAAAGTGACAAAAAGGCTGTTGGTCTTGAGCGACTCGGTGGCGATCGCAATATCCGCATCGCCGGCCTCGAGAAGTCCTGCGATCTCGGGGGGACTTGCCTGACGCAAGGCGAGTTGTACCTTCGGAAATTGCGCACGAAAGGCGCGCACAATTTCGGGAAGAGAATAGCGCGCCTGGGTATGCGTCGTGGCCAAGACCAGTCGGCCCTCGTCGGCCTGATCCAGCCTCTGGGCCACCCGCCGCATGTTCTCTACTTCTTCAAGCGCCCGCTCTGCGTGCACGAGAATTGCGCGGCCGGGCACCGTGAGCCCGAGGATACGCTTTCCCTTGCGCTCAAAAATGACCAAGCCGAGCTCATCTTCCAGTTCTTTAATAGCCTTACTAATACCCGACTGAGAGCCCATCAGGGCGAGGGCCGTTTCGCTTAGGTTAAAGCCATTACGGACGGTCTCCCGTAAAACGCGCAGTTGCTGTAGGTTCATGGCCCGATCAGTCTACCGCCTCCTTCGGCCCGTGCGTGTTCCCGCAAAACAAATCGACCCGGATCCACCGCATTCCTGAGCCGAGGGCTCAGCACGGGGGCGAGCCCCAGCATATCGGCGGCCAGCGCCGTCGCGCCAAGCGGTGCAGTCGACAGCCCCCGCGCGCCCAGGCCAAGTAAGACATAGACCCCAGAGTCTCGGGGTAACTGGTGGAGCTGGGAGACCGAGCGGGCCAGCCGCCAGAGCGCAAGACCAGCGCGATAGACCGAGGTCGCGACGGGCTGCCCGATGTGCGGAAGCCGATCGCGCGTGGCGAAACGCACACCGGCCCATCCTTCAAGACAGTCCAGCCCAAGTACGAACGGTCTGTCGGCCTGAGGCCAGAGCCGATCGAGTTGATGGAGATTGGCACGGTGATCTTCAGAGGTCACGGCACCCTGGCGACACCCGCGATGAAAGGTGGCTCCGAAAAAAATCTGGCCGCCAATGACCGGGCTAACAAAACCCTGGCCGCACGTCACGCGCGGGAAACGACGGCGAACGGCAGATAGATGGTCGGAGGCAATTGCACCCGATGAGAGTTGCCCCGCCAACGGTTGCAGCGCCAGTCCCGCCTGCGCAAGAAGATCATCCTGGGCGGAACAGACCACCACGGCATCAAAGTCGCGCAGAAGATCCCGCCATTGGGTCGCGCCCATCTCTTGGCCCAAGGCCAGACGGAACCTGCTGCCGAGGCAGGCGCGCACATCCTCCAGGCAGGCATGCATAAAGGCTGCTGGCCGCAGCCATCCTCCCCGCTGGCGGATGGGTGGATTCAGACCAGGCCCTTGGTGCTGATCTACGCCAGACAAATCAGCCCAGCCGGATGTCTCCCCCCCAAGCGCGCGGGTCCAGTCCATGGTGGTCTCCACCCCTTGGGCAAAGAACTGGCTGGCAAGATTGTGATCGCGTGAATCCAGAGGGTGCAGTACGGCCACGGGTACCGCCGACGCCCCCATGGCAAGGCCGGCCGATGCCTCGAATAAGGTGACCGCAAGATCGATGCCCTCCGCACGAATCGCGGCGTGCGCCAACGCACGGGCAACACAGACCCCAGCCAGTCCCCCGCCAACAATAGCCACGGAACGGACGCGCGCCCGAGCAGGCTGGGGCGCAGACTCTGCCTGCTGCAGGCGGTCAGGGTCTGGCCTGCCTGTAGCTATAGGCTTTTGGCGGTTTAAGGACATAGGGCCGTAAAATAACGCTATTTATGAAATTCACGGGCCTCTTGAACTCGCGGCGACTGATCGCCACCTTTTTTCTCTTCTCGCTCGCTGCCTGCGCGCCGAAGCCGCCTCAATTTCAGAGCATGGATGTCACGGGGGCGCAGTGGGGGCAAGACTTCGCGCTTCCCGATCTTCAGGGAAAGACAACATCGATATCCGATTTCAAGGGAAAGGCGGTGGCCGTCTTTTTCGGGTTTCTCTACTGCCCGGATGCCTGTCCAACCCATCTGACCAAAATGCTAGAGGTCAAGAAGCAATTGGGCCCGAAGGCCCAAGACCTCGCGGTCGTATTCATTACGGTAGATCCCGAGCGTGACGCGCCCGAATCGCTTCAGAAATTTCTGGCTACATTCGATCCAGAATTTGTTGGGCTACGCGGGAGTCTCGAACAAACACAGGCGGTAGCAAAGGATTTTCGGGTCTACTTCAAGAAAGTGC
>CAZKWK010000002.1:40792-43431 GCA_964556335.1 uncultured Bordetella sp. | reverse complement strand
CCCTCATCAACGAATCCACAAGACCCCCTCGCCTACACCATAGACCACACCACCTTTGCCTACGTCTTTGACCCCGAGGGAAGACTGCGGCTTGTGGCGCCCCACGACATCACCGCAGAAAAGCTTGCCCAAGATGTCGAGCAACTCCTTGGCCGCTGAGGCGCTCTTGCCGCCCGATGGGGGCGCTGCATCGGAGAGGACTGCCGCACGACACCCCATTTCCTTTTTCCAGGCGCTTCGCCTCTGGTTTATTCTCGGCTGGATCTCTTTTGGGAGTCCACCTGCGCAGCTGGCCTTGATGCACCAAGAGTTGGTGGTCAAACGGCGCTGGATCTCGCCCAAGCGTTTCATGCACGCCTTGAACTTCTGCATGGTGCTGCCGGGCCCGGAATCCCAACAACTTGCCACATATATCGGCTGGCTGCTGCATGGGGCCTGGGGTGCCGTCTCTGCTGGTCTTCTTGTCATTCTCCCCTCTCTGGCCATCATGATGGCGATGGCGGGACTCTACGTGCATTACGGCCAGGTGGCTGAGGTGCAGGCCCTCCTCTACGGCCTAAAGCCCGCAGTGCTCGCTATCGTGCTGACCGCCAGCGTGCGTTTGGCCCAACGCGTTCTGGTTGGAAGACTCTGGTGGGGCATTGCGCTGACGACGTTTTTTCTCCTCCAGATCGGGGCCTCCTTCATCACGGTGGTCTTTCTTTCGGGCCTCGCCGGCTGGGTATTGCATCTCTTCTCAACCCGCCCCCTCAGCAACCTTCCCATGGGCCTCATGCCCTCCAGTCTGGCCAAAGAAGCCTCCCAATTTGCTGTCAGTGCGCAGGCGAGAAAAGGGCAGACCTTCAGCACAGAGGAAAAGGGGTATGCCATTGATGACGAGACACCCCCACCGCAGACCAGCCATTTCGACCTTCGCTATGTGGCGGGCGCCCTCGCAATCGCAGTCGCCCTCTTCAGCATCTTCTATGGCGCGTTAAAGCTTTATTTCCCCGGGATGTTGTCTGAAATGGCGGGGTTTTTCATTAAGGCAAGCCTGCTCACATTTAGCGGGGCCTACTCGGTGATGCCCTATGTCTTCGACACGCTGGTCAACGAAAAGCAGTGGGTCACTACCGGCCAGCTCATCGACAGCATCGCCTTAGCAGAGACCACGCCGGGTCCTCTGTCTATGGTGAATGTCTTTCTCGGGTTTGTCGCGGCTGCCCAACACACAAGCCTGACTGCCTTACCTATCTTGGCGGCAGGTTGTCTTGGCGCGGCAGTCGTCGCCGTCTGCACCTTTTTCCCTTCCTTTGTCTTTATCTTGGCCGGTGCCCCCTGGATTGAGGCGAGCAGAAAGATACCCGCCTGGTCGGTGCCACTCACAGCGATCAGTGCTGCTGTCGTGGCGGTCATGATCGACCTGAGCCTGATCTTCGCGCGCTACATCCTATGGCCAACACCCACGGGGGACTGGGGCTCCATCCGGATGCTGGATCTGGTGGCCGGACTCATCGCAAGCCTGGCGATCATTTTGATGTTGCAATTCCGAATGGGCATGGTGATCACCATGTTGATTTGTATCTCCCTGGGAGTCGTCTCCAGCGCACTTGGTCTGCCCTAGGGCTAGTTATGGAGCAGCCTCTGCCCGCGCCCCGCGCAGTTGCCGTCCCACCCCATGCCTTAGGGCTCTTCGGCGGGCGGTTTGATCCAGTGCATCGCGCCCATGCCGCTATCGCGCAGGCCGCCGCAGACCAACTCGGGCTTCAGGAGGTGCGCTGGCTTGTCACCGGCCAGCCAGTACACAAGGCCGCCAGCGCCTCTGCAGACCATCGACTTGCCATGACACGACTGGCACTCGAAGCACTAGAGGATCCCCGCATGGTGCTCGACGACCGAGAAGTCAGGGCCGCCCGACAGGGTAAAGAAAGCGCAAGCTACACCACGGTCGCCTCATTTCAGGCGCAATACCCTGGCAGGCCCCTGGTCTGGATTCTGGGCGAAGACCAACTTGCCTCGTTTACCCACTGGCGGCAGTGGCAATGGCTTGTCCAGTCGCTCACCCTGGCTGTCTGTCGGCGCCCAGGGGCGACCGCCACGGCGTCGGAGCAGGCCCTGCTGGCCGCAGGGGCAAGGCTCTGCCCGATCGTTCTCCCCCCCGATACCGTGTCCTCCACCGACATACGCCAATGCGTGCACGACGGGCGTCCCCTCGGTGAAGCGGTGTGCCCCGCGGTCGCACGGTATATTCATGACCATCAGATCTATCTTCACCCACCAGGAGGTTCACCCTGAATATCGAAACGCTGCAGTACCTCATCGTCGATGCCCTTGAAGACATGAAGGGCCAAAACATCCTTGTCTGCGACACCACGGGACTCACGGACCTCTTCGATAGAGTAGTTCTCGCGACGGGTACCTCCAACCGCCAGACACGGGCCCTTGCCAAAAATGTGCATGACAAGGTGAAAAGAGGAGGGGGAGAAGTATTTGGGTCAGAAGGCGAAGATACCGGGGAGTGGGTCTTAGTCGACTGCGGCGATGCGGTGGTGCACATTCTGCAACCGGCCATTCGCGAGTACTACCGGCTAGAAGACATCTGGGGAGAAAAACAACTGCCGCTCGCCTCGGTGGTGGCCGCATTTCGTCGTACCAAGGCG
>CAZKWK010000002.1:9205-40782 GCA_964556335.1 uncultured Bordetella sp. | reverse complement strand
CTCGCGAATGGCCATCGACAACTCAACTTCGGGGGCGCCCGTCAAGCGCAAACCCACCGCACGTAAGCCGATTGCGGAAAAACCCGCGACACAGACCGCCGGTATGAAAACAGGCGAGGCCGAGGCGCCCAAAACGCCCACAAAGGCCACTACAAGCAAAAAGGCGAGCGCCCCAACCGCAAAAAAGCCAGCTGCAAAAAAGCCAAGCGCGAAGAAGCCTGCCGCAAAAAAAACGAGTGCTGAACAGCCCGTTGCGAAAAAACCGGCGACGAAAAAATCGGCCGCCGGAAAGTCTGTCGTAAAAACACCGGCTGCAAGAAAGCCGATGGCCAGCGCAGCGCCAGCAAAGAAAGCGGTAGCCAAAAAGGCCCCGGCAAAAAAGAAAACCTAGCCAGGAAAAATACCGGTGGACAGATAGCGGTCGCCGCGGTCACAGACCACAAAGACCACGGTGGCATTCTCTAGGTCTTGAGCGACGCGCAGCGCAATGAGGCAGGCCCCAGCAGCCGACGGCCCGCAGAACAGGCCCTCGGTCGATGCAAGCCGGCGGGCCATCTCTTCGGCTTCGGCCTGGGTCACCTCCTCGATACGATCAATCAAAGCCTTTGCCCGTATCGGTGGAATGTAGTCAGGAGACCACTTACGGATGCCAGGGATAGACGACCCGTCGGCAGGCTGGGCACCGACGATCTGTATCGCGGGATTACGCTCTTTGAGGTATCGGGAGACTCCGGTAATCGTGCCTGTGGTGCCCATCGCCGAAACAAAGTGGGTAACACGCCCCTGGGTCTGTGCCCAGATCTCTGGGCCGGTTCCCTCGTAATGGGCAATCCAGTTATCGTCATTGGAGAACTGATTCAGTACCCGACCCTTGCCTTCAGCCTGCATCTGATCGGCCAAATCGCGTGCGCCCTCCATCCCCTCTTTTTGGGTTACGAGAATGAGCTCGGCACCAAAGGCCTTCATGGTCTGTCGCCGCTCGAGCGATAAATTCTCCGGCATGATCAAGACCATCCGATACCCGCGCATGGCAGCAGCCATGGCGAGGGCAATTCCGGTGTTGCCACTGGTCGCCTCGATGAGTGTGTCCCCAGGACGAATCTCCCCACGCGCCTCGGCGCGGGCAATCATCGAGACCGCGGGCCGGTCTTTGACCGACCCGGCAGGATTATTTCCTTCGAGCTTTCCGAGAATGACATTACCGCGGGCAGACTGCGCTGGCCCGGCAATGCGGCGGAGTACCACCAGAGGGGTCTGGCCCACCGAGGCCTCAAGCGAGGGGTAGAGAGAAGAATCGTGCAACGGTGTCATAACGGATCCTAAAAAGAACCTGGCAATACGCGGTGTCAGCGTGAGAGCTTGATGCAGCCTGGGAGATCCGACTGCAAAATGACATCACTGAGGCACTGGGCTGCCGGCTGTCGGGCAAAGCTCTTGCGAGACGCCATGACCACGCGTCTCAGCGGAACGGGCGGCGCAAAGGGAATAAAAGTCAACATCGGGTCATGGCCATCGGGAGGCACGGCCATACGCGGCAGCACCGTGATGCCGAGGCCCGAAGCCACCATGTGCCGAATCGTTTCTAGCGAGCTGCCCTCAAAGGTCTTCTGAATGCCCGCGGAATTTTGCGCGAACCGGGCGGCCTCTGGGCAGACTTCTAAGACCTGATCTCGAAAGCAATGACCCACACCCAGAAGCAGCATGGTCTGTTGCTTCAAGTCGACGGACTCAATCGTCTTGCGCTGCGCCCACGGGTGGGCTTTCGGAACCGCCACGAGGAACTCCTCATCATAGAGCGGCACGATATCTAGCCCCGTGGTGTCAAAAGGCTCGGCGAGAATGGCCACATCGAGCTCCCCAGTCCGCAGTTGTTCGAGCAGCTTGACTGTGTAGTTCTCTGACAAGATGAGTGGCATCTGCGGATGCTCTTTAATCAGCGCCATCACAATCTTCGGTAGCAGATAGGGGCCAATGGTGTAGATGACACCGGCCTTGAGCGGCCCCGTTAAGGGATCTTTGCCCTGCTCGGCAATACCCTTCATCTTTGCCGTCTCATCAAGGATGCGCTGTGCCTGGGCCACCAGCTGCTCACCAATGGGCGTGAGCGCCACCTCCGTACCGCCTCGCTCGAAGATCTGGGTACCCAGCTCTCCCTCGAGTTTTTTGACACTCACAGAGAGGGTGGGCTGGCTTACAAAGCAGGCCTCTGCCGCACGACCAAAGTGCCGCTCGCGGGCTACCGCCACAATATATCGAAGTTCTGTCAGGGTCATCGTATGCTCACGGACTCTTCGCCTCTAGAAAAACCAATCTTCGCTACAGCCCGGATGGCGGCTGCATACACGGGCTGCACTCGATTCGGACCATTAGTGCGGCAGCACACCAGCGACCGTCAGACACTGCGCAGCAGATCGTCCGCCCGACGAGCCCATCGGTCGAGAAGTGCCTCTATCGCTGTACGAGAAAAACCCAAAGCCTCTAGTGTCACATCATCCTCATAGACCTCGGCGATCTGCTGACCGCAGTCCACTGCGGCCTGCACGAGTGCACGGTCGCGCACCAAATCACTAAATCGCAACCCTACTTCGCCAGATTGTCGCATGCCCAAAATCTCGCCTGGGCCCCGCAGCGCAAGGTCGCGATTCGCAAGTTCAAAACCATCGTCGGTCTCGTAGAGCGCCTTGAGCCGGTCTCGCGCCGCTTCAGAGAGGGGGGCGTCGTAGAGCAGCACGCAGGTACTCTGCCCCTGCCCCCGCCCCACACGACCCCGCAATTGATGTAGCTGTGCAAGCCCAAAACGCTCGGCGTGGTCAATGACGATGAGCCGAGCGGTAGGCACATCCACCCCCACCTCAATCACGGTGGTTGCCAGAAGGAGCCGTGCCTCTCCGGAGACAAACCGGGCCATCGCCGCGGACTTCTCTTCTGGCCGCAGACGTCCATGGACAACGACCATCCGATCTCCAAGCACCGGGGCAAGCCAGGCCTGGGTCTCCTCCAGTGCCATCAGAGGATTTTTATGCTCAGCCTCCTCCTGCTCTTCGATCACTGGACAGACCCAGTAGGCCTGCCCCTCGTGGTCGAGGAAATGCAGAACCCGCGCAAGCAACTCCTCTCGCCGCGACTGCGACATCAATCTTGTCTGAATCGGTAGGCGGCCCTTGGGCCGATCTTGAATAATCGACACATCGAGATCGGCGAGAAAAGTCATCGCGAGACTCCGCGGTATGGGCGTGGCCGACATCCCGAGAATGTGACAGGTTGTCTGATCTGAAGAGACAAGTCCCTCACGCAGCGCCATACGCTGGGCCACGCCGAAGCGATGCTGCTCATCAATGACTGCTAATCCTAGCCGCCCAAATACGATGTCCTTCTGAATCAGCGCATGCGTACCCACTATGAGGCACGGCGCCTGCGAGGCCATGCGAGCAATCGTTTCCCGTCTCTGGGTGGCGGCCCTCCCCCCCTTCAGAAATACTGTCTCAACACCGAGCGGCGCGAGCCACTGGGTGAGTTTCTCAAAGAGTTGCGCCGCCAGAATCTCCGTGGGGGCCATCACGGCGGCCTGATAGCCCGATCCAATCGCCTGGGCGGCGGCCAGAGCGGCGATGACGGTTTTTCCGCTGCCGACATCGCCCTGAATCAGTCGATGGACCGGGCGATCACGACAGAGATCGGCATGGACCTGCTGCCAGGCCTGCTGCTGGCCGGCGGTCAGCGCAAAAGGCAGCGCCTGAAGCAGACGAGACGCGAGGCCCCCCGCATCTTCTAACCGCGGTGCACGGTGGGTGGCGCGTCGGAGGCGCGCACGCCGTAACGCAACCTGCTGGGCGAGGAGTTCATCAAACCGTATCCGATTCCAGGCGGCCTCTATCTGACCCTCCACGACAGGGTGCACAGGCCGATGCAGGGCGTCGAGCGCCTCGGGCAGGGGGACCAGCGCAAGCCGCTTGCGCCAGGCGATCGGTAACCATTCGGCAGGCCGATGATTCGACAGAGCATGCGTTACGGCCCTACGAATCACCGCCTGAGATAGCCCCTGTGTCGTCGGATAGACGGCGACGAGCGGCTGCTTGGCTAAGGCCTCTTCAGTAAGCCAGCCCTGACGAATCCGGGGATGAATAAACTCGACCTCTCCCAGCCCCAGCCGTCTGGCTTGGCCTACGACACGGATCTTCTGACCGGCCACAAAGCTCTGGCGCATCGCCTCTTTGAAATAAAGAAACCGGAGAACACCTTCGCCAGTCTCATCTGCAACACGGATCAGCAGCGTGCGACGGGGCTTAAAGACCACCCGCGTCTCGACCACCACCACCTGACACTGTCCGGAATCCCCCGACTGAAAACGCGATAGTGGCCAGACCTGAGACTCGTCCTCGTACCGCAGGGGGAAGTGCAGCAGCAGGTCAAGCGGTCGGTGCAACCCGAGTCGAAGAAAACTCTGCGGCCAGGGCTCGGCCGAGGCCCCCGGTATCAAGGACTGGGAGAGGCACTGCCGAGTACCAGCACTGCCTCGGCCTCAAAGGCTGCACCACGCGGGAGGCTAGCGACCCCCACCGCCGCTCGTGCAGGATAGGGCGCACGGAAATAGGTCGCCATAATCTCGTTAACTTTTGCAAAGTGCGAGAGGTCGGTTAGGAAGAGATTGAGCTTGACGACATCCTGCAGACTGCCGCCTGCAGCCTGAGCCACCGCGGACAAGTTCTGAAATACCTGATGCACCTGCTGGGCCACACCCTCTGGCGAGTTATCCCCAACGAGGGACATGGACTCAGGGTCCAAAGCAATCTGTCCCGATAACCAGACGGTCTGCCCCACCTGCACGGCCTGAGAGTACGTACCGATGGCCGCCGGGGCGCGGTTCGTTTGGACAATGTTCTGAACCATCGTGGAATCCTTCCTGTGGTTATGGAGGTGCTTAGCGGGATTTTAGGGCAGTCACGGTAGACTCACGCAATGTCGCTGATTACCCCAGAAAGCCATGTCACCCTGCACTACCGCCTGAGCATGCCGGACGGGCAGGTTGTACTCGATACCTTTGAAGATAAGCCCGCGACCCTCCAACTCGGAGCCGGACAGTTCGCCCCAGGACTCGAACGATGTCTATTAGCGCTCGGGGAGGGCGATGAACGCAGTTATGCGCTGGGCCCCGACGATGCCTTTGGGCCGCGTAACCCCGCCCTGATACAGAAGATATCCGACAAGCTTCTTGCCGAACATGTCGACCCCGCTGATCCGCTGGCGCCCGGAGACCTCCTGGAGTTTCCCGCCCCAGACGGCAGCCGATTTGCTGGTGTCTTTAAAGGCTGGGAGGGCCAGGCAGCCGTCTTTGACTTCAACCATCCTCTGGCCGGACAGCCCTTACTGTTCCATGTCAGAATCATTGGGGTTTTGACATGACTGCCGCCCAGACCATGACTCCCCCAGAGACTTCGCCGCAAGAGATCGTGCTCGCGGAACCCCGCGGGTTCTGCGCGGGTGTCGATCGGGCCATTGAGATCGTTGAGCGGGCGCTCGCAAAGTTTGGGGCCCCGGTCTATGTGCGGCATGAGATCGTCCACAACGATCATGTCGTGGCCGACTTACGCGCAAAGGGCGCCATATTCGTAGAAGACCTCAACGAGGTTCCACTCGGCTCGCGCGTCATCATGAGTGCACATGGTGTGGCCCGCATGGTGCGCGCCCACGCAGACGCGCGTGGCCTTGAGGTCTTTGATGCCACCTGCCCCCTCGTCACAAAAGTGCATGTCGAAGTGCGAAAACTCGCGAGTGAGGGCTATGAGATTGTCATGATCGGGCACGAAGGCCACCCCGAAGTTGAGGGCACGATGGGGCAACTCGATCAGGGCATCTACCTCGTCGAAGATGAGATCCAAGTGGCTGCGCTGACCGTCGAAAACCCCGACCGGCTAGCCTATGTCTCCCAGACCACCCTGTCTACCGACGATACAGAGGCCGTCGTACGGGCACTCAAGGCGCGTTTCCCAAAAATCCGGGGGCCAAAGTTCAGCGACATCTGCTACGCCACCCAGAATCGCCAAGATGCAGTCAAGCTCATGAGTGGTCAGGTGGATGTCGTGCTTGTGGTGGGAAGCCGAACAAGCTCAAACAGTAACCGACTTCGGGAGGTGGCGGAGCGCCATGGGGTGCCGGCCTACCTACTGGACGGCGCCGAAGATCTTCAACCGCAGTGGCTCATAGGAAAGTCTCGGGTGGGGATTACCGCGGGGGCCTCCGCCCCCGAAGCGCTGGTGCAGGGGCTTGTCTCCGCCGTGAAAGCCATGGGGGCGGTTGCCGTACGCAGACTGCCCGGGGCAGAGGAGCATATTCGGTTCCCGCTGCCCAAGGGCCTTAATACGCAAGAACCACGGTAGGGGCGGATCCTGATCTACGCGCTGGCTATTGGGCTGTCGAGTTTTCTTCTCTTCCTCGTTCAACCCATTATTGCCAAGCAGATCGTGCCCTGGTTCGGCGGATCCGCCGGCGTCTGGGCAGTCTGCCTCACATTTTTCCAGGTCCTACTCCTTGCGGGCTACGGCTACGCAGACCTAGTGCAGAGATTCTCTACGCGTGTGCAGTTCCGACTTCACGGACTGCTTTTGCTGATCAGCCTGCTCTGGCTGCCCATTCTCGCTACCGAGAGTCTGAAGCCCACCGGCACTGAAGATCCATCGCTGCACATTATTGTGCTGCTCTCAATCACGATCGGGCTTCCCTATTTCATGCTCTCCACCACTGGCCCCCTCGTACAGGCGTGGTTTGCGCGCGCGCAGCCAAGCCCGGAAGCCGCCCAAAAGGCCTACCGGCTTTTTGCACTCTCAAACCTAGGGTCGCTTCTTGCGCTGGTGAGTTACCCGTTTGGCATTGAACGCGTTCTGGCTGTGCCGGAACAGGCCTGGATCTGGAGCGTTGGATTTGTCTTCTTTGTGGTCACCATGCTTGCGCTGGCGTGGCACATTGCGCAGCGGTTGCCGAGCCTCTTGGTCAGCGATGACGACAACACGAACATAAACGGACCGACGATCCCGGCCCCCCCATCGGCCCCCCCTTCGGCCTCGCCGTCGCTGGGGCCCGAGCATGCACCGCCCGCGTTTTCCACCCTGATTTTCTGGTTTGCCCTCTCGGCCCTGGCCAGTGCGCTCTTGTTATCGGCCTCAAGCCACATCTCGCAGAACGTCGCCTCGGTGCCTTTTCTCTGGGTACTGCCGTTGTCGCTCTATTTGTTGAGCTTTGTTGTGGCCTTCGAGGGCCGGGGCGGTAAGGGCTTTTACCTGCGCGACAGCATGATGCTCCCGAGTATGGCTGCCGCGGGCATCATGGCCTGGGGATTGACCGCCCAAGACGGTATTCTCGATATTGAAATTGCCGTGCCGCTCTACAGCGTCGGGCTCTTCCTCATCTGCCTCTTCTGCCACGGAGAGCTTGCCCAGTCCAAACCATCTACCCGATATCTGACCCGGTTCTATCTGCTGATTGCCCTAGGGGGCGCGGCGGGCGGCGGCTTTGTCTCCCTTCTCGCGCCCCGACTCTTTGACGGGTACTGGGAGATGCCGCTATCGCTACTGCTCATTGGCCTACTCGGCATCTGGGTAGGTCTGCGCCAGAGGGCGCCCGTGCTGCGGGGGGTTCTCGCATTAGGAGGCTTTGCCGCTGCTGTCGCCGTCGGCCATTTCTCCGTGCTGTATTGGGATGACTACCAAGACAGAAGCATTTATACCGGACGTAATTTCTACGGCCCACTGCGTGTACAAGAGGTTGCACGATCCGACGATGCGCCTTATCGGCGCCTTGTACATGGCGTCATTCTGCACGGCCTACAGCACCTTGACCCTGAGATGCAGCGGCTGGCAACCACCTACTACAGCCCAAACTCGGGCGTCGGTCGCGCACTGCATGTGTTGCATGCTCGTAAGACGGTGCATGTGGGCGTGGTGGGACTGGGCGTAGGCACCCTCGTGGGCTACGCCCGTCCGCAAGACCGCTACCGGGTCTATGAGATCAACCCGCTGGTCATTGACGTGGCGAGAGACTACTTCTCTTACCTCGATCAGGCAAAGACAGAGACCACGATGGTGCTTGGCGATGCTCGGCTGCGGCTTGAACAAGAACCAGACCAGGGCTTCGACCTCTTGGCCATAGATGCCTTTTCGAGTGATGCCATCCCTGTCCACCTACTCACCCGAGAGGCCATGGCAGTCTATGTGCGACATCTTGCGCCGGACGGGGTGTTGGCAATCCATATCACCAATCGCTACCTTGCCCTCGCACCGGTGGTAAAGCAACTGGCCGATGCGCTGGGATACGCCTCAGCCCTCATTGCCCATGAGACCTCAGACACCGAGCCCTGGTCCACGGCCCGAAGCGAATGGGTATTGGTCACCCGTGATGTTGCCTTCTTAAACGCCGCGGAGATTGCGGACCATCGCGTTGCAATCCAAGCCCGAAGCGGACTGCGGATCTGGACAGACGACTTTCACAACCTCTTTGAGGTCCTAAAATAAAGGCTGGGCGCAAGCGATACTCTCTCCAGATGCTCTTCTTCTAAAGGAATAACCATGGTCCAACTCGCCGCCAACATTGACTGGCTCTGGAAAGCACTCCCCCTAGAGCAACGACTCGCGGCGGCGCACCGGGCAGGCTTTAAGGCAGTGGAAGCGCTCGATCCCTACGTGGCCTCCATTGAGGACTGGAAGCAGTGGCTAACAACTTACCAGCTAAAGCTTGTACTGATTAATGCCCCGTCGGGGTCCAGTGCGGACGTTTCAGTACGTGGCCTTGCCGCATGGCCCGGCAAAGAGGAAGAGTTCCAATCGGCCTTCACGAAAGCCATGACCTATGCCCAGGCCCTTGGCGTTCCCCTGATTCATGCCACCGCGGGGCCAACCGCGCCCAATGGCGCCGGCGATACGCCACAAATGCAACAAGCCTCCTACGAGAAGAATCTTGCCTGGGCCTGCACCAGAGCCCAGGCCCAGGGCATGGGTGTCACCATTGAACCGCTGAGCCCCAGAGACGCACGGGGTGCGTTTATGGCGAGCCTACATCATGCAATGGCAACTATCGCAGCCGTAGGACATCCCGCGCTGAAATTACAGTTTGACCTCTACCACCAGCAGATCCTGCACGGCGATATTATTTTCAATCTTCGATCGACCTTCCCAAACATTGGTCACATCCAAGTCGCGGGCGTACCTGACCGCACAGAACCCGATCTTGGAGAACTGGATTTCGGGCGCCTTGCCCGAGAACTCAGTGCTCTGGGATACACGGGGTATGTCGGCTGCGAATACCGCCCGGCAAAGAGTCCCGAGGAGGGCATGCACTGGGCACGACCCTACCTCTGAGGAAAACAGAAATACAGAACGAAGGGGCTCGGAAAGAATTGCCTACTTCGTAGCGTCTCCGGATTCCACGATAACGTTCTCGACCACCCCCGCACCGGCACGGCGATAGGCCGCCGCTGCGACGTATTCAGGCGACTGAAAGCAGGCTTTCGCCGTCTCAAGATCAGGAAACTCGATCACTACGAACCGATGGAAGTCTTCCGGCCCTTCCATGATTTCGTATCTACCCCCACGCGCGAGCACTTTGCCTCCGTACTGCTTCACGATGGCAGGTACCAGGTCGGTGTACTTCTTGTACTCCACGGGGTCGTGTATCCGGGAACGGGCGAGCCAGTATGCGGCCATAAAAGCGTCCTTTCTTACTTATTTTTGTTTGGCTTTCGGTTTCTGTGTCTTCCTCTGATCAGCGAACTCTTTGCATCGCGCCATGGCCAGCGGGGTAAACTCCGCCCGCGGTGCGTTTCCCCCGATGACAAACATCAATAAGTGTTCGGTATCGGGCTCGCCCTTGGTGACATTCATGAACCGACGCGCACAGCCAGGGGGCACCGAAATCACGTCATAGGGATTGAGATCGACGTACTGCTTTTGCTTGCCTTCGTTCCATTCACAGCGCCACTTGCCTGTAAGCGCAATAAATGTCTCGTTGGTATCGTGGTTATGCATCAATGGTCCGCGCCCCGGTTTGGCCTTGCAGTAACCGAGATTAAAGCCCTCGGCAATAGGAATTGCCGGCATTGTTGCGGCGTCATCGCCAACGGGCGAGGTGGTTGCCTTGTTGCCCTTCTTGGGGGGTTGAAAGCCAATGACCGCGTAGAGGGTACGTTGCGATTCGGGCAGGGGGCTATCCGGTAGGCCTCCGTCAGACCCCTTCAGCTTCTTAAATCGTGCAACCCTGGTCATCATCTCCTCCTTGCCGATGACCCGTATATCTTTCCAGGAAGCCATGGTTTTCTCCTAGTGATCTTTTGATAATTTCCCAGTTACCCTAGCGGTGATTGCACTATTGAGCAGTTGACCAGCGAGGGACGTCGATAACTTGCAGGTCCGATCATGGCAGAAGCGCTTTTGATTGTCAGCACCCCCTCACCGACACTGGAGTGCACTAAGGAGAATTTATGATCGAGGTATTCGACAGCATTGAGTCGTCACAGTTTCCTCTCGGGTTCTGCGTTGATCGCACGGGGGCCCGTGACGCCGTTTTTTCAGGGCAGGCGGGCAAAACGATTCTGAAGGTCGAGGCCCGCGCTCTTGGGGCCCACCAGAAAGAGGCGGTCGTCACCGAGGGCGAGCGAGGGCCAAAATGGCGTATGGTCAGTGATGAAGGCCCGCAGCTCAAGGGCTCCGACCTTGCCCCCTTTCCGCTTGGATTTTTTAATGCCGGACTGCAGACAGACCTCCTGGGTACCATCGACCGCCTCAATCTGGCAGCAGGCAGCCCCCTGTCGTCGGTACACCAGACTCTGATTAATCGCTACACCTTTAGCGGATCGTTTTTCGCGGGCACAGGACAAGGCCAGGCCGAGCCCGCGGAGATTGAAATACACACCCAGGGTGGCTGTAGCCTTGACCAGGCGGCAGCGCTTGTGTCGGCGGCAGTGCACAACGCGCTCGGTCTTGCCGCCATGTCCTGTGCGATGGACTGCACCTTTGCGATCTATGTCAGCGGGATTCGGCGCACCGTCACGGGTGTGACGCCCTCAGCCGCACCCGATGCGCGAGACCCTCTCAAGACCCAGGGAGGGCCCCCGCGTCCACTCACTGACGGTCGAGACCTGCCAGGCCTGATCCAGAAGACCTCAGATTATCTGCCCCCTGACGATGCCATGCCCTCATCCTCCTCAAAGTATGGTCTGGAGGTTCTCGGGCGCTCGGAGCTTGCTCTGGGTAAGGCGCAGGCCTCTGCCCGAACCACCCTCAAGGCACCGCCGGGCAGCGAATTCGGGTTTCGGACACAGGAAGGACAGTGTGAGAGCCCCGCGGGTCCTTCGGGCCTTGCCCTACTGTCTGCCGGAATCGCCTTCTGCTATATGACACAACTGCTGCGGTATGCCGAGTATCTCAAGTACAAGGTTCGCGCGATTCGTATGGTCCAGTTCAATCCGTTCGAACGGCTCGCAGACTCTCAGGGCCACCTAGTAACCCGAGCCCTGCCCGTTGATACCCATCTCTTCCTTCACGGCGAAGAGTCTGACGAGGTCATGCAGAAGCTTCTCGCGATGGGTGCGAACACCTGCTACCTCCACGCCGCCCTCAAGGGCAGCCTAGACCCCCATGTCACGCTTGTGCATGAAGGTCAACAAAAGCGGATTCTTTAAAGACCTTTTGCGGTGCATATAAATAATCAAGCGATCAGCCCAGGGAGCGGTTACCCCCTTAGTAACCCTAATTGACGGGAACCCTGGGCCCGCGAAAATTGAAGCAGCCTAGTAATTAGGCACACCTGTCTGTGGTCACTTTGGAGGAGTTCTTATGAAATTCAAAAAGCTCAGTCTTTTTGTTGCTATGGGTGCGATGGTTGGTCTCTTAGGCGCAGGCACCGCGCAGGCACAAAAGGGGGAAACCATCACCCTGCGTATTGCCTCGGGCCACCCAGTTGTGAACACGTATGTCAATCTGCTGAATACCTATTTCGTTCCTGAAGTAACAAAGCGGGTCAAGGAGCGCACGCCCCACACGGTGAACTTTATCGAGGGCTATGGCGGGGCCATGGTTAAGCTGCCCGACACGCTCGAGGGGGTTCAGTCGGGCATCATCGACCTTGGTGCCTTCTGCTTCTGTTTTGAACCTTCTAACCTGCCGCTCCATGCATTCCAGGTTATGCTGCCCTTCGGAACTATGGATGCGGAGGTCAGCCTCAAGACCGCCCGGGCGGTGTACGACAAAGTGCCCTACCTGAGTAATGTCTTTGAAGACAAATGGGGCCAGAAGCTCCTGGGCATCATTGCGGATAATGGCTATAACCTCGGTACCACCATGCCCTGGAAGAATGTGTCGGACCTCAAGGGTGTGAAGTTGGCTGGCGCCGGCCTCAACCTAAAGTGGTTAGAGTATGTGGGTGCAGTTCCGGTTCAGGGCACACTCAATGAGGCCTATCAGGGCATGCAGACGGGCGTCTACAACGGCTGGATTATGTTCCCGTCGGCCTGGGTGAACTTTAAGCTCTATGAGCCGGGCAAGTACTACACCGAGATCGGGTTTGGATCGATTACCTGGCACGGCCTCACGGTCAACAAGCGTCGCTGGGACAGCCTCCCGAAAGATGTGCAGGCAATCATCGCAGAAGTCGCGCGTGAGTACGAGCTTCGCACGGGTAAAGTAAACAAAGAAGACTATCCCAAGCAGATCGCGAAGCTCAAAGAGCTAGGCACCAATGTCTCAAGCGTTCCGGCTTCTGTACGCCTTGAGTGGGCCAACTCCCTGGCCGGCTGGCCCCAGGAGCAGGCGGACGCCCTTGACAAACAGGGTCTGCCCGCTAGCCAAGTGTTAAAGCTCACCCTGGAAGAGGCTGAGAAAGCAGGTCACAAGTGGCCCGTTCGCTACAAGATCCGCTAGTCTCATAGTTTTTGCTAAACGCTGTACCTCGGGCCTTCTCGCAAGTCATATTTGTTGGAAGGCCCGTTTGTTTTCTGTCTTTGTCTTTGCTTTTCTCCGTTTCCCCTATCCCTCCTCTAGGAACACCCGATGTTTGACTCCGCAAATAACTGGGTTATTAAATCTTTTCTGGTGATCGGGGCCTTTCTTGCGCTCCTTATCTCCTTTCTAATCGTGGCCGATGTCTTAGGACGCGGGCTCTTTCTCAAGCCTGTTCAGGGCACCAAAGAGATGGTCGAGGCCTCGGTGGTTCTCATCTGCTTTCTACAGGCGGCGTATGCCATTCGCTCAGGCGGAATGATCGCCGTGGATGTGTTTATCACCAGACTCTCCACCCGCCCAAAGGCATTTATCGCACTCTTCGGCTCGCTACTTGGCGTTGGCTTTTTCTTCATCATTTTCTACGGCGGCATAGACCTGGCCGTTCGGTCCTGGGTGTCCGGCGAATTTGAAGGTGAAGGGGCCTTCCGTATTCCAAGTTGGCCTGCCCGCTTTATGGTGGTTCTGGGGTCCGCTCTGGCCATTACCCAGTACCTCATTCTTTCTTGGCATGCCTTCCGCGCCATATTAGACCCTGGTTACAAGGAAGATTTCTTTCAGGCGTCGAGTCACTGAGCGCCATATGGGCCAGATACGCCAAGGCGGTCCTATGCCTTTAGCCGCTTAGATTTGTCTTACGAAAATCACTCCCTCCTATAGAGGCTCGCATCATGTTCAGCACTTTTCAGGTCGTCGTCGTCATCGGAACCGTTCTACTGCTCACCTTGGCGGGTGTGCATATCGCTGTCGCACTTGGGGCCACTGCGGTCCTCGGGGCGTTTCTCATGGTCGGGGACTGGGGGGTTGTCTTTCAGTTCATTTCTAGTACCGCCTATGAGGCCCTGCGCGACTACGTATTCGCAGTCATTCCGCTCTTTCTGCTCATGGGGGGGTTCCTCGCACAGAGCGGTGCCGCACGGGATATTTTTACTCTCATCAACCGAGGCTTACGTTTTCTGCCGGGCCGCCTAGGGCTTGCCACCGTTGGCGCCAACGCGCTTTTTGCCTTTGTCACGGGCGTGAGTATTGCGGCCGCCGCCGCCTTCTCTCGTATCGCTTACCCCGAAATGCGGCGTGCCGGATACGACAAAGGATTCTCTGCAGGATGTATTGCAGGTAGTTCCTGCCTCGGGATGCTCATTCCACCCAGCGTGCTCATGATTGTCTGGGGGGTACTTACCGAGCAATCTGTAGGCCAACTCTTTCTTGCCGGTGTCGGCCCAGGGCTCTTGCTGGCCTTGTTATTCTGCTTGTACATCTTGTTTACCGCTGTCACGCGGCCGCAGGTTGTCGGTGTGGGGATGGCTGGTCAGACCGTGTCCTGGCCAGGGCAGAGCGGGGAATCATCGGCTCCGGTCTCGGAGGGTGAGTCCCCCGAAAACCTCACCAAAGCCCTCCTTGGCACGATCCTCGTCCTGGGACTGGTGGCGTTCATTCTTGGCGGTATCTGGATGGGCGCCTTTGCCCCCACAGAGGGTGCGGGGGTCGGAGCCGCCGCCGCTTTGGTCATAGCACTCATTCGGGGGGTGAAGTTTGAGCAGATTCGTGAGGTCGTGCTTCAGGTGGGCCGTACCTCTGCCCCCCTGCTTTTGCTCCTCTTCTGTGCCCAACTCTATTCTCGGGTGCTCTCCATGACTGGCATCACCGGAGCGATTCAGACGATTTTCGTGAACTCGGGTATGGACCTCTGGGCAATTGTTCTCGTCATGGTTCTCATCTGGTTTGTGTTGGGCTGCCTGATCGACTCGATCTCCATCATCCTCATCACAGTGCCCGTATTCGCACCTGTGGCCCATGCGGCCGGAATGGACCCCATCGCGTTTGCCATGATCGGGATCGTAGCCATTGAGGCCGGACTGCTGACACCGCCCTTCGGAATACTCGTGTTCACAGTAAAAGCGTCGCTACCCCAAAACGAGATCACCGTGGGTCAGATATTCCGTTACTCAATTCCATACTGGATCTGTCTGCTTATCGTGGTCCTCTCGATCTGGTTCTTTCCCTCGATCGCGACCTGGCTGCCGGACTACGTATTCAACACGAATAAGTAAGCGGTCTGCACCGAGAGAATCGTTGATCATCCCGCGAGACCACGTATCTGCCTGGTCTTGCCGGATCGGCACCGCGATCAGGGAATCGGGAGTGCGTAGCTGTTGAGCGCATACAAAAAAGGCCTGGGATTGCCCCCAGGCCTTTTTTACGATTATTTCACTCGCGTCAGCCGTTTACGGAGTAATAATCGTGGACCCCGAGGTAGCACCCGCCTGCAGATCACGGTGGGCGCGCACCACGTCGGACAAGGCATAGCGCTGGTTAATAGAGAGTTTGAGTACCCCACGCTTGAGACGATCAAAGACCATCGCTGCGGACTCCCGCATCTCCTGCGTGTCAGCCGTATACGTGGCCAGTGTCGGACGCGTGAAGTAGAGCGAACCCAGCTTTTGCAACATGGCACCCGTCACCGGCGGAGGATGGCCGGTGGTCTGCCCGAAGGAGACAAAGAAGCCTCTCGGTGCGAGGCTGTTCAGCGAGGCATCAAAACTGTCTTTGCCCACCGAATCGAAGACCACCGGAACACCCTTGCCCCCGGTAAGCTCCCTGGTGCGGGCGGCAATATCGTCTTTCTTACGATCGAGACAGGCCTCGTAGCCATTCTGCAGGGCGAGTGCGCACTTCTCTGGCCCACCAGCAACACCGATCATGCGGGCGCCGAGGTCCTTGCCCCATTGACCGGCCAAGAGCCCTACCCCGCCTGCTGCCGCATGAAAGAGCACCGACATACCCGCCTTCACCGGAAAGCAGCGATGCATTAGGTACTCCACCGTCATGCCCTTTAAAAGAATCGCCGCTGCCTGCTCATCTTGAATACCCGCCGGGGTGTGCAAAAGCCGTGCAGCCGGGAAATTGCGACGAGTGGAATAAGCCTCAAAGACGGGGCCGCTGGCGTAACAGACCCGATCCCCCTCTTTAAAGTCTGTAACCCCCGACCCAACCTTCTCCACGACACCCGCAGCCTCATTGCCCAGCCCGAAGGGAGTCTGTACTGGGTAGAGCCCACTACGCATGTAGATGTCTTGGAAGTTCAGCCCGATGGCGGTGTGACGGATCGTTACCTCACCTGGGCCGGGATCGGCCAGGTTGGCTTCTTCAAGTTTGATCACTTCAGGCTCACCCGCCTGATGCACACGTGCTACTAGAGTCTTGGTCATACGATCGCCTTCTCGTTATTGTCTTTGGTGTAACGCTCGGTAAATCGGGATTCTTTGATGACCTCAGCCACCGACTTCTCGTTTTGTCCGTCATCGGTCCAGCCTGGAACACGGCCCAGTGCAACCGCCTCGTGCCAAGCAAAGTTCAGTTCCACCTTAATACCGTTGATGGGTTCGCGCATGAAGAGTTGATAGAGCCCGGAGTTATGCGCCTTGCGCTCGTTGAATTCGACCCCGTTCTCGGTGAGTTTCTTCACAAAACCCGCGAGGTCATCACAGTTGATGCAGAGGTGATCAATCCGACCGGAACCCATAGCGCCCGCCGCAGAGAAATCGTCATCCTCTTTGTCTGTCGGTGCCTTCAGATAGGTATTCTGATGGTTGGAATGCCGCGCTTTGCCAATATGGATGACGTCTTGGTCTCCGATATAGAGCCAGTGCACAGGGAACCCAAAGTCGGGATGGTCTCCCTCACGAAAGCCCAAGTTCTTACAGAACCAGTCACGGGTGCCGTCTGGATCGTGGGTGAGGATAAGCAGGTGCTCGAGAAATTTCAGTGCCATAGCGATGTCCTCATAAAAAACTCTCCTTTATCAGAGAGGAAGCGCGGAGGGCCATAGGCCGCCCGTACGCCACCTTTACGCATTAATTGATCGTTTGATAATAAAACGACCAAAGAGGGTATCACTGCCCGACGAGGCTGGGTAGGGGAAGAATCCCGAGATCCTTAGCGATACGGTCTAGTTCCTCGACTACGCCGCCAGATAGGGGAATACCCTTGGCGCTGTACTCGCGCCGCTTGTAGTGGCTCTGCTCACCGGGTAGCCAGATGCGATCTGTGTTTGGCAGCTTTGCGCTGTTACGAATTTCGCCTACGAGCTTATCCAGACGATCACGCAAGACGTCAATGTCGTCAAAGGCGGCTGGGTCGATTGCACAGACCGCCTGCCCGGTGTTGGTCGTTGATCGGCTGTCCATGTTGAAATCAATGACCTCGCTGCCCATCGCCGCACCATTAAGACTCCCAGCGAGTAGACCCACCATGAGTGCCAGACCATAGCCCTTGTGACCACCAATCGGCAAGAGAAAGCCCTCGGCGGCCCGGTGCGGGTCAAGCAGGGGCCGACCCTGACGATCGATCATCCAGCCCTCCGGCATCATTTCTCCCTTACGGGCTTTGGCCTTCACTTTTCCATAGGCGGCGACCGTAGTAGCCATATCCAAGACCACGGATGGCTCTACATGGCCCCGCGGAAACGCGATCGCGATGGGGTTCGTGGACAGGAGCATATCCATACCCCCCCAAGGCGGAAGATGATTGGCATTGCCCACCGCATAGTAGATCCCAATAAGGTCCTGATCGGCTAAAGCACGTACATAGAGCGAGGCCGGCCCAGCATGGTTACTCATGCGGGTTCCGACCCAGGCCACCCCGGTCGTGCGCGCCTTTACAGCCGCAAGGGAGACCGCCTTGGAGACCACCAGATGGCCCATACCGTTATCGCCATCAACGAGTGCCATCGCCGCCCGTTCACGAACCACACGAATCTGCGGATGAATATTCATTCCGCCGGACTGGATACGTTTGAGGTATTGACCCAGTCGAATGACCCCATGGCCATCGGAGCCCTGCAGATCGGCCTGCGCCATCAATCGAGCCACGGTTGCAGCGTCACTCTCCGCGAGTCCCTGCGTGGTAAGGGCCCGAGCAATGAATAACTGCAACGCGTCAAATGAAACACGACGACCTTCTGCCATGCGAATCTCCTGTTTTATCGTGAGAGGCTCACGCCTCTTGTCGATCCACTATAAAAACCCTTGTTGATCAGGCGACCTTCATCATAAGCGCTAAACTTTATAACGTCTGTCGCGTCAGCCCTCGATTTTTTTACCCCTTCTTTGAAAGGACCCCTTACCCATGTCCCAGAGTTTACGAGTTGCATTGGTCACAGGCGGCGGCACCGGAATCGGCCGAGCCAGCGCCCATGCCCTTCAGAAGGCGGGCTTCCAGGTCATCGTTACCGGGCGGCGGATGGATCCGCTAGCCGAAACCGCGGCTGGCGGTATCGCGGGCCAGCCTCCCATTCTGGCGATCGCTGCCGATGTAAGTCAGGGGAAGGCGGTCAAGGGCCTCTTCTCAGAGATTGAGACGCGGTTTGGTCGTCTCGATGTGCTCTTTAACAACGCAGGCATGGGGGCACCCCGGGTGCCCTTCGAGGACCTGGCCGAGGAAGACTGGCGCAACGTGGTGGATGTCAACCTCACGGGCTCCTTTCTCTGCGCCCAGGCGGCCTTTGCCCTCATGAAAAAGCAGTCGCCACAGGGCGGCCGCATTATCAACAACGGTTCTATTTCGGCGCACGCCCCACGGCCCAATACCTGTGCCTACACGGCCACGAAGCATGCGATTACAGGTCTCACCAAGTCTCTCGCACTCGATGGACGCCCCTACAGGATCGCCGCCTCGCAGATCGATATCGGTAATGCAGACACCGCTATTGGTGAGCGGTTTAAGGCGGGGGTTCCGCAGGCCAACGGACAAATTATGGTGGAACCCGTGATCGACGCCGCCTACTGCGGTGATGCGGTTGCTTATATTGCAGGGCTTCCCCTGGAGGCAAATGTCTTGACCATGACCCTCATGGCGACCAACATGCCTTTTGTCGGAAGGGGTTGATGTGAGCACAACACCCATCAAACCTGCGCAAGGCTTGGCTGCTGGTACCGTCAATTATGGCGATAAGGAGTTTGCCCTGTTTCTGCGGCGCGCCTTTATTAAAGGGGCTGGGCTCTCCGACGAAGACCTTTCCAAACCAATTGTTGGAATCATCGATACGGGAAGCGATTTCAACCCCTGTCACGGTAATGCGCCCCAACTCATTGAGGCCGTCAAACGCGGTGTCATGATGCAGGGCGCCCTGCCCATCGTTTTTCCCACGATTTCGCTGCACGAATCTTTCGCAGCGCCCACGAGCCTCTACCTACGCAACCTCATGTCGATGGACACCGAGGAGATGATCAAGGCGCAGCCGATGGACGCCGTGGTGGTGATTGGTGGCTGCGACAAAACAATTCCCGCGCAGGTGATGGGTGCCTTATCGGCAGGAAAACCCTTCGTCGTCTTGCCCACGGGCCCCATGCTCTCCTCCCGGTGGCGTGGAGAACGGGTAGGCGCATGTACCGACTGCCGACGCCTCTGGGCCGACTTTCGCGCAGGCCGCCTGACCCAGGCACAGATCGACGACGCGAACAATCATCTCGTGCCCTCGGTGGGTACTTGCTCTGTCATGGGTACCGCGAGCACCATAGCCTGCATCGTCGAGGCGATGGGGCTGACAGTGCCTGGTGCTGCGAGCGCGCCCGCGGTCTCGGCCGATCGCATTCGGATCGCAGAGCGCTCGGGCTATGCAGCCGCTCGGCTTGCCAAAGGCGAGGTCTCGATGCCAGAGTTTGGTCGGCCACAACTGCACAATGCGCTCGCGGTACTTCTGGCCATTGGGGGTTCGACCAACGCCCTCGTCCACCTCGCCGCCATCGTGGGACGCGTAGGCCTGCGACTTGATCCCGCCGACTTCAACCAACTGGCCAATCAGATTCCTGTATTGGTAGACCTCAAGCCCGGGGGTGTGGGCTATATGCCCGACTTCCACGAGGCGGGCGGTCTCATCCGGGTACTCTCACAGTTGACCGATCTTCTCGAAGTAGACTTCCCTACCGTCTTTGGCGACAGCCTTGCCCAACGCCTTGCTGGGTTTGCGGCCAACAGCCCGAGCGAGGTGATTCGAGACCGCAACAATCCCATCTACCCTAACGGCGGTCTGCGCTGGCTGTCTGGCAACCTTGCGCCCAAAGGCGCCGTCATTAAGCCGGTGGCTGCGAGCGAGAAGCTCCTAGAACACACCGGCCGTGCGGTGGTCTTCGACGGACTCGAAGATATGGCCCACAGACTGGATGATCCAACCCTCGATGTCGCGCCAGATGATGTACTCGTGCTTCGAGGGATTGGCCCCAAAGGAGCGGGGATGCCTGAAGCGGGCCTCATTCCCATCCCGAAAAAGCTGGCCGCACAAGGGGTGCGGGATATGGTGCGCATCTCAGATGGTCGCATGAGCGGGACGGCCTACGGCACGATCGTCTTACATATCAGCCCTGAGGCAGCGGATGGTGGGCCCCTGAGCCTCGTACGCAATGGCGACCGTATTCAACTCAGCGTTAAAAATTCTACGCTGAGTCTCCTCGTCGATGAGACTACCCTGCAAGCCCGCCAGGCAGAGGCGTTACACAAACGCCTACCCACCGTTGCGCAGGAGCGTGGCTACGGGCGGCTCCACAGCCAGGAAGTACTCCAGGCCGAAGAGGGGTGTGACTTCCGATTTCTCAGAAGTACCCCCCTCTAGGGGCTGCTCCAATTCCCTTAGCCTGACACCCTCAGGCTAAGGGTTCCCACTGGCTGAATAAAGCATTCGAGTCGGTCGCCCTTGCGTACAGGGCCGATTCCGGAGGGCGTCCCTGAGAAAATGAGGTCGCCCGGCTGCAGGTGATAAAAATTCGACATCACACTCACCAACTCAGGCACCTTCCAGATGAGTTGATTGAGGTCACCCACCTGCCGTGTTTCGCCATTGATCTTCAGAGAAATCTCCCCTTCCGCAGGATGACCAATATCCGCAGCAAGCACCAGTTCTGAGCATGGGGAGGAATGTTCAAAAGATTTTCCTGGCTCCCAAGGACGCCCTAGCTTCTTTGCCTCGGCTTGGAGATCGCGGCAGGTCATATCGAGCCCCACGGCGTAACCAATAACATGGTCAAGCGCCTGTGCGACCGGGATATGAGAACCCGCCTTGCCAATAGCCACAACAAGCTCTACCTCGTGATGAACATCTTGGCTCTGGGGTGGGTAAGGGAAATCCCCATGGACGACAAGACTGTCCGCATTCTTCTGGAAAAAAAACGGGGGCTCCTTGTTGGGGTCATGGCCCATTTCCACCGCATGGGCCTCATAGTTTCTGCCAATACAGTAGATACGATGCACTGGCATGACCTCGGCCCGGCCGCGAATAGGCAGAACAGGCTGAGGACAGGGGGGGAACAGATAGGGTTGCGCTGCAGTGGCCATGGCGTGTCTCTCGCTTTATAGAGTCAAAGGGCTTGTAAGCCTCTGTGTTGAACGAGCGATCATTCTACCGAGGTCTCGATGCTGACTGACGCCCCGCCCGTCGGGAAGACTACAGAGAAAGGCTCTTTAGGCGGCCGCATCCCAGATGAGTTTGAGGCCGGTAGAGAACAGAAGCAGGTAACTTGTCTGGTAGAAGATGCGCTCAGAAATGCGCTTGTGTAACCAGAATCCGAGCCAGATCCCCACGGGCGCCAACGGGGCGAAGACCAGAGAGAGTTGCAGGTTGGCGGGGCTCAGTTGGCCCAGAAAAAAATACGGAATGATTTTGGTGTAGTTCATGAAGAGAAAATACAACGAGGCAGAGGCCACCACGGTCGTTCTATCAATCTGCCGGCCAAGGATGTAGACAGAAAAGGGGGGGCCCCCCGCATGCGCAAGTGTGCTCGTAAAGCCCGAGACGGACCCCCAGAAGACGCCCCCCACGGGCCCCATCTCTGACTTCTTGCGCTTTAACAGCTGCACAAGGCGATCGGACAGAGAAAGCCATTTGTTGAGTACGAAGGTAACGGCAATGACGCCCACAATGAATTTGAGCTGTTTCACCGAGAGGCTCTGAAACATCAGGCTGCCAATACCAATGCCGATTAAGGCACCCAGAAAGACCGGGCGCAGGATGGGCCAGGACCATTTCTTCCAGTAGGCCTTCACGCCAATCATATCCATGGCGCATAAGATGGGCAGCATGACCCCTGCTGCAACAACCGGGGAAATCCAGAGGGACATGATGGGCACTGCGAGGCCGCCCGCCGCTCCACCAAAGCCCCCCTTAATGATCCCGGTAATCAGGACCGCAAAGGCCGCACCAAAAAAAAAGCCTAAGGGATAGTCTGCGAGCGCCACAAAAAGACTATAGCGCAGTTAATCGGGAAATCACGGGTCGAGTTTCGCGGATGGTCTTCGGTAGAATCGACGGTGGCTTCTTAGTAATCAACTGTTCACTAACGAGGATAAGGATAGGTTCGACTATGGCGTCTGAAAAACCCATTGCGATTGGTATTGCTGGTTATGGATGGTGGGGAAAGGTCATCGCCGCGCTTCTGGCCGACTCTCCCGCCTTTTCGTTGCGATGCATCGCCGAGCCTATCGCCTCTCTGCATCCCACGAGCCCAGAGGGCAGCCTTAAGAACGTCCGCTTCTGCTCAGACTACGAGAGCCTTATTCAGGAACCCGGTCTCGAGGCTGTGGTGATTTGTACGCCCCACCCACAGCATGCAGATCAGATTGTTGCTGCCGCCAACCGCGGCCTTCATGTCTTCTGTGAGAAACCGCTGTGTCTGAATCTGGCAGATGCAAACCGCGCCATTGCGGCCTGTGAAGCGCGTGGGTTGGTGCTCGGCGTGGGGCATGAACGCCGATTCGAGCCCGCCATGGAGATCTTGCGACAAGAAGTCGCCAGTGGCCTCTACGGAACAGCCCTACAGATTGAAGCCAACTTCAGTCAAGACAAGTTTCTCAAGTTGCCACGTGACAATTGGCGTCTCTCGAACGCCGTTGCGCCTGTTGGTCCTCTCACTGCCACTGGGATCCATCTTGTCGATCTGTCTGTTTCTTTTTTTGGTCAACCCAAGTCAGTTACTGCACGACTCGGGTCACGCGGCGCGGGTTTTGAGAACGGCGACACGCTAGCCATCTTCCTTGAGTTCGCCTCAGGCGCGGTATCGCTGATAAGCGCTATTCTGGCCACCCCTTTCGACGGACGCTTTGCGCTCTACGGATCGCAGGGCTGGTGTGAGATTCGCGATCGGACCCACCCCGAGAGCCCGACAGGCTGGGATATCACCAAGGTGTTACGCGGACAAGACCGCCAGACCTCGTTTGTGGAACCCCACCATGCGGTACGCGAGAATTTGGAAGCCTTTGGTAAGGCCGTACGCGGGCAGATACCCTACGCGGTCGATAGCAACCAAAAGCGCTACACGGTCGCCTGTTTAGAGGCCATCATGAAGGCGGTGACCTCGGGGCGGGTTGAGCCCATTACAGTCTGAGTAACGACCTACCTGCCGTACACCGACTATCTCGAAAGAAAGGAACCATCCCCCATGTCTACCGTACACCTCAAAACTATCTCCCTCGATACCGCGCTGGTGATCGCGCAGAAGGCGCTCGAATCGGCCAAGAACCATAAGTTTCTGCCACTGGCCGTGACCGTGCTCGATATTCGTGGTGAGGTGAAGGTGCACCTCGCGCAGGAGGGAACCTCCCTCTACCGTTTTAAGATTGCCACCGGAAAGGCACGAGGCGCCCTCGGACTCGGCTTTGGCAATCGTGAGTTACAGCGTCGTGCAGAGAAGGCGCCCTTCTTTATTCATGCCGTACAACACCTCAGCGAGGGCGACATGGTGCCGGTGCAAGGCGGGGTGCTCATTCGTGATACCGACGGATCCCTTCTCGGCGCGGTGGGGATCAGTGGAGAGACCTCACCCAATGACGAAATCTGCGCGGTAGACGGTATTAAGGCCGCTGGGCTCGTACCCGACCACGGGGACCCGAATGCTTAAACTCTGGGGACGCGTCAATTCGATCAATGTCCAGAAAGTACTCTGGGTATTGGATACCCTAGGGCTTACCTACCATCGAGAAGACGCAGGACTGCAATTTACCGCCAACAAGTCTGCAGACTACCTGTCCAAGAATCCCAACGGCCGGGTACCGCTGCTGGAAGATGGGGGGTATCAGATCTGGGAGTCACACAGCATCTGCCGATACCTCTGCAATCAGCGGCAGCCGACCCCTTCGGCGGCTGAGGCGGCAGAGCGGCTCTATCCTACAGATGCCCAGCAACGGGGACAGGTCGACCAATGGCTTGACTGGACGCTATGGGGCATTAGTGCGCCGATGGTGGTGGTATTTCAGCAACGGGTGCGCCTACCGCCAGAGCAGCGGGATGCCGCGCGAATCGCGAAGGCAGAAGAGGAGTCTCACGGTTACCTTGCAGTCGCAGACCGACAGCTTCGTGGGTCTTCCTTTCTCGCCGGAAACGTACTGACTCTCGCAGACATCGGATTGGCCCCCACCGTCTATCGCGCCCAGGCGCTAAACCTCGTGACGCCTGAATTTCTGGGGGTTCAACAGTGGATCAAAAGGCTGCAGGCTGAACCAGGGTTTCAGAAGTGGGTCGACGTGCCCTTGTCTTAGGCGGAGGGCTTCTTTTCTGACACGCGGGCCATCTGATCGTAATCTTCACCACCCCAGTCGGCGTTCTGATCGACCCCGAAAAAGTTCAGCTCGATCGTAATACCATCCGGGTCTTTGATAAACACCTGAAAGAGCTGTGAGTCTTTCAGGTAGCGTGGGCGGTAAGACACCCCAGACGCTCGCAGTTTGTTCAGAAAGCTTTCGTGGTCTGTGGCAATGAAGGCAACATGGTCGATAGAGCCCGTGCCCGGCTGGCCAGAAACTGCGCCGGGCGGAGTGCCGAGATAGTAGTGTTCGCGATTGGGGATGTTGTCTGGGGCCATGTGCACCTGCACAGAGCCATTGATACCCAGCCAGTAGCCCGGGAACGGGAAGTTTGGGCGGTCCATTTCGGACAGGCCAAGGACATTCACATAGAAATCTCTACTCGCCTTCAGGTCGGCGGCTCGGATAAGGTAGTGGTTTAGTTCTTTGATCGCCATGGGTAGTAGTCTATTATTTGTTGATCAGTCTTTCAACAGCAGGAGTCTTACATGGTCCAGTTTTCGCATCTCTTCTCCGAAGGCCAGCTCGGCAGACTCAGACTGCCTAATCGCTGCCTTGTCTCTTCGCTTACCCGCGCCAGTGCTACGGAAAAAGGCCTGGTGACTGACCAGATGATGAACTACTACAGCGATTTTGCGGAAGGCGGCTGGGGCGGGATTCTCACCGAGGCTATTTATATCGATGAAAAGTATAGCCAGGGTTATCGCTTTCAGCCCGGACTTGCCAATGCTGCACAGACCGAAGGCTGGTCTCGTATCGTAGCGGCAGTCCACCAGCGCGGCACAAAATTCCTTGCCCAGTTGTTTCACGCAGGTGCGGTAAACCAAGGAAATTCCTGGGTGACAGGCTCTATCGCGCCCTCTGCGATACAGCCGAAAGGGGAACAGATCGCCAGGTACCGGGGCAGCCAGGGGCCGTTCCAGATGCCCCGAGAAATCACACGGCAAGAGATCTACGAGGTCATCGAGAGCTTCGTGCGGGCGGCGCAGAACGCGCAGGCGGCGGGCTTTGACGGCGTGGAACTTCACGGCGCCAACGGTTATCTTCCCGACCAATTCCTCACCGCCTATACCAACCGACGTACCGACGAATTCGGCGGGGCGATTGAGAACCGACTGCGCTTTCACGTTCTGGTGCTTCAGGCCCTGAGAAAAGCACTACCCAACTTCACGATCGGCGTGCGTATCTCGCAGACAAAAGTAAATGACCTTGAGTACAGCTGGCCTGGCGGCGAGGCGGATGCTCGCGCGATCTTCCCCGCCCTGGAAGCCGCAGGCGCCGACTACATTCATGTCGCTGCCCATCTGGGGGTCAGCCCAGTATTCGGCACCGACCGGTCTCTCAGCGGGCTTGCGAAAAAGTACACAAGGCTGCCCGTAATAGCCAATGGCAAGCTACATGATCCAGCCCTTGCCGAGTCTGCCCTTGTTCAGGCGGAAGGGGATTTCTGCTCCATCGGAAAGGGTGCGCTCGCAGATCCCCACTGGCCCAAGAAGATTCTCGCCGGTCAGGCCCCCATCGCTTTTGCTATGGAGATGATCAGTCCGCATGCGACGCTTGATAACTACTATGGCTGGCGATCACAACATGCGTAAGAAATGAAAAAAGCCCGCCAGAGCGGGCTTTTTTCCTGGTGCTCGCGCAACGCTTAGTTAAAGTTGCCGTTCTTCTTGTGCTGGTCTTCGTACTTCTTACGTGCCTTTAGGTAATAGTCGTATACCGCCCGCACGTTCTTTGCACCCGCGGCCTCCTGCTTTTTGAAGAAGACTTCGTTGGCCGCGTTTGCTGCCTTCAAAATCTTCTGGGCATCTTCGGGGCTAGAGGTCTGGAAATTAATCTTGTTCTTCGCGGCCCAGTCTGCCCGTATGGTCTTCTCCATCTCCATTAGGCTTGATGCGTAACGAATAGCGTACTCAAGGCGAAGATCGCGCAGCATCTTCTGGTGCTCGGGCTTCAGGCTGCGAAACTTCTCACCCCGAATGAAGAAGGCTGAACCCACCACGCCCCCGTTTCCGTTGGCTCCCGGGGGGTTGGCCATATGCACGTTACCGATAACTTCGTTGAGCTTGAAGGAATTGGCAAGCATCAGTACGTTTTCACCGAGTGCATCCACGGTGCCGCGATCCATAGCGTTATACATCTCGGGGAATGTCATAAAGATAGGGTTCATACCGAGATCTTTATAGAAGTCGGTACGGGCGCCGCCGTAGGTGCGCAGACTCTTGCCCTTCATCTCGTCGAGCGATTTCAGTGGCTTCTTAGTACCGATGGGGCCGTGACCGCTAATGTGCGACATCATCTTCACGATGTCCTCGCGCTTCATCTCGGCTGCCATGTCTGGCTGCTGCTCCACGGTGTCAATAGCTGCCTTCACAGCGGCCACATAGTCGTCGCCATAGTTCAGCAGGTTATCGAGAATCATGTAGTTTGCGAGGTTTGCGGGGTGGTAGCTGCTGCTCACCCAGCACATATCGGTGATACCCGACTGCATGGCCGGCAGGCAGTCTTGCCACTTCACCAGTGAGTTGGCCCAGAAGAACTGGACCTTAATCTCGCCATTGGACCGCTTCTCAACTTCTTGGCCCCACCACTTGTGGATGTCACCAAACCAGCCTTTTTCCGGCGTTGGGGTTGCGACTTTCAGTGTGGTCTGTGCCATGACGGCCCCGCCCATCATCAGGCCAATGCCCGCAGCGATGCAGGTCTTCATAAACGTGCGCTTCATCAACAGTCTCCTTGGTTAAAAAAACAGAGGGGAACTACGACGCCTTCTGGTGGCGTTTTTCATCAATCAACTCCAACAGACGCTCAGGAGAAAGGGGGTATTCATTAATCTTAACCCCCAGAGGCTTGAGCGCATCTTCAATTGCAGAGATGATGCAGGCAATTCCAGGGATCGTGCCCCCCTCGCCGGCCCCCTTGATACCCAGGGGGTTCACGGGCGATGGGCTCTCCATATGTTGAAGATGAATCTGGGGCATCTCGGTGGCCAGTGGCAGGAGGTACTCCCCAAGGTTGTTACACAGGGGCTGTCCAGTCTCTCTGTCGTACTTCATATGCTCAAAGAGCGCATTGCCAATGCCATGCACGACACCGCCAATAATCTGGCCATCGACAAGCCTTGGGTTGATGATGGTGCCGCAGTCGTGGGCGACCCAGTAATCGAGAAGATGGACCTCTCCCGTATCAATATCGACTTCCACCTCGCAGACGTTACTGCCATTCGCATAGACCGGGCGATTTGTCGTGTGATAAGCGGTGGCCTCAAGGCCAGGGCTAAAGCCTGCGGGTACGGGCAGATTCACGTTGGCAATCAGCCGACGACTCAGATCGCCGAGTTTTATCGTCTTACCAGGAACGCCTTTAATAGAGACCCGCCCATCCACGATCTCAAGATCGTTCTCTGAGGCTTCAAAATCTCGGGCTGCCAGCTTGAGCGCCTTCTCGCGCACCTGTTGGGCTGCCAGATGCACGCTAGGCCCCACCGTAGCCGCCACCCGGCTTCCCACGGTCGATAAGGCAAGCGCTGGAAGGTCTGTGTCACCCGTGCGCACCAAGACATCGTGGGTCTGTACGCCAAAGTAGTCTGCGGCAATCTGGGCCACGATTGTCTCTAACCCCTGGCCCTGGGCGCAGGAACCGACCTCCACAACCACCCGACCACTGGGAAGAATCTTGACTGTGGCCCCTTCATACGGAGGCAGGCCTGAATCTTCGTTGTAGCTCGCGATGCCCAGACCACGCCATTTCCCAGTCTGTGCGGCCGCCTGGCGACGTGCCTCAAAGTCGTCTTTATGGCTGGCCTGAAGGGCCATCTCCAGCGTCTGGTGGTAATCCCCCGAGTCGTACTGCACCGTGATCCCCGAAGGAAGCTTGGCGCCCGTCTCGTACGGGAACTGGTCTTTGCGAATGAAGTTTAGACGACGCACTTCCGCCCGATCGAGACCAAGCTCTCGGGCGATGGTATCGACCGTACGCTCCATGACAAAGGTGGCATTCGGACGCCCCGCACCGCGAATCGGCGTTGTGGGAACCGCATTGGTCAGCGCCGAGTGGAGTTGGATATCGATCGCGCCGATGGCGTAGGGACCGGGGAAGGGGACAACCGAGGTGTTGGGCAGGAGCAGCCCATAGGGAACGTAGGCGCCGTTGTCATGAATGCACTGGGCACGAATTCCAAGAATCTGGCCATTTTTCTTACAGGCCACCTGTACCTGCCACCACTGATCGCGCTGCTGATTGGTACTCACAAAATTCTCGCGGCGGTCTTCGATCCACTTAACAGGCCGGCCGAGCTTTTCGGCCGCCATGGCAATCACCAGCTCTTCGGCGTAATGCACAGCCTTGGGCCCAAACCCTCCCCCCACATCGGGAGCCAGCACGCGAATGCTGGACTCTTCTCGCTCTAGGTAGGCGGCCAGATAACGGCGTACGAGAAAGGGGGATTGGGTGGAACTCCAAATCGTGATCCGACCACCCGCCACATCGGACTGGGCGAGTACACCGCGACACTCCATGAAATGGGGCGCACCACGATGTTGGAAGTACTCTTCCTCAAAAACGTGGTCAGCTTCCGAAAAAGCCTTGTCGATGTCGCCGAACTTCCAGTTCAAGGTAGCGGCAAGGTTCGACGCAAACGTCGTCTGCACTGCCGGCGCATCTGGCTTGAGGGCATCTCGGGCGTCGATCACGCAGGGCAGACTTTCTAAATCGAGCGCAATCGCCTGAACGCCGTCTTCGGCAAGATAACGACTCTCGGCAATGACTACGGCAATGGGCTCGCCCACGTAACAGACCTCATCTTTGGCCAGCGGATAGGGTGTGATGTCTGTTTTTATTGCCGGATTAGGGTAGGCCTGCACCATACGCTGCGCAGCCTGAGGTCCCAAGTCTGCTAGGGCATAGACCGCGACCACACCAGGAATGGCCCGTGCGGCCGAGAGGTCGATAGACTTTATCCGCGCGTGGGCCTCAGAAGAACGTAGGAAGGCGGCCGAAAGCGTGCCGGGAATCTTAATGTCGTCGACGTATTTTCCCTTGCCTGTGATGAGCCGACCGTCTTCAATGCGGTGCACCGCTGCACCGAGATTTCGTACGCCCATTACCGTACCTCCCGCAGTTTCTGGGCGGCATCCAGCGCCGCCCGCACGATACCCTGGTATCCCGTGCACCGACAGATGTTTCCAGAGATGAGTTCACGAATGTCCCGCTCGGTGGGATTGGGATTCTCTTCAAGGTAGGCGGCAATCGTCATCTGCATACCTGGAGTACAGAAGCCACATTGCAACCCGTTGCAGTCCGTGAAGGCCTGCTGCACGGGATGAAGGGTTCCGTCAGGCTGGGCCAGCCCCTCTACGGTGGTAACTGACGCGCCATCGGCCTGAACTGCATACATAGTGCACGACCGGACGGCCCGGCCGTCGACTTTCAGCGTACAAGCCCCACAGACACCATGCTCACAGCCCACATGCGTACCGGTGAGTCCACAACCGTGGCGAATAAAATCGGCGAGCGTCATTCGCGCCTCGATATCGGCACGATAGGACTGTCCGTTGATCGTCATTTCTACGGCATGCAGCGTGCTCATTGGGCGGACCTCCTTTTTATTGCGTCTTCATAGGCGTTTTGTACTGCGCGGCAAAACAGTGTCTTCGCAGTGCGCTTTCGGAAATCTCCAGAATGGTGTGCGTCGGCAGGCGCCTCAAGCTGCTCGATCTCCTGGCTTGCAGCCCGAATGAGATCGTCGGTACAGTCGTTCCCTACGAGGGCCTGCTCCGCTTGACGCAGTCGGGCGGCCCCATTGGAGACACCAATCACCGAAACAGCGACTTTTTCAATCTTGGACTGGGCATCCACCGCAAGGAGGCAGGCAACCCCGGCAATGGCAAAGTCTCCATGCCTGCGGCTCATCTCGAGAAAAGAAAAGCCGTGAGGCTGCGTCCACGGACGGACCACAATGTCCGTAAGCAGTTCGTCTTCCCCAATGTTGGCCTGCATAAAACCCATAGGCCAGTCATGAATACTGATCGTGCGTCGGCCAGTGGCGCTTTGTACTCCAAGTTCGGCATCCAGTAATGCGCAGATTCCTGGGAGCTCTGCTGCAGGGTCGAGGTGCGACAGACTGCCTCCTATGGTGCCCCGATTTCTCGTGGCGTAGTGCCCGACCCAACGCAGTGCCTCTCGAAAAATCGGAATCTCGCGATGCAACGCAGTGTCCTGCTCAAGCTGATACTGCCTGGTCATGGCACCAATGCGTATTCCGCCGTCAGGCAACCGGGAGAGACCCTGTAGTTCGGTAACACGGTTGAGATCAATGAGGTTCTCTGGCATGAGGTAGCGAAAGTTCAACATCGGGCCGAGAGACTGCCCGCCTGCGAGCAGTTTTGCGTCGGGAAGGCTCGCGAGCATTTCGGTAGCCTCAGTCAGGCTCTGTGGCCGATGGTATTCAAAAGCGGCTGGTTTCATTCGGTTTTCACGGTCTGATCAGAAACGGGTTGGTCGGTAGATAACATGCACTGTAGTGGTACTCGATTAAGAGCCCCGGACAAAGAAGGAGCGAATCCAGCGAATGAGGCTAGAGAAGACGAGCGAGAAGACATTAATTGACGAACCCTGCGTCTTCGCGTCTCTTGGTGTTGTCGCATCAGGGGCACCCGCGGAGGCTACGCCATCGGGAGCAGTCGAGGCAACCACCGTCGTTGCAACCTGAGCCTCGAGATTCTTCGTGAAGTCACTGGTCAGTTGGGCAGCCACTTCCTTGACAATACCAACGCCTCGCCCGTATTGGGCTACCGAGCCTGTGAGCGAGAGTTCGGTATCCACCTGTACCCGACATTTCTGGCTGCCCTCCTCTGACAGACGAAACTTCATCTCGGCCTTAAACCCTCCGCGGCCTTTGCTATCGCTTCCCTTGGCGACCACTTCTCCGTAAGAGCCGTCAGCGGCGAGATGCATGAGTTCGCCCTCACCTCGGAACTGCAGCTTTACCGGCCCAACCTTCAGGCTCACCGTTGCCTTGAACCCCTTGTCACCCAC
>CAZKWK010000002.1:0-9195 GCA_964556335.1 uncultured Bordetella sp. | reverse complement strand
TGTGCCACGCATGCAGGGCCCTGCCCCCTCTGGATTGGTCAGGCCATTCCAGACGGCACTACGCGGTGCGTTTAAAACAAACTCATTGACCAAATTCATTCAGAGGTCAGCCTTTCATTAAGGGCGAAGGAGTGTCATGGGAAGCTTCCTCGGCCCCCGGCACCTTATTGAGAAATAGGTATTTGTATGCATTAAAGAAGACTTGGACAGACATAAAGGTTAGGCCCAAGGCAAACAAGGTCTTAAAGGGCCAGAGTGGGAATCGGGCGACAGCCAGTCGGTACTCGAGGATCTTGATGGAGTCGACCGCAATCGCCCAGGCAGCCACGGTGAGAAAGGCAAAGGGGGCAAATGCCAACAAGTGCCCAAACCCATCGAGGTACCGGTTCACACGGGGACCCAACTTCTCAGTTGCAAAGGTTACATTCACATGGCCATTTTCAAGCGCCACCAAAGCAACACCAAAGTAGACAGAGACGACAATCAGTGCCTCGACAGACTCTACGGTTAAGGGAAACGGAATGCCGATTTTTCGCCCAATCGCATTGAAGAAAATGATCACCGTCATGAGAGCGAGCGGTAACGAAATGACAGCAGGTATCCATCGACGGTAGATCCGCTCGTAGGTTTCAATAATCTTTTCCATTATGTTTGCTCCTCAGCGCATCGACCGCATTAACTCGGGAAGCCAGAGCACAATCTCTGGGAAGGCGACAAACAACCCCACAGTAAAGAGCATGAGGAAAACAAAGGGGGTCGCTCCAATAAAGATCTCTTTGAGTTCCACCTGATCTCCCAGGGCGCCTTTCATCACAAAGCAGTTCAGGCCCATTGGTGGAGTGATTGCACCGATCGCCATCATCATGGTAACCACCACACCGAACCAGACGAGACTCATATCGTGGGCCTCTATGAGCGGCGTAATCAGGGGCATCGTAAGTACCATCATAGAGATAGCATCGAGAAAGCAACCAAGTACAAGGTAGAGCAGCACGATTCCGATCATAAGGGCCCAAAAGGGAATATCGAGGCCAGTAATAAAGGCGGTAGAGGCGCCTACGACACCGGTGGAGGAGAGAAAGGTCGCAAAGATGGAACCCGCGCCAAGGAGCAAGAAAATCATCGCGCTGCCCTTCGCGCTGTCAATGGCTGACTCCTTGAGGATATTAATGGAGAGCTTTCCGCGCAGCCAGACAATCAGCAGAGAGCCCAGGCCCCCCACCGCAGCGGCCTCATCGGGCGTGGCCCATCCGGTGTAGATCGCGCCAAGAACGATGAGAAAAAGCAGGAGTACTGCCCAGAGATTCTTAAAGGTACGAACCTTGGCAATCCATGACGTATCAAACATGCTTGAGCGTGGCGCAATGTTGGGAAAGATCGCGCAGACCACCATCAGGGTGGTGGCCATAATGACGGCATACAAAATACCCGGGACAATTCCGGCGATAAAAAGCTGTCCAATTGAGGTCTCGGTCAAGATTCCGAAAAAGATCAAAAGAATGCTTGGCGGAATAAGAACCCCGAGGCAGCCTGCTGAGGCCACGACACCTGTAGCCAGCCTTTTGCTGTAGCCCGCCTTGATCATTTCCGGCACGGCAATTTTTGAAAAGACAGCCACCTCCGAAAGACTCGAACCAGAGACAGCCCCAAATAGGGCAGAGGAATACACTGTTCCCACCCCAAGGCCGCCGGGCACTCTGCCTACCCAGGCTTTCGCGGCATCGTATGCATCCTTACCAATGTCGGCATGAAAGGCAAGATGCCCCATCAGAATAAAAAGGGGCAAGGCCGCGAGCGAGAAGTTCGAGGTGTACGAGAAGAGGCCGGTGGGAAGAAACTGAAAAGAACTGCCCGGGGGATAAATGAACATCAACCCCCCCAGCCCAACAATAAACATACCGTAGGCAATGGGTACCCTTAAAAATGTAATCAGTACAAAGATTGCCGAGCCAATGAGGCCTATATCAATCGGATCCATAACCACCCTCTCCTTAGGTTGATCTGCTTGCTACTTCTTGGCTTTAGACCGCCAAAACAGACTCTGCTCAATACTGTCGCTGTCTTCTAGACCGGAGCGCACCGCCTCGTCATACGCTTGAATCGCCGCAGTAACAACAGGAACGGAGACGCCAAGGCTTTCGGCCTCGGCTTTCATAGTCTGAAGATCTTTTCGGATTGAAAACAAATTAAACGACGCATTAAACGGTGGTTGCCCTTGCAGGCGGGCAACGAACTGCTGGGACCGTGCTTTAAATGCACCCGAGGCACCCGGGGTGTCCGACAGAATGTCGATGAGGCGCTCCGGCGGTATGTTCAGATGAGACACCAATGAAAGCGCCTCGCCAAAGGCCTGCCAAAAAACGAGCAGTGGAAGATTCACGGCCAACTTCAGACTGCTGCCCGCGCCGACAGGCCCGACATGCTCGACCCGACGACAGAGTTCAGACAAGAGCGGGTGGGCAGCCTCAAAGGCTTCGGGCTTCGCGCCCACGAAGGCGAAGAGTTTTCCTTCCCGCGCGGGGCCCGTCGTACCGCCAACGGGGCTCTCTACAAACCGCCCTCCAAGCGCCTCCACTCTCTTTTCAAGCGCTATCGAAGATTCCGGCCGCACCGTACTCATTTCGATGAACAACTTACCGCGGATATCGGTGGAGAGAACGCCAGAGCCCGGTGTATCGAAGACTGCCTGC
The DNA here is from genome assembly GCA_964556335.1 of uncultured Bordetella sp. Lineage (GTDB taxonomy): Bacteria > Pseudomonadota > Gammaproteobacteria > Burkholderiales > Burkholderiaceae_A > Hahnella. Next base: position 6,505 of record CAZKWK010000002.1, on the reverse strand, counting down.
TGCGCCTCAGCGTTCGTGAGAATAGAAATGACAACGTCAGATCCCTGCGCCAGACTGGCAGGGGTTTGGGCCAGTATCGCGCCTGCGGTCTGAAGATCTTTGAGTTTGTCTGTCGTACGATTCCATACCAGTACCTGATAGCCTTTCTCCAGCAGGCGCAAGACAATGGCTTTGCCCATTCGTCCCGTGCCGATCAATCCAATCTTCACAGTCGGTCCTTTCGCAAGAGAAATGTCATCACTGCGGTGGCAAGACGCCGCAAATCAGTGGGCTGCCGTTGGGGCGCCAGGCTGATTCTTCGGAAGCGAGGCCTCAAAGGCGTCGATACGACTCAAGGCCTCATAGACCGCGCGAACCTTTGGGTAGGCATCGAGACTGCAGCCAAAAAAGCCTGTAGCACCCACGACCTGAGAGGCGAGACAGATATCGGCAATCGTTACCGAGTCGCCATGACAGTACTTCCCTGTCTGCGGTTCTTGACTCAGGCGCTCATTGAAGACTGCGAGCGATTTATCCGACCAGTGATTGAGCCACTTTGCCGTGACCGCATCGCCAAGTGCCAGATCTTTACTAAGATAACTGCGAATCCGTGGCACTAGCAGAGGGTGGCTGTCGGAGACTGCCAGATGGCAGAGCGACCGCACCCGTGCGCGACCCTTTGCATCGGTCGGAAGCAAGGGGTGTTGCTGCGGATGGGTCTCCTCGAGGTACTCCAGAATTGCCATCGACTGCGACAGAATTGTTCCGTCATCGAGCACAAGTGCTGGTACTGCGCCCTGGGGGTTGACCTTGAGATAGGCCGGGTCGTGCTGCTCTCCTGCCAAAAGATTGACTGCCTCTTCGGCGTAGGAGAGCCCTTTGAGCTTTAACGCAACGCGAACACGATAGGCGGCGAGAGAGCGCCAAAAACCATACATCTTCATAAGCGAACCCTACTTTCTGCGACGTGAGGGAATAACTGGGATCTGCACATACGAGGCCTTCCCCGGACCAGAATAGAGAGTGACCTCCCCGTTGAAGATCTTCTCTGGCCGATCTTTGGGGTCGGTGTGCGTGAATGGACCGCAGCCAGTCATGGGGTACTTCATGTTAGAGAGATGGCCTGCAGGGCCTGGGTAGACATAGTCTTTGCCGCGAATGCTCAGCGCTACCCGATGGCCAGCTGGGACCACGATAGAAGTGGGCACAACCTCAATATCAAACTCATAGACCCGGCCCGGCTTGAGTGGCTCTACCTCGTCGTGCGGATGGTAGGGTCGGTAGTGCTTGCTGAGCTTGGGGTCGAGCTTACGATGCGAGGCACGCAACCAGCCCTGGCCAATAGGGGTGTGCGGATCGAGCGCGCCCTGGAAGACCACCTCTTTGAGGTCGGGACTAAATACGCGCAAGACCACAAAAAAGTCGGTGTCTATCGTGGAGGAAGAGGCAAAGAGCTTAACCGCGATGGGCCCGGTGATCTCCATTTCCTCGTCTTGGGCTGGCAACATATAGGTAAGCCCATCAGAGAAACCCGCATAAGAGGACTTAGATAGGCGCTCCGTGGGCTTGAAAGAAAGATTCTGGGTCGCGTTGTCCAGATAGAGCTTGGTCCATTTCGTACCAGGCAGGGGCCAATCTTTTTCCATGCGCTGCACAAACTTGTCCACATGACGAACCTGCAGTTGCACCTTCGGCTGCTTGTTCCAGCCGTTCTTCTTTCCCTTCAAGAAGTAGTCGAAAAACCGCAGCTGTATTTCGCGCCCGTAGTCGGTGTAGAAGTGCGTCCAGTGCTCAATGCCGTGGACCTCTAACCACTTGTCTTTTGAGGCGGACCGGGTGAATCCCTCAAAGTTTCCCCGGGGGTGCAGGCCCTGACCTCCCCAGTTCGCCGCGGAAAGCATCGGCACCTTGATCTTCTTGAAGTCGGGTGTACGGGCACGCCAGTATTCATCGTCAAGGGCGTGTTTAAGGGCGGACTTGGCGAGGTTCTCCCGATTTTTTTCGAGTTCCTCATCAGGGAGTTTCCTTGTGCCGCACACCGGTTCGCCCGTTACTCGACTCTTCGGACCCTTGGCACCAAGACCGTGCTGGACGGTTTTGACCTGCATGTCGTACCAGTTCTTGAGAAAGTCGGAGAGGATGCCCCCGTGATGGCTGAGGTCGCGGTAAAAGTCTGAAGCGCCTTCCCAGATGCAGATCGCAGCGAGGTGAGGGGGTTGAAGCTGCGCCACCTGCCACTGGTTCATACCGTAATACGAAATTCCGTTGAGGCCCACCTTGCCATTGCTCCAAGGTTGCACGCCCGCCCATTCGATGCAGTCGTAAAAATCCTCGGATTCTTGTGGACTCCAGAGCGCCATGTACCCTGGAGAAGCACCTGCACCGCGCGAGTCGACACGAATACAGACATAGCCCTCTGGAACCCACTTTTCGGGATCGACGACCTCCCAATTTTGGTGCTTGTTTGTGGAGTTGGCTGTGACATCCGGATACTGCTCAGCCATGCGATCCCAGGCGGTCTTGTAGCCGTCTTGAAAAGCAAGGCCCTTTCCGTAGGGGCCATAGCTCATGATTACGGGGTACTTGCCTGGCTTGATGGGTCGAAAAACATCGGCAATAAGTTCCAGGCCATCACGGGCGGGAATACGAACATGCCAATCAATACGCATGCCCTCGCGGGTCTCAGATCGGGTGACGTAACTCATAGTGCAACAGTGCTCCTCTCAGTGTCATAACGGCTTTATTTTTGGATCAAAGCGAAACGACGATCGTTGTTGTTTTAATGCTGTAAGTAGACACGCTCTAGCCGCAGTCTTGGAGTGGTAGAAACCCTTGCTTATTAATCAATTGATTAAGAAGGGGAGGTTCAGTTACAGTCGGAGCAGACCATTTTTTAGGGAGACCAAGTGATGCTTTTTACCTGCGGAATCGGATGTACCAACCCCTTGCACCAACACAGACGCCAGGCAGCAGCACTCGCTGCTGCCAGCAGTAAAAAGTCGACGGCAGCGGTGCGCCCGAAGGCCACAAAAGCCACGAAGACCACAGGGCCCAAGTCGCTTGCGATTGATGTCCATTGCCACTATTTCAACCCAGGCGTTGCGGCAAAGGCGGCTGTGATCGACCCCCTGCAAAAAGAGTTTGGCCACATCTTCGCCAATGACCTCACACGCGAGGTGAACTTCAAGCAGATGCGTGATCGCGGGCCCAAGCTCTCCGATATACCAACACGCATTAAAGACATGGACAAAATGGGAATCGATCTGCAGGTGGTCTCCCCAGCACCTTTCCAGTATTACTACTTCGCCGAACCCAGCTTCGGCCTAGAACTCGCCCAAGGGGTGAATGACGGCATCGCAAAGATCGTGGCAGAGAATCCCACCCGACTCATGGGCATGGGAACCGTTCCCCTACAAGACAGCGCCCTCGCAATCAAAGAGCTTGAGCGCGCGGTGAAGGTCTTGGGCTTTAAGGGCATTGAAATCGGCACCAACGTAAATGGCAAGGATCTCACCGACCCCAGCCTCAATCTCGATGCCTTTTTTGCCAAAGTGCAAGAGCTCGGGGCGGTCTTGTTTATGCATCCCAACGGATTTAGCCATGCGCAGCGGCTCACAGACCACTACCTGAATAACATCATCGGTAACCCGTTAGAGACCACCGTGGCAGTGAGCCACCTAATATTCGATGGAGTCATGCAGCGGTACCCTCGGCTCAAAATTATTCTCGCGCATGCGGGCGGCTACATCGCCCACTATTGGGCACGGATGGATCATGGCCACAAGCGGGCCGATGTGCGCTCCGTGATTACAACGAAGCCATCAAAGTATCTGGAGAAGTTTTACTTCGATACGATCACTTTTGATCCACACATGCTGCAGAGCCTTATTAATCGATTTGGCGCAGACCATGTGCTACTGGGGACCGACTACCCTTATGACATGGGGGAGACCGACCCTCTCGGGCTGATCTCCGCCGTGCCGAAGCTGTCAAAAGCCGACAAACAGTTGATTGTCGGAGGCAACGCGCAGAAGCTTTTTAAGATCTCGGCTTAGAGCGCAAAGGCGGTCGACCCGCTCTTTAGCAGTGCTCGCTGGTCGATACCAAAACGATCAGCGAGCCAGTCCCCAAGAATCTCTTGCCCAATCGTGGGGTTGTCATGCTGACAATGCTCCGCACCGGTTTCCTCTTCACTTAAGAGTCTTAGGGTGACATCCTTGCCCTTGGCCTTGCCGTAATCGTAGACTTTCTGGGCCTGTGAGACCGTGAGTACATCGTGGCCCCCGTGCATCACCAGAAATGGGCAACGCATGTGGTCGAGATGCCCCTCGAGGGTAAAGTCCTTCGCCTTCACCATCGCCGACTTCATGGAATCGCAGCCAAAGACCCACTTGATGTGTTCTGCGAGGCCATGATCTTCTGAGGCATCGCCCCAGAGATCTGTGATTGCCCATATTGCCCCGTGAGCAATGCAGGCTGCGAGCCGATGCTCGTAGCAGCCCGCACGCGCTGCATAATATCCTCCAAGACTCGAACCGCAGACGGCAATCCGAGAGGCGTCGATATCAGACCGGGCCTCAAGCCAGTCGATGCACTTCCCGATCGGAAACTCAGTATCGACCCGATTGGGCACCTTGTGACGGCGTAGCGTACCGCCCTGCCCTGGACCATCAATCATGAGTACAGAAATGCCGCGCTGTAGGGCACCCTTCGCCTGCATGAACCACATCTCGTCTTTAATCGAGTCTAGCCCGCCCATACAGATCAGTACGGGCTGCTTGGCGATCGGGTAGGGCGAGCGCACAAAGTAGGCACACAACGAGACGCCATTCTCATAAGGAATATCGACCACCTCCCCGGCCGGGTTGAGGTTTCTGATGAATCGGTGGCTGCATGCCTCCATTTTCTCGAAGGTGGGGAGTCGGCGGGGATCATCGGGCTTGAGATAAAACTCCGCCTGTCGGTAGTAGTCCGCTGCGCGCAAAAAGCAGTTCATCGCGGTACGGATGTGGCCTTGGGCCTCGGCCTCTTCACCGCGATTCCAGTTGCGATCGGCAATATGCTTCCACTCCTTGTGCCAGCTCTCGAGATCCCCTGGAATCATGCGACTCGCGGCCTGAAACACCTCACTGACCGCGCCTCCGCCCTCCTGGACCTCGCCTAACCCCCTACGAAACTGGTAGGCAAGCCAAGGATGCTCGGGCCAATGGTGCCAGCCATAGGGCTCGTAATGCGGGAGCTTGTTTTCGGTAATGACTTCAATGAGGTTATCTTGGGTCATGCGAATCCTTTCAGAGGAGAGTGGAGCCGGGCATCAGCGCCCAAAGAAATACGAAAAATGGAGATATGCGGGAGGAACAAAACATCAGGAGAGCAGCTCGAGGACGCGCGCGGGCTGCTGAATCTGCGGGCAATGGCCGCACGCCGGAATCTCCGCATAGCTTGAACCTGCCACGAGCTGGTGCAACTCCTGCGACATCGCCGGGGGCGTAGTCGCATCGTCGAGGCCTGCCACGATACGTACAGGCCTGGCGATTGCGCGGGCTGCCGCACGGTAGTCAAGCTGCGCCAGCGCCCGACAGGCGGCTGAGAACTGTTGGGGGTTGGTCTTCGATAGGGCTGATTTGCGTGCCTGCACGATGGCGGGATTGGCCTGTGCAAAACCCTCGGGAAACATACGCGAGATGGCGGTATCGAGCACGGCCTCGATGCCCTTGGTCTCGACGAGCTCGGCCATCTTGAGCAGCGGAGGCTTGCGCTCCTCGGGAAATGCTGCACCGCTATTGGCGATGGTGAGGCGTGAGACGAGCTCCGGCGCTTTGCTGGTGACCCCCACCGAGACAAACCCGCCAAAGCCGTTTGAAAAGACCTCCACGGGCTGACCGATTGCAAGCGCCTTTAGAAACGAGATGGTCCATAGGGCATAGTCGTCAATCGACTGACAGACACCCACCGACGCACCAAAGCCGGGAAATGGGAACCGGATGACATCACGCTTTTCTGCGAGGGTCGCGAAAATCCCGTCGTAGACACTGCGATCGGCCAGTAATGTGTGAAACAAGACCAACGGCCTCTGGCCCGCGGGGCCTGCCCGCTCGTAGTCGGTTGTTCCAAGAGAGTGTGTGATCGTTGCCATAGTGGTGAGGCCTCCTTTTGTGTAGCCTAGTAAACAACCGCCTTGCGATTTGCGGTATTAGTGAATCTCATACCTTGCAAACCGTGAAATGCTGTTTATCATCCGTTCACTAAGGGAATTATGCATCATGGCCTTTTCTGTATTTGAAGCCTCCATTAAAGACCTACACCGCGCGATCAGATCGGGCGAAACCAGTTGTGTGGCAGTGGTTCAGCAATATATCGACCGAGCCCGGGCCTTTAATGGCCCCTCCGGACTCCTGGTAACCAGAGAGGGGCAGCCGATCCCCCCCGCCAGGGGAACCCTTCGGGCTGGCGCGCCTCTACGTTTCCCCACACAGACGGTGGCTGCAGAATCGGTGTTTCCGGGGCTCGCCGACTACGAGGGCCC
>CAZKWK010000001.1:44856-123548 GCA_964556335.1 uncultured Bordetella sp. | reverse complement strand
CGCGGCCGAGGTTGGTGTGGATCACGGTGCCGGTGCAGTTGATCACGCGGCGCAGCCGCGGTGCGGCGAGCGCATCGACACGGGTGGCGGGCGCGACCACGCCCTCGGAGGCGCGCAGCCGCAGCAGGCCGGCTTCGGTGGTTTCGGCAGCAAGGCTCATGGCGAACTCCCGGGATGGGCTGATGACACGCTTATCGAGGCCTGGCCTGCCTGGCTGCGTAACTGCCAGGCCATGGCGCGTAAAGGGGAGCCCTTTGTGCGTCTCTGCCGCCAGGCGCAACAGGTCTCGCCCGTCACCGCGCAGTCGGTGCGGCGATTCTTTGAAGAAGAGTTTGTTCCCCACCGTCTCGCAGAGGCGAGCCCTGCCGCGGATAAGGCATCCAAGACCAATACGATTACGGGGTACTACGAGCCGCTGGTGAAGGGCGCACGCACGCCCTCAGGGCCCTATCAGGTGCCGCTCTACCGGCCGCCCCCCGATTTAGTAACGGTATCGTTGGGACACCAGTATCCCGAGCTACGCAGCCTGCGTCTGCGTGGGCGCGTCGTAAAGACCCCTCAAGGCGATCAGCTGCTGCCCTACCCCACGCGGGCCGAGATCGACAAAGGGGGGCTGCTGAAGGGTCACGAGATCGCTTGGCTGGAAGACCCGATAGAGGCGTTCTTTCTGCAGGTGCAGGGCTCAGGAAAGGTCATCCTTGAAGACGGGCAGGTCATGCGGCTAGGCTACGCCAACCAGAATGGTCATCCCTATAAGTCGATCGGCCGCTGGCTCGTGGAACAGGGCGAACTGACGCTGGGGCAGGCGAGCATGCAGGGGATTAAGAGTTGGGTGGCTGCCAACCCCCACCGCCGCCAAGAGTTGTTGCATCAGAACCCCAGTGTGGTCTTCTTCAGAGAATTGCCAGCCAGCCAGGACCCGACGGAGGGCCCAATTGGCTCGTTGGGCGTACCACTGACCGCAGGTCGCTCCATCGCGGTGGATCCACAGTTTGTCGCCCTGGGGCTCCCGGTGTTTTTGCGTACAGAACTCCCCTTAGCGGTTGGGCAGGCAGGGGCAGCATCTAGCATGCGAAGCCCGACTTTGCCGCGCAGCCAACCCGTGGGGCGACTCGTGATGGCACAAGACACCGGGTCAGCGATTGTAGGCATCCATCGTGGAGACTTCTATTTTGGGTCAGGGCCAGAGGCTGGGGAGCTGGCCGGACGTATGCGCTACCCGGGCGAAATGGTTGTGCTCGTACCGAAGGGATTGCAGTACGCGCAATGAACTTAGGGCTTTGCGACCAGGGCCTCGAGGGCACGTCTGAGTTGATCGATTTCCTGCTGGGCCTCGGCCGGAAGGCTACTTACCTGCCGCTCCAAGTCATTGAGCAGCGGGCCGAGTGTGGGGTCTGCCAGGTTTGTCGTTCGGGTGGCGCCCCCGAGGCCTGCCGCCTGGGACGCCTGGGCGGAAGCCATGGCGCCAGCAAAGCCTGCGCCTCCCGCTAACGCCTGAGACCCACTGGGCTGACTCGTGGCAAAGCCACTCTCACCTGCCAGATGGCTCTGCCCTCGGGACGATGCGCGACCGTTGGTACCCAGTGCATCACCGTCGTCTTCCTCGCGCATCTGAAGGGCCGCACTACGGGCGGCCTTTCTCTGACGAATAAAGAAATCGATCGCTGTGGCCGATAACCATAACAAGCTGATGGTGAGCCAGGTGGCCATCACAGGGTTGCTGTCCACCTGCTCTGCATGGGTGATGGCCCAGAACTGCTGCGCGAGCGTTGACCAGTCAAGCGTTCCAAGCCATTGCACCCCCCCGGGGGGCACAGACGCACGTTCCCCTAGCGCGACGAGCAGCGCGACAAGATTGACCAATAAAAGAATGACATTCAGCATTTGACCGAATACAGTAGCATCAAATCGCAGTAAAACCTGCATCACGAGCCGAATGAGGACCCACAGGGCGTCACACGCATGGACAATCAGTTTGAGCTCCCCAAAGAAGGGGTGCGCATCTACAACCCCGATTCTGGATGGCAGACCGGGCCGGAATCTCCCATCGCCACATCGCAATCCAACCCCGCTGGTACAAGCGATCGCAGCCGCGAGGCGCACGAGGACCACGACGACACGCTAGACGACGCCGATGACGTGGCCGAGGACAGCGCCCATCGGGCTGAGTCTTCAGGGGCACAGAATGCCGCCAGATCCCCCTCCCAGTTCGCCGCCGAACCCATCGAATCCCTCACCGCGGCCTCAGAAGATACGGCACCACCCGTCATGCCCATGCCCGTGACAGGGAACGGATTTCGGTCTCGACGCGCCACCAATGGCGACCGTGTCTACACCGCAAGGGCAGAGCCCTTTGTCTCGGGGAGTGCGGCCCAGACCGTAAAGCCCTACCCCCGGCCTATGGCCTCTGCACAAGACTCCGCTGCGCCTCACGAAGACAGCGGCGGGGCGCCCTTGGTGCCCCAGACCCAGGCCGCCGCCCTTGCGCGCGTCGGTGATTCACTCGACAGCCTATTTACGGTGATCCAACGGGCGACCGTTCACCAGGTGGTCGACGGCAATGCGCCAAGCTGGCGTGACGTGGCAAACATTAGCCGCCACCTCGAAGACCGCCTCAATACCCGGCAACACCTTCTCAAAGAGTTGCACTCGGTCGATCAGGAAATTCGAGAAACCCGCCAGGATCTGCTGCTCACGCTCAACGCCTTGAGCGAGTACGAACAGCAAAATCTCCAGGCCGCATCAATGCGTGCCAGCATTAGCGCAGTGGCGGCCAAAGTGATTGCTAAGCGATTCGCAGAGTCTGGTGGCGAATGACCAACGGCACACCACGAACAATCGCATAAAAGCCAGTAATCGCTTACGAGCTGGCCCCGCTTGGCTTTGCACCCGCAACACTCACCGCGAAGATCTTCGGCACCAAGGCCAGGGGGGGCTTGCGCGGGGTCGGGCCTGTTGTCTGCGCCACAGGCGCTGCAGTATCGCCATTCGATACCGCGGCCGCAGCCACCGACTTCTGGTGCTCCTTGATCTGCTGTAACCAAGGGCGATGGTCCTGACGGTTCTTTGAGGGGTTCGGTACCGCGGTGGGAACTCCCGCACGTACCACCGTCTTCTCTGGGCTGGCATTTTCTTCTGCCGCCGCCATTTCCATGCGATACCGCAAGAGGCTGTGCAGAAAGGGATTCTGCTTTTCATGCTGATGCTGTCGCGGCCCCTGCTTACTGAGGTGCAACTCAATGCTCTGGTCCATGGCACGGCAGAAGGCCATAAACGAGGTGGAGAGCCGGTTATTGCGGTGACCAATCAGGAAGTAGTTTCCAAAGGCCCGCCGGGCGTCAATGGAATCCAGAATGGGCGGGGTGAGAACAAACGAGAAGGGAAAACGCTCTGAGGTCCGGTGTACTGCCCCGTTTTGATCCGACCGCACCCTGCTGGGGGCAAGAACGAGGGTTGGATGGTAGCGCTTCGATTCAAACACCCATTGATGCCGCTTCGCAAACTCAATGGTTGTCACGAGCTCCACCTCCGAGATCGCAGAGGGCAGAACCACAAGGTCAAACTCAAAGAAGATTTCGCTGTCGAGAAAATCGTTCCAGGTGAGGTCGGCAACGACGATATCGGTGTCTGCCTCCAGTTGGCGCAAGACCCGTCGGATCTCGATCACCGCCCGACTCACCCCGCCTGTGCGCGGGACTTCAAAGGGCAAAACCCGAATGGCATCTGGAGCGTCTTTGTCTTGCACCTGTTGCACCCAACGCGTGGCGGATGCCTGGCTATCGAAGTCTAGGAGGGTGGTCTTTTTGCCGCGAACCGAGGAAAAATACCGACACAGGTTCGCGGTGATGGTGCTCTTGCCCACCCCGCCCTTCTGATTGGTAATAAGAATTCGGATCATGTTCGGCCTGTCGTCTGGTTGCCCATATCAGCAAATAAGGCAACTTTCGTTCCAATTCTGGTGCACAACTGCAGAGTCGACCTGATGCCGACAAACTATAGGGGCTGACGATTGTTTTGTAAAAGACTTGCGGTGCTATTGAGCGCTTAGAGCGGAGAAAGCGCAGTAGAAAGAAGGGCTATAATAAAAATCTTGGCCAAGTAGCTCAGTCGGTAGAGCAGAGGACTGAAAATCCTTGTGTCGGTGGTTCGATTCCGCCCTTGGCCACCAATTTTCTTCTACTTTCTCGGTCGCCATGCAAAAAGTGTTTTTCATTAGGGCGGAGTGGGACGACGAGGCTAAGGTGTGGGTGGCCACCTCTGATGACGTACCCGGTCTTGCGACCGAAGCGGACTCGATGGAACTTCTCACGCAGAAATTGGAGAGGCTTGTACCGGAACTATTGGAAGAAAACGATCTTCTTGTCTCCGGCGAGGTTGCCTACGAGTTACTTGCTCGTCGTTTTTCCACAACGCAGATGAAGGCGCCTCACTAGAGCCATTTCATGGTCTTAAGTTTTACGCCCGAACTCGTGCGCCTTCTTAAGGAAGCGGGTTGCCGTTTCGAGAGGGCCGGCAAGGGTGACCACGACGTTTGGTATTCACCCCCTCACGAACCTACGTTTCGTCGTTGACGCGAAGATCAAGTCAAGGCACACGGCAAATGCCGTTCTTAAGCAGGCCGGCTTACCAAAAAGCTTTTGATTTGTTTGGGGTCCGCCCTTGGCGACCATTTCTTGATCCGGCTAATCGCCTTGGCTCATAATTTCAGGCATTACACGCCTGTCCATTGAACACGCAAAATTAGTCTTTATTCACGATATCCGGTGTGATGGCATCCACGGTATTTACGATGGTTTTGCCTGTGTAGATCACTGCCGCGCCGGTAACGTCGACAATCGCCACCGCCGTTGCACATCCCTGCAACAAAACCGCCATCCCAAGAATTCCTATCACCGTATGTAATGAGCGCATACACGTCCTTGTTGTATTCTTCACCGTAAGATTTATCGATTAGCCAGTCTACAAGACTTTTACCTGGCCCCTCCTCAAAAAAATACACCCCTCATGACGCAGACCACCGTCCGTAAAGGCCTTCGGGCACACCTCCCGCACTTCGTTTTATTCTCGGCATTGGCCGCACTGTCTTTATCTCCGGCCCATAGCATCACCATTGACCAGGTGGGCATTCTCGCCGGAGAGAGTCGTCACGCCGACATGACCGCAGTGGTGCTCACCCAAAACACCGACTGGGCCTGGTTTGCCTCCCCGCGGGGCCGGCTGCATGTCTATTGGCAGGCAGACCTGTCGGGCTGGCGGGGCAAGGGCGCTGGCGGAAAGCATCTCACGGGTGTCGGCCTCGCGCCCGTGTTCCGCTATACCTGGGCCAGCGAAGGTGCAGTGCGCCCCTATGTGGAGGGCGCCGTTGGGGCCCACTACTTCTCCGGGGTGCGTCTCTCCAATGCCAAGCGCATGGGTACACGGTTTGAATTTGGCGACCATCTGGGCTTTGGTCTGGCTATAGGCGAAAAGCCAGGCCTCGATATTGCCTATCGATTTCAGCATTTCTCCAACGCCAGCATCAGCAACTACAACGAAGGCGTCGACTTTCACCAGGTACAACTCCGGCTGGCCTTTTAAAAACCATGCAATCCACAGACCGTCGCAACAAGACACTGCCACCCGCCAATACAACGGGCGGTCGTCGGCACGTCCTTAGTCAACTGCGCCGCGGTTTATTAGGTTTACTGGGGACTTTAGGCCTTCTCGTGGCCCCTTTGGGTCTGCCGGTGGCTGCGGCCAGCACGGCTGAGAATGCCGCTTCGACCACTGATCAATATTTCTTAACCGCAAGCCCCTATTCGTATCACTTTAGCCACAACCCGGAGCACCGCGATGTGGTTCTGCTGGGTGTTGAACGCATACGTGCGGGCAAAGACGTTGCGGGTATTGCCTTCTTCAGTAACTCCTTTGGTCAGCCCTCTGTCTTCCTGTACCCCTGGGGAGGCATTTACTCAGGCGTTATCCGGCAGGCGCCGCAGTGGTACTTCAAGTGGGCGGCGGGGCTTCTCTATGGCTACAAAGAACCTTATGAAGACAAGGTGCCCTTAAACAGCAATGGCTTTTCCCCGGGGCTGATTCTGGCCATAGGCCGACCGATCACCGAGAACATCAACCTGCAGGCCAATCTTCTTGGGAACTCCGGGCTCATGATTCAGGCCACTTTCCGAATTCGCTAGACCCCCGCTTACACGCCGCCACCACCCCTGCGCCGTGGTGTTTTCTGGGGGCGAAAAACCGCAGCATCGAAATAAAACGCTGAGTCGTGATTGGCGGGATCCCACCCCGGAATGCCCATCACCGGAAGATGCAAAAAGGCTGAGGGGTCGGAAAACTCCTGAAGCTGAGCAACAAGCACCCGGTCTATGGCGGTGAGAGCGTTACCGATACGGTTGCTGTTATCGCCTTCGGGGCTCTCCAATACGATCAGATGGGCGGTAATTGCCTTAAAGGGCGCGGCGAGTTTTTCTAGCAGCGCGTGACCAAAGAGATGCACCTGCCAGTCTTGCTGCCAGTGTTCGCGGTGACCTAAGAAAATTTCCTGCCAGTCGTGCTGCGCAAAGCAGTGGCGAATCACAACCGCCTCTCCGGCAGGCACCACCAAGACAGCAAGGTTTTCATCCCAGAGTGTGAACGCGTCTCGTCGTCGGCCGCGGCCTTGTCTGCCCACCTGTCTGCCTACCTGTCTGCCCATCGCCGCCACCTGCTCTCGATTGAGTGCGGCCTTGGTCTCTGGAAAGGTGAGCCAGACCAAGGCGTTGTAACGGTCATGCAGACTGTCGCGTGTTGGAATTTCTCCGGTCTCGGCGATACAGCGCTCATAGTCCGCCCCCGCGAAAGCGGTTGTCTGGGGAACAAAACGCGCGGGCTGGCCATGGCCTGTGCACGTCCCCTGCATGGCGACGCACCGGTTGGCGTATTCGAGAAACGCTACGATCGGCAGTTCTGCTACCGCCGAGACAAGGGCGGGGTCGAAACCCGCCAACCAGGGGCGGTCCCCCAAGGGGCACATGGCCGTTATGAGGGGCGCGTGAGCCAATGCACCGCCCGTGTAGCCGCCACCATGCCCATCGCCGCAGTGACCATCACCAGCGATCCATATCCTGCGCAGGCCAGAGCACTGCCCGCCCGCTGAGCGGGTTGACCGGGGACGCCGAGTCTGTCGGCGACGGGCCGCTCAACAGACTCCGGGCTGTAGACCACCGGGATAGACAGGCGGCCATCGCGGGCAAACCCATGGCTACGGCGAAGGCCGTAGCGTAATTTGGCCAGAAGCGGGTCATGGCTCGTCTCCGCCAGATCGGCATGCGCCACACGACTGGGATCACGCTTACCCCCGGCCGCCCCGCAGACGATCAATTGCCGAACGCGGTGCTTGGGCGAGAACTGCAGTACGAGGGCCGTCTTGGCACCTACATCATCACAGGCATCGATGAAGAAGTCGGCCCCACAGGCACGAATGGCTACGGCATTGTCTGGGGTAAGAAAGTCGTCGATGCAGTGCACCTCGGTGTGGGGGGCAATGAGGGCAAGTCGTGCTTTGAGGGCCTCAGTCTTGGCCTGCCCGAGGGTCTGCATGCTGGCCTGCACCTGACGATTGAGGTTGGACTCGGCAACATGATCAAAGTCCACCAGGGTGAGTTGCCCCACGCCGCTGCGCCCAAGCGCCTCGGCCGCCCAGGAGCCGACACCGCCCAAGCCAATGACCGCCACATGCCCGCTGCGCAGGGCGGCGAAGGCCTCAGGCGAGTAGAGTCGCGCGGTGCTCGCTAGGCTTCTCGGGATCGTCATGCGGGGTGCCCCTTTTCTTCGCCTGCGCGTTGCCCGCCTATCAGCCACCGCACCCGCGCGCCGCCGTACCAAGGCCCCACGACGACCGGTACACTTAAGCCCAGATTTCTCATTGTTTCTTCACTCCCTTAGAACAGGCGTTTGTGCATCATGGCGGGACATTCCAAATGGGCCAACATTCAACACCGAAAAGGCCGACAAGACGAAAAACGCGGGCGGATTTTTACCCGGATTATTAAGGAGGTCACCGTCGCCGCGAAGCTCGGCGGGGCGGACCCTGGCACCAACCCCCGGCTTCGTCTCGCCATGGACAAGGCAAGCGACGCCAATATGGCGAAGGATAAGGTGCAAGAAGCCATTAAGCGGGGCTCAGGACAACTCGAGGGCGTGGACTACGAAGAGATTCGGTACGAGGGATACGGCATCGGCGGAGCAGCGGTCATGGTGGACTGCCTGACAGATAACCGCACCCGCACCGTGGCCGAGGTGCGGCATGCCTTCTCTAAACATGGGGGCAATCTCGGCACCGACGGATCGGTAGGATTTCTCTTTAAGCACTGCGGCCAGTTGGTCTTCGCCCCCGGCACCTCCGAGGACCGGGTCATGGAGATTGCGCTCGAGGCAGGCGCAGATGATGTACTCGCCGATGAAGAAGGGGCGATCGAAGTGCTCACGGCCGCGAACGACTTGAGCCTCGTACGGGCTGCCCTTGAGGCCGCTGGGCTCAAGCCCGATCTCGCGGAAGTGACCATGCGCCCCACAACCACCGCAGAGCTGCAGGGGGACGATGGGGTGCGGATGCAGAAGCTGCTCGATGCGCTTGAGGGGCTTGACGATGTGCAGGATGTGTATACCAACGCGGTGATCCTGTGAAGATTCTGGTGGTCGGTGGTGGTGGGCGAGAACATGCACTGGCCTGGCGTCTGGCCCAGTCCCCGCGGGTGCATAAGATCTTTGTGGCACCGGGCAATGCAGGCACCGCCCTCGAAGACGGGCTTGTCAATGTCGACATCGACCCACTGAAGGCGCCCGACGCACTCGCAGATTTTGCGGCGCAGGAGCGAGTAGCCTATACCGTGGTGGGTCCCGAGGGGCCGCTGGCGGCCGGGTTGGTTGACCGATTTCAGGCCCGGGGCCTGAAAATCTTCGGCCCCACGCAGGCGGCGGCCCAACTAGAGTCCTCCAAAGACTTCGCCAAGCAGTTTATGGCCAGACACGGCATTCCCACGGCCCAATTCCAGACCTTCGAAGCCGTCGAGGCCGCCTGCGACTATGCGGCCACGCAGGCCGCACGGGCCCCAGGCGTGCCCATTGTGGTCAAGGCCGATGGTCTGGCCGCTGGTAAAGGTGTGGTGGTTGCAGAGACCCTCGCGCAGGCGCAGGCAGCGATTCGCGACATGCTCTCGAGCAATCGGCTCGGTACAGCCGGCGCGCGGGTGGTCATTGAGGAATTTTTGCCGGGCGAAGAGGCGAGTTTTATTGTGGTCTGCGACGGAAAAAACGCCTTTGCCCTGGCCACCAGTCAAGACCACAAGCGGCTCAAAGACCACGACCAAGGCCCCAACACCGGGGGCATGGGCGCCTACTCTCCGGCCCCTGTTGTGACGCCCGAGGTCTTTGCCCGCGTCATGCGCGAAGTGATTCGTCCGACCCTCAAAGGAATGGCCGCAGAGGGTCATCCGTACACCGGGTTTCTCTATGCGGGGCTGATGATTAGTAGTGAGGGCGCACCCAAGGTCGTGGAATTTAACTGTCGACTCGGGGATCCCGAGACCCAGCCCATTATGATGCGGATGCGCGGGGACCTGACGGTACTCCTAGACCACGCACTGGCGGGGCGACTAGAGGAGGCAGAGCCACTTGCGGACACCTTTTGGGATCGCCGTCCCGCGCTGGGGGTCGTGCTTGCGGTCGACGGCTACCCCGATGCGCCCCGATTGGGAGACCCTATCGACACACTCCCGGACAACCGTCCGGAGGCAAGGCTCTTTCACGCCGGCACCCGCGCCGAGCAGGCGGGGCTGGTGACGGCGGGTGGCCGGGTCTTTTGTGCCACAGCACTGGGCGGAAGCCTCAAAGAGGCGCAGGCGCAGGCGTATCGCCTCGCCGATACGGTGCGGTTTCCGGGCTGCCAGTACCGCCGGGATATCGGCCACCGCGGCCTATCTGGCCTATCGTCTTCGTGACTCACCTCTAAGGATGCAGACGCTTCAGACCGCGGTCGTTGGCGGAGGCATTATGGGTGCCTGTACCTGCCTGGTGCTTGCAGAACAGGGGCATCAGGTGTATTGGTATGCCCCCGAAGAGCCGCCACGACGTAGCGATGGCGCGCAGGCGCGCGCCTACGCGCTGTCGCCCGAGACGGTCAGGCTTTTGGAGTCCCTCGGGGTCTGGAACCGGGTGGCCGAAAAGGCGAAGGCGGTAAGTGCAATGGAGGTCTATCCGCGTGCCACGGAAATCGGCGTTGCCTGCCTCAAGGCAGAAGATGTGCCGTCAGACTACTTGGCACAGATCCTCGGGCACGCCGAGCTGCTCGCCGCCTGCGAAGATCATGTACGGGGCATCGCGCGCATTACCCGAGACCCCCGCTTTCCCACGGATATTCGGGTGGGAACCCACGAGGCACCTGCGCAGCTCCTCTTTGCGGGGCCGCTCGATAAGAGCGCCCCAAGCGGCGGGCAAGAGGCGTTGTTTTTTGACTTGGTGGTGGCTGCCGATGGCGCGGGCTCCTTTCTACGGCGGCGATCGGGCATTCTCTGGGGGCGCCGCGACTACGCGCAGACGGCCCTGGTCATGGCCTTTGAGTCCGCGACGCCGCATGGCGGGGTGGCCTGCCAGTGGTTTGGGGAGGACCGAATTCTGGCGCTTCTGCCCCTGGTGCACGATCGGCAGCTCTCGATGGTCTATTCGCTACCCAACACCGAGGCCGACGAGTGGCTCGCCAGCGGCCCACAAGAGATTGCCCGTCGCGTCACGACGGATTCGGGCCACCGATGGGGCGATCTCTCGGCCTTGAGTCTGCCCGTGACCAGCCCATTGGCCATGACCCTGGTTGAACGCCCCACGCTTGGACGGCTGCTGCTGCTCGGCGATGCTGCACACACCGTGCACCCCCTAGCGGGCTACGGTCTGAACCTCGGCATGCAGGACCTGCACGCGCTGCGACAGACTTTGCGGGGCCTGCCTGCGGACAGCACGGAGTGGGGACTTGCCGGGCGCCCCCTTACGGCGGGCGCAGTGCCCAAACAGCTGCAATTACTCGCCCGTCAAAGGGCCTGGGCCGTACGCCGGGTGCAGTGGGGACTGGATAGCCTCTGGCGCACGATGCGGCTAGAAGGCCCCGGTATGCCGTTGGCGCGACAGATTGGCATACACTGCATCGATGCCCTACCGACGCTAAGACGCTGGCTCATTGCGCAGGCCCTCGGCCGGGGCACTCCCTAAATTTTTTGAAAGACCCCCCATCGCTATGGCCGCTGCCCTCCCACTTGCCCTGACCCAGTTTGTTCGCCCACTGCTGCTGGGCCTTGCCGTTCTGATCATCACAGCACAGGCGGCATATGCCCAACGGGCAACAGACACGGCCGCGGCGCCCCCAGCGGTCCAGCAGACAATCACGAAGGTTGTCGAGTCGTGGCTACAGGGCAGGTTTAAGGTCGACGGGGTACGGCGCACCGCGATGCCCGGCATCTACGAGGTGCGGCTTGGCACTGACCTGATTTATGTCGACGAGAAGG
Source organism: uncultured Bordetella sp. (assembly GCA_964556335.1). GTDB lineage: Bacteria > Pseudomonadota > Gammaproteobacteria > Burkholderiales > Burkholderiaceae_A > Hahnella. The sequence continues at coordinate 112,023 of CAZKWK010000001.1, read as the reverse complement.
CGAGCCACGCCATCGTAGAGGGCCAGATGATCGACCTGAAGACAGGCAAAAACCTCACGGCCCTGCGCCTTGACGAGATTACCGCGATTGACTTTGCCAAGCTCCCCGTGGAGTTGGCACTCAAAACGGTAATTGGCAACGGCAGCCGCCAGATCGCCGTTTTTGAAGACCCCTACTGCTCGTTTTGTCGGCGATTTCGCGGCACGCTCATGACGCTCGAAAACGTCACCATTTACACCTTTTTTTACCCCATCCTGCGGCCTGAATCCACGACGGTCTCCCGTAACGCCTGGTGTGCAAAAGACCGCCAGGCAGCCTGGGACGACTGGATGCTGTCGGGAAAAGAGCCCCCGAACGCCAGCGCCTCGTGTGACTTTCCGAAAGACAAGATCCTTGCCTTGGGTAAGTCACTGAATGTGCAGGCGACCCCCATGTCCTTTGTAACGAACGGAAAACGGCTTCAGGGCGCAGTCTCCAAAGAGGCCATCGAAGCCGCATTCGCGGGGCGTTAAGCGCGAAGGCTTAGGCGAAGCGTAAACGCTTAGGCAGTCCGTACGCGCTTCTCTAGCCGGTCAATACGTTCACGGAGTGCCCGCAGGGACTGGGCGTGCGCAGCAAGTTCTTCGCGACGCACGAGAATGCCTGCGTCATAAACGGCATACTGCGCGGCTCGTTGGGCAACGCCCACCAGAGGAAACCGGGCAATCGCCAGTTGAAACGGGGAAAGCCGGGCCCGCATCACCTCCAAGAGCGGCATCAGCCGCTGCGCCAAAGCAGCATCCCCTTCGATGCGCACCCCTTGCAGGGCCGCGGGACCGCTGGATGGAGTCGCAGAGGCTGTCTTATTTGTCTTGGCTTCTTGAGGCCAGAGGCTGGCGGTTGCCTGACCCGCCATGTTCGAGAAGAAAGCCCCAGTGAGCCAGAGCGTAACATCGGGGCGCGGCGCCGGCGGTTGTACTTGTGCTGACCCGCCGGATGGGGACGCGGCTGCCTCCGGCGCAGGGGGCACCGACACTGAATGCGATGCGCTCGTCATACGTGCCCCGGGCTCCGCACGAACCGCCTCTAGCAGACCGTCTTCGGCAAAACTTCCATAAAACGACAGCCCGTCGAGTGCGCCCGGCATATCGAGCCGGAAGGCCAACGTCTTGCCCGCAAGCCCGCGCATCGCCGCATGGAGGTCGTCGTCGCGCTCTATGGAAAAATTAATCGCTGCGAGGATCCCCTGGCCACCATAGGCAACAAGGGGATCGAGCAGCGACATCAGCGGACCGACTCGGTTTGTTAACTGTGCTGCGAAATGCCTGCCAGCAGCCAGCCATCTTGGCCGTCTTTACGCTTCTGGAGCACCCAGACCTCATGGAAGGCGTCTGCCACGCCGTCTGCCGTTTCGCGCACCAATCCCTTAAAGCCAACATACGCCTCATCGACAGGATGGCCGTCATCGTTGACGCCGTCTTGCAGCCCCATCCACTCGACCTCAAGCTGCACCACCGAGGTGTAGTTCACCGAGTGCCCCCGGGCGGCAAGCTGGCCAGCAAGTTCTTGCGCCATCGCCGAGGTACAGAAGCCTTCAATGGCCTTCAGGTCTCCCGCATCCCAGAGTTTCTGCAGGCTCAAGAACTGGGCGCGCGCAACCTGAAGAAACTGATCAACCTCGTCCTGGCTCATGCTGCCGGTACTTGCGGTGGCCACAGTTTGGTGGTCGTCGTGCGCTGGTATGTCTTGGCGCAGACCTCCCACAGGCTGCGGCGCAGTCCAGCCCCCTGTGGAGGACCCAGAGCCTGCGGATCCCAGGCCACTGCGGGCCATGGCCGGCTCAAGCGCGCCGGACTGGGATGCACCACGCCCACGGGCAAGCACCATGCGGAGAATGAAAAAGCCCACGGCGACAAGCAAAACGATCATGAGCATGCCCATGAGTTCTTCACCCAGCCCAAGATGCGATGCGAGCGCAGCCAGGCCCAGACCTGCCGCTAGGCCGGCCAAGGGTGCCATCCAACGGCTGGCACCAGAGGCAGCCTGCGAAGCGGCGGCTGCAGGGGCGGCAGCCGCTGCCCCGGCGGGCTGCTGGGCTGGTGCGGCCTGCTGCGTTGGGGGCGTCTGCTGCTGCGCGGGCTTGGCCGGGGGCGTGGCCTGGCGCTGCATCGGTGTCGCAGACTTACCGATGGATCCACCGCCGCCCATACGCTTGGCCTGCGCCTCCGAGAGGCCACTGGTTGCCACCAGAAAGACAAGCGCAAGAATTGAGGCGCTCATGCGCGTACCGAACCGGGTCGCTGCAGGCGTACCCTTCTGAGAAATTGTGGTCTGACTACCAAGTTGTGCCATCGATGCCTCCTTTGTGACGGCCTACGTGAGCCGGATTCCCTGGTGAAGTGCCACCACCCCACCAGTTAAGCGCTGAAACCTTACCACGCCAAAGCCCGCAGAATGCATCATCTCCTTAAGGGCTTCCGGACCGGGATGCATGCGGATCGACTCCGCAAGATAGGCGTAACTCTCGGCATCGTTGGCGATCTTCTGACCGAGCCAGGGCAGAACCTTAAATGAGTAGTGGTCATAGAGGCGTCGGAGGGGCGGAACGACCTCGGAGAATTCCAGTACCAGCAGTTTGCCCTGGGGCTTGAGCACCCGGTGCATCTCGGCAAGCGCACGGTCTTTGTGGGTCATGTTGCGCAGCCCAAAGGCCACCATGACACGGTCGAAGGTCTTGTCTGAGAACGGAAGATGCTCTGCGTCACAGACCACCGCCGGCACGGGGTAGCCTGCATCAATCAGCCGATTGCGGCCACGGGCGAGCATCTGGGCATTGATGTCGGTCATCACCACCGACCCTGCCGGGCCCACCCGTTGGGCAAAGGCCAGGGCGAGGTCCCCGGTGCCACTGGCCACATCGAGGATGGACTGCCCCTCGCGAATCTGGGCCTGGGCAATGGCAATGGCCTTCCAGACCCGGTGGAGCCCCAACGACATCACATCATTCATGAGGTCGTAACGGCTTGCCACCGAGTCAAAGACCCGGCGGACATGGCGCACCTTCTCGTCTTCAGGAACCTGCTGAAATCCAAAATGGGTCTGGGTCATGCCGAAGGCTGCCTTTCACGGGTGGCGCCGGCCGCCGCGAGCCGGTTGAGATAGTCTTGCCAGAGCGCCGACTGGTGCTGGGCCAGCCAGTAGAGATAGGACCACGAATAGAGGCCCGTGTCATGGCCGTCAGAGAAGTGTGGCTGAACCGCATACTGGCCAACGGGCGCCAGGTTCTGAATCGTGACATCGCGCTTGCCCACCTGCAAGACCTCTTGTCCTGGCCCATGCCCGACCACCTCCGCGGAGGGCGAATAGACGCGGAGGAACTCAAAGGGAAGCCGAAAACTGCTGCCATCTTCGTAGGCGAGCTCCACCACCGCCGACTGCTGGTGGACAACGATCGACCGGGGCACCGGCGCGGTGTCGTCGTGACGAAATGCAACAAAGCCCGAGTTTGTCATTGACTTGTCATCTTCATGGCATAAATTAAGGGTATGGCAAGCACGATTCTAGTAGTGGAAGACGAGCCGGCAATCGCCGAACTGGTGGCCGTAAACCTGAGCTTTGCGGGACATAAGGTCTTGCGGGCTGCTGACACGCTGGCCGCCGACCTGATGATACGCGCGGAGCTGCCCGACCTGGTGCTGCTCGACTGGATGCTTCCTGGGTCGAGCGGCATTCAGTATGCACGCAGGCTGCGGGCCGATGAGCGGACCACGGGGATTCCCATCATCATGCTCACCGCCCGCTCTGAAGAAGGCGACAAGATTGAGGGGCTTGAGAGCGGCGCAGATGATTACGTGACGAAGCCCTTTTCGCCCAAAGAACTCTTGGCCCGCATTAAGGCCGTCTTGCGGCGACGGGCCCCCCAGCTCACCGACGACACGGTAGAAATCGCGGGCCTGCGGCTTGACCCACAGACCCACCGGGTCAGCGCCAAGGGACAGCCCCTTGACCTCGGGCCGACCGAATTTCGACTCTTGCACTTCTTTATGACCCATCCGGAGCGTGTGCACAGCCGCAGCCAGCTGCTGGACCATGTCTGGGGTGACCATGTCTTTGTGGAAGAGCGTACGGTGGATGTGCATATCCGTCGACTCCGGCAGGCGCTTATTGGTACGGGCCATGACCGGCATGTAGAGACCGTACGCGGCAGCGGCTATCGATTCACCGCCCTGCCCTCAGGGGGCTCCGCCGCCTAAACCCGCACGGCCGCATAATCCTGTCCATGACGGGGTTCTGGTTTCGCATCTGCATGATCTTTCTGGGCATTGGCCTGGTGGCCGGGTTTTTCCAGCTCGTCGCAGGCGGCAATGCGGGGCTCTGGGTCATCGCCGTCGGCATGGGTTTTTGGGTGGGTTTTCAGGTCTGGCACCTCGAGAAGATGGTGCGATGGCTGAATGATTTTCGGCTGGGCAATGTGCCGACGGGGCTCGGCACCTGGGACCTGCTCTATGCCGCTGTCTATCGACTGGCCCGATCCTACGAGCGGCAGCAGTCGCAACTCCAGGAGATGCTAAAGAGCTTTCGTAGCGTGACCGACGCCATGCCCGATGGGGTGGTATCGCTGGATGATCACCACCAGATTACTTACGCGAGTCTGCGGGCAGAGCAGCACCTAGGACTCAAGGCCCAGGCCGATCTGGGCCGAAATATTCTCAACCTCTTACGCCACCCCGACTTCGTAAAGTATCTCGAGTCTGGTCAGTGGAAGAGTCCGGTAGTGCTTCGGGGGGTGCCCCAGCCAGACCGGATCCTGCAGCTCCAGGTCATTGCCTACGGCCAGAGCGAACGACTCCTGCTCACCCGCGACATTACCCAGATCGAACGGCTCGAGACCACGCGGCGTGACTTTGTGGCGAATGTCTCCCATGAACTCAAGACGCCGCTTACCGTGCTTGCGGGATACATTGAGACCCTCCGAGACCTACCGCTCGATAAGGCACAGAGAGGTCAGGCGCTGTCGACGATGGGAGATCAGGCAGAGCGTATGCAGCGCCTCATTGACGATCTGCTGACCCTCGGGCGACTGGAGACGGAACAGACACCTCCGGGCGACACGCCCATTTCGATGCCAACCATGCTTGCCCGACTGGTGCGTGAGGCCCAGGCACTCAGCCACGACAGCCACGAGATTTCGACAGGCTCCACGATCACAGGCCCCGCCGCCGTGCTCGGGGAGGAGCGTGAGCTCTACAGTGCCTTTAGTAACCTGGTGAATAACGCCGTGCGATACACGCCCAAGGGAGGCAGTATCCAACTCGACTGGCAGACCACGCCGGATGGCGCAGCGCTCTTTAGCGTGCGGGACAGCGGCCCGGGCATTGAATCTCAGCATCTCTCGCGACTTACCGAGCGGTTCTATCGGATTGACAAGGGCCGGTCACGGGAAACCGGCGGCACGGGATTGGGGCTTGCTATTGTCAAACATGTGGCCTCACGACATGGGGCCGAACTGAAGATTGAGAGTACGGTCGGACAGGGCAGTTGCTTCTCCCTGCGATTTCCCAGCACGCGGCTACAGACCAGAGAGCACCCGGCAAACGCGGTGGCCGCCCCACCGGCTTAGTCGCAACCCTTCAACGCCCTTCGGGCGGCTGTAAACGCACCGCACTGGTTGGGCTGACTCGCGAAATCCGCTAGACCAACACCCGCTCAATCCCCCCGGCGTTGGCCCGTGCCACATAGTCTTCGAGCCACTGCTCGCCCAAGAGTGCGCGGGCAAGTTCAACAACAATGTAGTCGGCCTCCACGCCGGTGTCCCCGGTGTAGCGATTCAGACCCTGCATACACGAAGGGCAGGCGGTGAGAATCTTCACAGCCTGGTTCTCATCGCCAGCCCGAACCTTCTCTGCCCCAGCGCGCATCTCGGCTTCTTTACGAAACCGCACCTGGGTGGAGACATCGGGGCGGGCCACAGCGAAGGTGCCCGACTCGCCACAGCAGCGGTCGTTCTTCTCGACCTTGCCGTTGACCTCGCTATTGATCAAGTTGTTCACTACCTTCAGAGGGTTGTGCTGCTTCATAGGGCTGTGGCAGGGGTCGTGGTACATGTATCGCACACCGGTCACCCCCTCAAGCCGTACGCCCTTTTCTAAAAGGTATTCGTGGATATCCAAAATGCGGCAGCCGGGGAAGATCTTGTCAAACTCGTAGCCCGCAAGCTGGTCGTAACAGGTGCCGCAGGACACCACCACCGTCTTGATGTCGAGGTAGTTGAGCGTGTTGGCCACCCGATGGAACAAGACCCGATTGTCGGTGATGATCTTGTTGGCCTTATCGAACTGGCCGGAGCCTCGCTGGGGATAGCCGCAGCAGAGATAGCCCGGGGGCAATACGGTCTGTACGCCCACCTGCCAGAGCATGGCCTGGGTCGCGAGTCCCACCTGCGAGAAGAGTCGCTCAGAGCCGCAACCAGGAAAATAAAACACGGCCTCGGCCTCACTCGTGGTCTTTACCGGGTCACGAATAATCGGCACATAGTGGGCGTCTTCGATATCGAGTAAAGCGCGGGCGGTCTTCTTCGGCAGGTTGCCCGGCATCTTCTTGTTCACAAAGTGGATCACCTGCGCCTTGATCGGCGCACGGCCTACGGTGGCCGGCGGCTTGGCGGTCTGCTTTTTCGCGAATTTCTTTAGCAGGTCGTGGGCGAGTCGCTGCGCCTTGTAGCCCCATTCGATCATCAGGGTGCGGGTCAGGGCGATGGTCTCCGGCCGCGTCGCATTCAGAAAGAACATCGAGGCGGCGGTACCCGGATTGAACTTCTTCTTGCCCATGCGACGCAGAAGATCGCGCATGTTCATAGAGACCTCGCCGAAATCAATATCCACCGGGCACGGCGTCACGCATTTGTGGCAGACCGTGCAGTGGTCAGCGACATCGCCAAACTCTTCCCAGTGGGCGATGCTCACCCCCCGCCGCGTCTGTTCTTCATACAAGAAGGCCTCGATGAGCAGCGAGGTGGCAAGAATCTTGTTCCGCGGCGAATAGAGCAGATTCGCTCGCGGCGCATGGGTGGCGCAGACGGGCTTACATTTGCCGCACCGCAGACAATTGGCAAACGAGTCGGCAATCGAGCCAATGTCGCTTTGCTGCAGTATCAGGCTCTCTGCCCCCATCAGGCCAAACGACGGCGTATAGGCGTTGCGCAGATCGCCGCCCTCGAGCAACTTGCCCGCATTGAACCGCTGGTGCGGATCCACCTGCTGCTTGTAGTCGGCAAACGCCTTTTTTTCCTCGGGCGTGAGGAACTCCATCTTGGTAATGCCAATACCGTGTTCGCCGGAGATAACCCCATCTAACTCTTTGGCCACCTGCATGATGCGGGCCACCGCCGCATGGGCCTCTTGCAGCATTTCGTAGTCGTCAGAATTGACCGGAATATTGGTGTGCACATTGCCATCACCAGCATGCATGTGCAGGGCTACAAAGACCCGCGAACGCAAGACCTTCTTGTGGGTAGCCTCGAGCAACTCGACGACAGGGGCGTAGGCTAGGCCCGGAAACAAGCGGCGAAAGCCATCGCGCAGCTCGCGCTTCCAGGAGACGCGCAGGCTGCGGTCTTGAAGTAATTCCGCAAGCCTCGCCGAACGCCTGTCCTCGGGCAATTCGGCAACTGCCACGCCGCGTTCTACCAGGGCCTGGGCGTGGTCGGTCGCCCGCGCATCGAGATGGGCGGCCATAAAGGCCCACCGGTCCTCGACCGACTTCAGAAGCGTGCGGCCTTCAGCAAGCCGCTGGTCGAGTGCGGTCTGCTGGTCCTCCGCACTTTCGCCCTCATCGCCCTTGTTGAGCATCAAGACGCCCTTATCGGCCACATCGTTTAAGGCCTGCATCAGGGCACGGGTGAGCTTGAGCTTGTTCGATAAAGAAAGCTCAATGTTGATGCGCTCAATGGCATTGGTGTATTCGCCCATGCGGGGCAGCGGAATCACCACGTCTTCGTTGATCTTAAAGGCGTTGGTATGCCGTGCAATGGCCGCCGTACGGTTGCGGTCTGCCCAGAAGACCTTGCGGGCATCGGCCGATACGGCCACAAAGCCCTCGCCCGAACGCCCGTTGGCAAGCCGAATCACTTCCGAGGCCGCACGCGCAACCGCCGCCTCATCATCGCCGACAATGTCGCCGATGAGAACCATTTTTGGTAACGACCCGCGCTTACTCTTGGTGCTGTAGCCCACTGCCCGCAGGTAGCGTTCATCGAGGTGCTCGAGGCCGGCAAGCAAGGCGCCGCCCGGCTGAGTGTCGAGATAATTTTTGATCTCGACAATCGAGGGCACCGCCTCCTGGGCATTGCCAAAGAATTCGAGACAGACCGTGCGCACATGGTCGGGCATACGATGCAGCACCCAAACACAACTGGTAATCAGGCCGTCGCAGCCCTCTTTCTGAATACCAGGCAGGCCGCCCAACACCTTGTCGGTGACATCTTTGCCCAGGCCCAGACGGCGAAACCGGTGGCCCTCGATCTTCAGGTGGCGGCGCTCGACGGGCGGGCCTTCGAATCGGCAGATCTCCAGCCCATGGCGGCCTGGCCGCCCCAGCCCTACTGGGTCGTGCGATACCAGCTGGTTTGGGGCATACCGACAGATTTCGAACTCGGCCCAGTCCGCATCGTGGATCTTGCCCATGTTGTGGCCTAGGCGGGTCACTTCGATCCAGTCGCCATTGGGGTCGACCATCCGCCAGCTCGCAAGATTGTCGATGGCGGTGCCCCAGAGCACTGCCTTCTTACCGCCCGCATTCATGGCTATGTTGCCGCCCACGCAGGAGGCATCCGCCGAGGTGGGATCCACCGCGAAAACAAGACCCGCCGCGTCGGCGGCATCTGACACCCGACGCGTGACCACGCCGGCAGCAGCATAGATCGTTGCCACGTCATGCGTGAGCCCCGGCAGCTGCTGGCGGATCACGGGGCCTAGGGCCTCAAGCTTCTCGGTATTAATGACTACCGACTGCGGCGTTAAGGGAATCGCACCGCCGGTGTAGCCGGTGCCGCCTCCCCGAGGAATAATGGTGAGGCCTAAGTCGATGCAGGCCTTCACAATCGGGGCCATCTCGGCCTCGGAGTCGGGCGTGAGGACCACAAAGGGATATTCCACCCGCCAGTCGGTGGCATCAGTCACATGCGAGACACGCGAGAGCCCATCAAACTTAATGTTCTGGGGGTCGGTGACCCGCGACAAGGCCTTCATAACCCGCCTGCGCAAGGCCGCGGTCTGGGTAAACGAGGCATCAAAACGGGCCACGGCCTCTTGGGCGAGGCCCAGTAGCTCAGCGACACGCCGGTCTCGGCCCACGCGGTCGTCGGCGCCCGCCGCCTCAGACCCAGGCACGCCGCCCTCGCTGCTCCGATCACGGCGCTTCTGAATCTCGGAGAGCCGATGCCGCAGCGCCTGAATCAGCTGCGCGCGTCGGCGGGGATTATCTAAAAGGTCGTCTTGAAGATACGGGTTGCGCGACACCACCCAGATATCGCCAAGCACCTCGTAGAGCATGCGCGCCGAGCGACCCGTTTTGCGCTCTTCACGCAGTTCGGAGACAAGGGCCCAGGCCCGTTCGCCTAAGACCCGGCAGACAATTTCGCGGTCAGAAAATGAGGTGTAGTTGTATGGGATCTCACGCAGGCGAGACGCCTGGGGACCTTCGGCCGCCTGGGCGGCCAACAAGACAGCGGGGGACAAGGGGGCGTTCATAGCCAACCTAGTGTACCCGCCGGCTGCGGGTCGGGCGCACGCCACTGACCCCGAAAGCCCTAAAACCCCAGGCGAATTAAGATACCGGCTATGGGAGCCGACTACCTACGAAGAATTCTTACTGCCCGCGTCTACGATGTGGCGATCGAAACACCCCTGGAGCCCGCCCCCAATCTGAGTCGGCGACTTGGCGCACGGGTCTGGCTTAAGCGTGAGGATACCCAGCCCGTCTTCTCCTTCAAGCTGCGGGGTGCGTACAACAAGATGGCCCACCTCACAGCGGCGCAACGTGGCAAGGGCGTGATTGCCGCCTCTGCGGGCAACCATGCCCAGGGGGTAGCCTTGGCGGCCCAGCAACTGGGCTGCCGTGCCGTCATCGTGATGCCGGTTACCACCCCTTCGGTAAAGATTCAGGCTGTCCGGCAGCGCGGCGCAGAGGTGATTCTGCAGGGCGACTCGTACTCCGATGCCTACGCCCATGCCCTCACCCTACAGAAAGACCAGGGCCTCACCTTTGTGCATCCCTTCGACGACCCGGATGTCATTGCCGGGCAAGGCACGATTGGGCTGGAGATTCTCCGCCAACACGCCGACCCCATCGATGCCATTTTTATTGCCATTGGGGGCGGTGGGCTCATCTCCGGGGTGGCGGCCCTGGTGAAGCAGCTGCGGCCCGAGACCAAGATTATTGGGGTGCAGACGATCGACTCCGATGCAATGGCCCAGTCGATTGAACAGGGCACCCGCGTCATGCTCTCTGAGGTCGGGCTCTTCTCCGATGGCACTGCTGTCAAGCAGGTGGGCGAAGAGACTTTTCGGCTGGTGCAGAAGTATGTCGATGAGATCATTCGGGTCGATACCGACGCAGTCTGCGCCGCCATTAAAGACGTCTATGAAGACACCCGGGCGATTCAAGAGCCCGCGGGCGCCTTAGCGATTGCCGGACTCAAGGCCTGGGTCGCCCAACGGGGGGCTGCCAACCAGACGCTGGTGGCCATTGCCTGCGGGGCCAACATGAACTTTGACCGGCTGCGGTTTGTGAGCGAACGCAGCGAGATCGGCGAGCAACGCGAGGCCGTGTTTGCGGTCACCATTCCCGAAGAGCGCGGCAGCTTCAAACGCTTCTGTGGGACGCTCGGTGGCCACAATGTCACTGAGTTCAACTACCGCATCGCCGACGCTACGCAGGCCCATATTTTTGTGGGCCTGGAGGTACGCGACCGTGCCGAGGCCCAGGCCGTGGCCCATCGACTTTCCGACCAAGGCTTTGCCACGCTCGACCTCTCTGACGATGAAGTAGCCAAGTCGCACCTGCGCCACCTGGTGGGTGGGCACTCACCTCTGGCAAAGGACGAGCGCCTCTTTCGGTTCGAGTTCCCCGAGCGGCCGGGCGCACTGATGCGATTTCTGACCCAGATGAACCCCGCCTGGAATATCTCGCTCTTTCATTACCGCAACCATGGCGCCGACTATGGACGCATTCTCGTGGGTATCCAGGTGCCCGAGGATGAAGAGGCAGAGTTCGCGGCTTTTCTCAAGAACCTCGGCTATCGGTACTGGAATGAGTCGCATCACCCCGCCTATGCCCTCTTTTTGGGAACGCGGGCTGGCTGAGACTCCCCTGGGCAGTGTAAGACCCCACTGACAGGGTCAAAAAAGCGAACAGTCCAGCGCTCGCTAGGGCAAAGAGGCCTTGGCAGAGCCACCCAGAGCCCCGTAGGCTTCACTTCCTAAGACCTACGAGACCCCTGCAATGGGTCTCCCTAAAAGCACCCCATAAGGAGTCTGCCCCATGCCTACCCACCCAGAAGCGGGAACCGCGGCGGTCGTCGAAGACGATCGCCGACTTGCCCAACAGATCGAAGACATCCTCGGCCTTGCCGGCTGGAAGACACAGCGGTTCTCTCGGGGCCAAGACTTTCTTGCCCGGCAGCAACGCGCGGCCTTTGATGTGGCACTCATCGACATGCGGCTGCCCGACCTGACAGGCATAGAGCTGCTCGAGAGGCTTTCAACGTCCACTCCCGCGGCAGATGGCAGACACACCGCAAGCCTCGTTGTTACGGGTCTGATCGACGAGGGGAATCTCGAAAAGGCCTTTGCCCTCGGGGCAGAAGACTACGTGCTCAAACCGTTTCGCGCCCGTGAGCTTATCGCCCGGATCGGAGCCGCCCATCGGCGGCGGCGATCCGCTGCGGCTATGACCGGGGTAGATCCCGAGAATGCCGCCCCGCACACGGTGGGCTGTTTTCGGATCTCCCCAAAACTTCGCCAGATCGCGCGACATGGAATACCGGTCGCGCTCACCGACAAAGAGTTTGATGCGGCATTGCTCTTCTTCTCGAGGACAGGACAGACCGTCAGCCGCGAGGAACTTCGCCGGCGGGTCTGGCAGACGGCCCCGCAGGTCGAGACCCGCACGATCGACACCCATGTCTCGCGGCTTCGCCGCAAGCTGCAACTGACCACTGACCAGGGGTTTCGGCTGGCGCCCGTCTATGGCCAAGGCTACCGGCTCGACACCCTGACCCCACACCCAGAAGTGTCAACCTAGACAGACAATTTTTCTGTAAAACCGGTACAAGACCGGCTAATTCTCGTAGAATCAGGGCCCTATGCAGCTTTTTGCCTTTGGCCTGAACCACCAGTCGGCCCCGCTGGCCTTGCGGGAGCGGCTTGCTTTTCCCGGTGAGGCCCTGCGAGCGAGCCTCTCTGAGCTGCGCCAGGTGCTCGGCCGCCATGCCCCCGAGCAGGCCCTGGTCTCCACCTGCAATCGCACCGAACTCTACCTGGCCAGTCCGAGTCCCGCCGCCGCACAAGCGCAGGCCATCGACTGGCTCGCCCATCGCTCCAAAGTACGAACCGACGACCTGGTGGGCCATCTCTACCAACACCAAGAACAGCAGGCGGTACGACATGTCTTTCGGGTCGCAAGCGGGCTCGATTCCATGGTGTTGGGTGAGCCACAGATTCTCGGCCAACTCAAGCAGGCGGCGCGCGAAGCCCAGGATGTAGGCAGCCTCGGATCAAACCTCCACCATCTTTTTCAGCAGGCCTTCTCCGTCGCCAAAGAAGTACGCAGCAACACTGAGATCGGCGCGCACTCCATCTCGATGGCTGCGGCCTCGGTGAAGCTCGCCCAGAGAATTTTCGGCGACCTGTCGCAGACCACGATGCTCTTCATTGGCGCTGGCGAAATGATTCAGCTCTGCATCTCGCATTTTGCTGCCCAGCGGCCCAAGGCACTCGCCGTCGCGAATCGCACGGTACACAAAGGCGAGGCCTTAGCGCGTGAGTACGGGGGCCATGCGATTGCGCTTGCGGAACTTCCCGACCGGCTGGCCGAGTTTGACATTGTCGTGAGCTGCACCGCGAGCAGCCTGCCGATCGTGGGGCTGGGAATGGTAGAGCGGGCCTTAAAAAAGCGCCGCCACCGCCCCCTCTTTATAGTGGATCTGGCCGTACCACGCGATATTGAAGCAGAGGTTGCCCATCTCTCCGATGCCTTCGTCTACACCGTCGATGACCTCGCGGAACTTGTGAAAGAAGGCGTACAGGCCCGCCAGCATGCGGTGGGCCATGCCGAGGCCATCATCGACCACGGCGTGCAGTCGTACCTGCAATGGAAATCGGTGCGGGCACAGGTACCACTCATTAAGTCGCTCACCGCCCATGCGGAAAAGTTACAGAGCCTGGAGCTTCAGCATGCCCAACGACTTCTGGCCCGAGGCGAGCCAGTGGAAGATGTCCTTAAGGCACTGGCCCACAGCATGTCGCAAAAGCTCCTGCACGGCGCCTATGCCAGCCTCTCGAGCCCGGATGCACAGACCCGCGATCGGGCCGCCGAGATGCTTCCGGAGCTCTTCGGCTTTGATGTGCAGCCGCCGCCCAATCGTCCGCACTAAAGGCCTGCGCAGATGAAGTCGAGCCTGCTGACAAAGCTGCAGCAGATCCAAGATCGTTTCGCGGTCATCGAGGCCCAGCTCTCGAGCCCCGAAATCGCCAACGACATGAATGAATTTCGTAAGCTCTCCAAAGAACGGGCCGAGATTGCGCCCGTGGTGGAGGCCTTCGTGGCGCTACAGGCCAGCGAAAAGGACCTCCAAGAGGCGGAGTCCTGGTTGAGCGACCCCGAGCTCAAAGACTTCGCCTACGATGAGGTCGCCCGACTGCGCACCGGCATTGAGAGCCAAGAAGATGCCCTACAAAAGCTGCTGCTTCCAAAAGATCCCAACGACGAACGGGATGTCATTTTGGAAATTCGTGCGGGCACGGGGGGTGATGAGTCTGCGCTCTTCGCAGGCGATCTGCTACGCATGTATCTGCGTTATGCCGAACGCAACCGCTGGCAGAGCGAGATTCTCTCGGCCAATGCCTCCGACCTTGGCGGCTACAAAGAAGTGGTCGTGCGCCTTACCGGCGATCGCGTCTATTCCCGGCTGAAGTTTGAGTCGGGCGGCCACCGCGTGCAACGGGTGCCCGAGACCGAGGCCCAGGGCCGTATTCATACCTCGGCCTGCACAGTGGCGGTGCTGCCGGAGGCCGATGAGTTGGCCGAGGTGGTCTTTACTCCCGATGAACTCCGCATCGATGTCTTTCGTGCTTCGGGGGCTGGTGGCCAGCACGTCAACAAGACCGAGTCTGCGGTGCGCATCACCCACCTGCCGACCGGCATCGTGGCGGAATGTCAGGACGACCGCAGCCAACACAAAAACAAGGACAAGGCCATGAAGGTGCTGGCCGCCAGGGTACGTGACCGCCAGGCGGCAGCCCTGCAGCAGCAAGAGGCCTCAGCCCGCAAGCTCATGATTGGATCGGGGGATCGGTCTGAACGTATTCGCACCTACAACTTTCCCCAAGGCCGCATCACCGACCACCGGATCAACCTCACCCTCTACAAGATCGATCAGATCATGGACGGCGACTTGGCCGAGCTCAATCAGGCCCTCATGGCCGAGCACCAGGCCGAGCTGCTCTCGGCACTGGCCGACTAGCCGCCCCCCTCCTCCTTCGCCGAGCGCTTGCCGTCCGGCCCTAGCCATCGTGAACGACCCCGACCTCCTTCGTCTGCCGCGCCACGAGCAGTGGGCCATTCTCGAGGCAGCCACGGGTCAGCCCCGCACCTACTTTCTGCGCGAAGGCACCGATCACCTATCTGCGGCAGAGCGGGCGCTGATTCGTCGATGGGCTGCAGCCAGGCACGGCGGGGTGCCGCTGGCCTACCTGCTAGGGTTTCGGGAGTTTTATGGCCTGCGGTTCTGGGTCAACCGCTCCGTGCTGATTCCTAGGCCGGAGACAGAGGGCCTCGTCGATCTCGCCCTCGCCGCACTGCCGGGCGACGCGCGGACCGCCCGCGTTCTCGATCTCGGCACCGGCAGCGGCTGCATCGTCATCGCGCTCCTGAAGGCGGCATCTGCCCGTGGCATAGCGCTTGAGGCCTGGGCCACCGATGTCTCGGCCCCAGCCCTTGCCACCGCACGAAACAACGCCTGCTGGCATGGGGTATCGCTCGTCTGTCGAGAGGGCGCCTGGTTTGACGCGCTGGGCCATGAAACCGCGAGGGGCTTTGACCTCATTCTTTCCAACCCGCCGTATGTGGCCCAAGACGACCCCGACCTCGCAACAGAGGTGCGCGCCTTCGAGCCCGCCGCTGCCTTGTCAGGAACCGGCCCCAATGCCCACGGGCTTTCCGACCTCTCCACCATCATCGCCCAGGCAGGCGCCTACCTGCGACCGGGCGGCAGCCTCTTGCTCGAACACGGCTGGACACAGCAGCCCGCCGTGATAGACCTCTGCCGGGCAGCGGGATTTAGCGCAGTCACCGGATTTCCCGACCTCTCAGGCCTGCCACGCCTAGTACAGGCTCGTCTATGATGCATGCCTACGCGTGAGATCACCCCCGCGCACCCGCTTCCCCCCAACCGTTCTTGAAAGGACCCTGGCCATGGACGCCAAAGACTTTGTACACCAGACCGTCACCGACAATCCGGTGGTCTTGTTTATGAAAGGGACCGCCCAGTTTCCCCAGTGTGGTTTTTCCGGACGCGCCATTCAACTCTTAAAGTCCTGCGGTGTAACGCAGGTGGCTACTGTCAATGTTTTGGGAGATGAAGCAGTACGACAGGCCGTGAAAGACTACGCCAACTGGCCGACCATCCCGCAGCTCTATGTGAAGGGCGAGTTTATTGGGGGAGCGGACATCATGGGCGAGATGCACGACTCCGGGGAACTGGCAAAACTCTTCAAAGATGCGGGCATCGTCTCTTAGCCCGGGGGCGATCGCCCGACGCGCAGCAGGCCTAGGCGCAGCCCAAGCGTCAAAAGCGTCTGGGCCAAGACCACCATCATCACCATGCGTACCGCATGGAAAACCGTGACGGTGGGCGGATCGAGTCCAAGAATCTTCGCCACCAGGGCCATTTCGGCAATCCCACCCGGCGCGGTGGCCATAAAGGCCACCACCCCCGGCAGGCCCGTCCCCCAAGAGATAAGTGCTGCAAGGCCCAGGCCCGCCACACCATAGAAAAGGGTCATAACCACCGCGGCCCGAGCGGCTGGGGCAAAGGCGTGAAGTTGCGCGCGATCAAACCGCTGGCCCAGGTTCCAGCCCAGTAAGACCTGGCCAATACCCACCAGCCAAGGCGCAAGCCGCGCGGAAGGCAGCCACCAGACTGCTGCCGCAAGGGCCACGGCAAGCGGCCCCAACACCCACGGGTTGGGCAGGCGCAGACGACCAAACCCCCAGGCCGCCCCGACTGCCAGCGCCGCCAGCACGACTGTTTCGGTAAGGCCCAAGACGGAAGGCATGAAGGCATCCGCGGCGCCACTGACGGACTGCGCTGTGCCCGGGTGTCCTGCAAAGGATATCCAGGCGGAGGCGAAAAACGGCACGCTGCCCACCACAATAAAGACCCGAATGCTATGAACCAGGGCCACAACCTCGGCCCGCGCACCCGAGGCCGCCGCCTGCTGGGCCATATCACTGGCCGCGCCAATCGCTGCGGCATAGAGACTGGTCGTCGCGTCGCTGTGGGTGAGTCGCTGAAACACCATCGCCCCCAGCAGGCTTAAAACGCAGGTAAGCACCGCGGACAACACAATCCAGTGGCCGTCTCGAACGAGCCCTGCGATCACTGGCGCGGTGAAATACAACCCCAGGGCGAGGCCAATGGTCATCTGCCCTATGCGCAGACCAGACCGAGACAGAGGCGCTGCGCCGACGGTGAGCGACAGAAGGCTGACCGCACAGAGACTGCCCAGCAGCCAAGGTAGGGGCAGACCGAGCACCGCAAAGAGGGCCCCGCCCAGGCCCCCGGCAAGCCCCGTGGCCAGAAATGCCCCCAGGCCCCGCATCGGTGTCTAGTCGAGGGGTTGTCGCGAGGCGACCCCCAGCACCATCTGCGTAATCCGGGCGCGTAGCCACCAGAGCAGAAAGAGTCCGGGCAGTGCCGCAAAAAAGCTCGCCAGAAAGAAGGGTGCCCAGCCCCAGGTGCTTGCCGCATGACCGGCAAAAGGTCCGACCCAGACCCGGCCCACCGAGGCAAGGGCTGACAGCAGGGCAAACTGGGTGGCTGTAAATCGCAGATCGCAGAGAGTCATGAGAAACGCCACAAAGGCCGCTGTGCCCATCCCACCGGCCAGATTCTCCAGCAGCACCACCCAGGTCATATCGGCTATCCCCGGGTCGGAGAGGCCCGCAAGCCACCAGAAGCCCAGGTTCGTAACCGCCTGCAGGCCACCAAACAAAAAGAGTCCGCCCCAGAGCCCAATGCGGGCGAGAAGAACCCCGCCCGCCAGACCGCCCAAAAGAGTAGCTGCCAGCCCCATCCCGTTATTCACAGCCCCCACCTCGGCCGCCGAAAAGCCCGCCCCACGAATAAGAAAGGCCGTTGATAGGCTGCCGGCAAAGGCATCGCCGAGCTTATAGAGCACGATGGCGGCGAGCAGCCACCAGGCACCGTGGCGCCCGAAAAACTCTCTAAACGGCTCCACGACAGCGGCCCGCAGACTTGTGGGCGCGCGCTCGGTACTGGGCTCAGGGGCAAAAAAAGCGACGACCGCCATCACCAGACAGAGCCCGGCCATGAGCCGGTAGGTTCCTGCAAAGCCCAGATACAGGTCGGCGAGCATCAGGGCAAGCCCCCCCGGAGACAAGCATCGCCAGCCGGTATCCCACCACCGACCAGGCCGCCCCGAGGCCCCGCTGTTCAGGCCTTAGGGACTCTGCCCGCCAGGCATCAAAGACAATGTCAAAGCTTGCCGAAAAGACCACCAGCAGGAAAGCCAGGCTCGCCAGCCAGGCAAGCCCCCCCGGCTCCATGGGCCGAGAAAAAGACAATGCCCAGAGGATCACGGCCATTGCGATCTGCAGCCCTACAAGCCAGCCCCGCCGCCGGCCGCCGCGGGGCCCTCCCAGCTGGAAACGATCGAGCAAGGGCGCCCATCCGAACTTGTAGGTATAGGGCAGGCCCAGTACGGTAAGCCAGCCCAAGGTCTTGAGATCCACCCCCTCGACGGTGAGCCAGGCCTGTAACGTGCCGGATGACAGGGCAAGCGGCAGCCCACTGGCAAAGCCCAGCACCAGTGTCATGATCAACAAGGCGCGGCGCGGCGGCCCAGAGGTCAGGACCGAAGGAGGGGACTGAGAGGCTGTAGGGTCTTCAACCGGCGCGGAAGGACGCACAATCATGTTCCAATCATTTCGTGAAGTTGTCCGAGGATACAGACCCATGCAGACTGAGATTGCGTCGGAACCATCATCTCACCGGCCCCGGCAGTGGCAGTATAGGGTCAGGCGCGCCCGCGGTAGCCTGGGGGCGCTCCTAGCGCTGTGCGTCCTCGCCGGCTGTGCCACCCCGAGCACGGCGGTGGGGCCCGCCGATGGTGTACCGGTAAAGCCCGCCTCCGAGTTGCGTCGGCTTGTGCCTGCCGCCCAGATTGAACGCGCCGCCGCCCAGCAGTTTGAGAGCATCAAGAAGCAGGCGGCCCAGAAAAACGCCCTGCTTCCCGATACCGACCCTCAGGTGCAGCGGCTACGGCAGATTGCCCAGCGACTGCAGCCCCACGCCTATGCCTGGAATCCAGAGTCTCGTCGGTGGCAGTGGGAGGTAATTGTGCTGCGGTCTGACCAGGTCAATGCCTTCTGTATGCCGGGCGGAAAGATCGCCTTCTTTACAGGGATCCTGAATAAACTCCAACTCAGCGACAACGAGGTGGCCGCCATCATGGGGCACGAAATGGCCCATGCCCTTCGGGAACACGCCCGCGCGCAGATGGCCAAGGCGCAGCTCACCGATATGGGTGCCACGGTCTTGTCCGAGCTCCTGGGCTTTGGCCAGGCTGGCCGCCAGGTCTTGGGCTACGGCGGTCAGCTGCTGAGCCTCAAATTCTCCCGCGACGATGAGACCGATGCCGACCTGGTGGGCCTCGACATCTCTGCACGGGCGGGCTACGACCCGCGGGCGGCGGTCAGTCTCTGGCGAAAGATGCAGGCCCAGAGCAAAGGGGCGCCGCCGCAGTGGCTCTCTACCCACCCCTCAAGCGGTACCCGCATCGAGGAGATTTCGCGGGTCTTGCCCCGGGCACTGCCGGTCTATGCCCAGGCGATCGGCAGATCACTCGACGACCTCGGGCCCGATCCGAATCAGTAATACCGTTAGCCGAGAATCTGGGCCTTTAAGAGGTCGGTAACAGACTGCGGATTGGCCTTGCCCGCGGTCCGCTTCATCACCTGACCCACCAGCGCATTGAGGGCCTTCTCTTTGCCTGCCCGATACTCCTCCACCATCTTGGGATTGGCTGCCAAAACCTCAGTAACAAAGGCCTGAATCGCGCCCGTGTCTTGGATCTGACGCAGCCCCTTCGCTTCAATCGCCGCATCGGCAGTCGCAAAGCTGCCCTCCCAGAGCAGCCCAAAGACCTCCCGCGCAATCTTGTGGCTGATCGTGCCGTCTTCAACCCGCAACAATAGGCCCACCAGGGCCGCCGCAGAGACGCGCGATGCCTCGATCGGTGTGTCCTCACGATTCAGCGTCGAGGCGAGTTCACCCATCATCCAGTTCACCAGGGCCTTCACCCGATCGCTGGTCACCCCACCCGGTAAGGACGCTAAGTCAGCAAGCCCCGCTGCCAAGTATTGATACGACGCCTGGCCGGAGGTCACCGTGGCGGCGTCATAGGCTGAAAGCCCGTAGTCGGCGATCAGGCGGGCCCGAATCTCACCGGGCAGCGCGGGCATTGACGCGGCTACCCGATCGATCTGGTCTTGGCTAATGACGAGCGGGGGGAGATCGGGATCGGGAAAGTAGCGGTAGTCATGGGCGTCTTCTTTGCTGCGCATTGACCGCGTCTCATCCCGCTCGGGGTCAAACAGGCGGGTCTCCTGCCGCACCATGCCGCCCGACTCGATCAGTTCCACCTGCCGGGCCGCCTCTACCTGGATCGCCCGCTCCAGGAAACGAAATGAGTTGAGGTTCTTGATCTCGCAGCGGGTGCCCAAGGTCTGACTCCCCGCGGGCCGCACGGAGACATTCGCATCGACCCGAAAGGAGCCCTCCTGCAGGTTTCCGTCGCAGATACCGATCCAGGTGACCAGGCCATGCAGGGTCTTGGCATAGGCCACTGCCTCAGCGGCAGAACGCATCACGGGCTCGGTCACGATCTCGAGAAGCGGTGTGCCCGCCCGATTCAGGTCAATACCAGAGCAGCCCTGCGGAAAATCCTCGAGCCCCTCATGGATCGACTTGCCCGCATCCTCTTCCAGGTGGGCTCGGGTGAGCACAATATCCCGCTGTGTGCCGTCTTGTAAGACGATGGAGAGCTGCCCGCCCGCCACCACGGGAATGTCAAACTGGCTGATCTGAGAGCCCTTGGGCAGATCGGGATAAAAATAATTTTTTCGGGCAAAGACCGAACGGGGCGCAATCTGCCCCTGGACTGCAAGGCCAAATCGAATCGCCGCCTCGATCGCGGCCTTATTCGGCGTTGGAAGAACCCCCGGCAAGGCGAGATCGATCGGATGGGCCTGGGTGTTAGGCGCGGCCCCAAAGGCTGTCGAGGCGGGCGAAAACATCTTCGAGACGGTGCGCAGTTGCACATGGGTCTCAAGACCAATGACGAGTTCCCAGGCCATCAGTGGGCTCCTTTCGACGGCGAACCGACAGCCTGCCCAGGCACTAACAGCGACCCTGTGCCGCCCGGGGCCGGGGGGCAACGGCGATGCCAGTCAGTCGCCTGCTGGAACCGATGGGCCACCCCAAGAAGGCGGGCCTCGTCAAACTGTGGGCCAATCAGCTGCAGTCCCACAGGCAGGTCGGGGCCGCCTGGGTGCGGCTGGCCAAAGCCACAAGGCATTGAGAGCCCTGGCAGGCCGGCAAGGCTCGCGCCTAAGGTGTAAATGTCCGCAAGGTAATCGGCGAGCGGGTCGTTGGCCTGCTGGCTTGCCTCGATGGGCCAGGCCAGGCTTGGCGACACGGGGCCCACGATGAGGTCGCACTGGGCGAAGGCAGCCTGAAAGTCTTGCGCAATTAGCCGCCGCACCCTCTGGGCCTGCAGGTAATAGGCATCGTAATAACCGTGTGAAAGTACAAAGGTTCCGACAAGAATGCGCCTGCGCACCTCTGGCCCAAAGCCCTCTGCGCGGCTGTTGCGATAGAGGGCCTGAAGGTCTTGGGCATGGGCACTGCGGTGGCCATAGCGCACCCCATCAAAACGCGACAGGTTGCTCGAGGCCTCTGCCGGCGCGATGACATAGTAAGCAGGAATGGAGAGTTCCGTGCGGGGCAGGTCGACCTCCAGACACTCCGCGCCGAGGCCGCGAAGCACCGACAGCGCGGCCTCTACGGCGCCGCGCACCGCCTCAGAGAGGCCCGGCCCAAAATACTGTCGCGGCAGGCCAAGCCGCAGGCCTTTGAGTGGTTGGCTGGGTGTGGCAGCCGGCGTCACCGCATCCGTGAGCAGGCGGCCAAAGTCTTCCTGAGGCAAATCTAGGCTTGTGGAGTCTTTGGGATCGTGGCCCGACATGGCCGTAAGCAGCCAGGCACAGTCGGCCGCCGAACGGGCCATGGGACCTGCCTGGTCGAGACTTGAGGCGTAGGCCACAAGGCCCCAGCGAGAGATGCGTCCGTAGCTCGGCTTGATCCCCGTAATGCCACACATGGCTGCGGGCTGGCGGATTGAGCCCCCCGTATCGGTACCTGTGGCAGCCGGTGCTAAGCCCGCAGCCACGGCAGCGGCGGAGCCACCCGAAGAGCCCCCTGGAATACGGCTGGAATCCCAAGGGTTGCGGCACACCCCATAGGCCGAATGGAGATTGGCCGAACCCATCGCAAACTCATCGCAGTTGGCTTTGCCCAGGCAGACCATGCCCTGGGCGGCAAGCCGGGACACCAGCTCAGCGTCAAAGGGGCTGCGGTAGTTCTCGAGAATCTTCGACCCCGCAGTGGTGGGCCAGCCCTCGGTAACGATCACGTCTTTGTGCAAGATAGGCAGGCCCAATAAGGGGCTTCGGCCCTCTGCGGGTTCGGTATCGATACGCCTTTGGGCTGCGCGCGCCTGGGCTTGGGTGCGATCGGGGTCGAGCCCAAGCGCAACCCCCAGGCGATCAGCCGCGAGCGCATCAAGATAATCCTGGGCGAGCTCTTGCGCAGACACCATGCCCGCATCGAGCGCGATGCGCAGTTCTGCCAGGGTAGAGAATCTGAGGTCCATCGCCGCTACTCCACCACCCGGGGCACCACAAAGAGTCCCTGGGCCGACTGCGGCGCATTGGCCATGAGTTGGTCGCGCGGTGGCAGAGCGGCCGCCTGGTCCTCCCGCAGCCGCAGCGACAAATCGTGGGGATGGGCCATCGGCGCGATGCCCTCAGTGGGCGCCTGGTGCAAGCCGTCGGCCCACTGCACGATCGCGCTTAAGGCGGGAAGAAGATCTCTGCGGTCTTCATCGGTCAGCGCGAGGCGGCTCAACTGGGCAAGTTTTTCGAGTTGTTGAACATCCATAGATCGGGGAATGACGGTCGGTGTCGAAGCGGTTTTTAGAGCCTGACCACGATTTTTCAGCGGGACTGCCGGTATCGCGAGCCAAGAAAGTGGATAATCCCGCGTATTATCGCCCTTTCTCCACGTTTACATTCGGAACCTTTTATGTTTGGTTTTCTGCGCGGCTTTTTTTCTCAGGACTTGGCGATCGACCTCGGAACCGCTAACACCCTGATCTATGCCCGAGGCAAAGGCATCGTACTGAACGAGCCCTCGGTCGTGGCGATTCGCCACGATGGCGGCCCTGGGGGCAAGAAGACCATTGAAGCGGTCGGCACCAAGGCCAAGCAGATGCTCGGCAAAGTGCCGGGCAGCATCGAAGCCGTACGCCCCATGAAAGACGGCGTGATCGCCGACTTCACGGTGACAGTGCAGATGCTCAAACTCTTTATCAAGATGGTGCACGAGAAGAAGCTCTTCTCACCAAGCCCGCGGGTCATCATCTGTGTGCCCTGCGGATCAACCCAGGTGGAACGCCGTGCCATCCGCGAGTCTGCCTTGTCTGCGGGTGCGAGCCAGGTCTATCTCATCGAAGAGCCTATGGCAGCGGCTATTGGTGCGGGATTGCCCATCGCAGAGCCCTGCGGCTCCATGGTCGTCGACATCGGCGGCGGCACGAGCGAGATTGGCGTGGTCTCACTCGGCGGCCTGGTCTACTCGAGTTCAATTCGTGTCGGGGGCGATAAGTTCGATGAGGCGATCGTGAACTACATCCGTCGCAACTACGGCATGCTCATCGGAGACCAGACGGCAGAAGCCATCAAAAAAGAAATTGGCTCGGCCTTTCCGGGCAGCTCAGTAAGCGAAATGGAGGTCCGCGGCCGAAATCTGAGTGAAGGCATTCCCCGCAGTTTCACGATCTCGAGCAACGAGATTTTAGAGGCGCTCACCGACCCCATCAGCCAGATTGTCGTGGCCATTAAGAACGCGCTTGAGAACACCCCGCCGGAGCTCGCTGCCGATATCGCCGAGCGTGGGGTGGTGATCACCGGCGGTGGCGCCCTGTTGCGCGACCTTGACCGCCTTTTTACGGAAGAGACTGGTCTGCCTGTCTATGTCGCCGAAGACCCCCTCTCCTGCGTGGTGCGCGGCTGCGGCGAGGCCATCGAAAGAATCGACGAACTCAGCAGCGTACTGTCTACGGAATAACGGGGGCGCGAGGCCTTGGCCCTCTCTCAGAGTCCCCCACCGTTTTTTCGGCAGGGCCTGTCGGCCCGCATAAAGCTCATCATTGCCCTGTCCGCGGCGGCGGTGCTGATGCAGCTCGACAGCGAAGTGAATATTGCCAAACCCTTGCGGCAAGGCTTAAGCGTGGTGCTCTATCCCATCGCAGAGACACTGCTGCTGCCGCGGGACTTTGCCCTCTGGCTTGCCGACCGGCTCAAAACCGTTTCTGAACTTGCCTCTGAGGTTGACCGCATGCGCGATGCAGAGCTGCGCAATGCCGAAATGCTGTTGCTCGTCGATCAGATACAGACCGACAACCAGAACCTCCGTGGTCTTCTTGAAATCCGCCAGCAGCCAAGTCTTCCGAGCATCGTGGCGGAGGTGCGCGCAGGGCTGCAAGACAGCCTGAGCCGCAAGGTCCTGATCAATAAGGGCATGGAGCATCAGGTCTCTGTCGGTGACCCGGTGATTAATAGCCAGGGTGTGGTGGGTCAGGTAAGCCGTGTCTTTCCGCTCACCTCTGAGGTGCGGCTCTTATCTGACGAGCAACTCATGGTGCCAATTTTTTTACCCAATGCAGGTATTCGAGCAATCAGCCAGGGCTTGGGCGAACAGGACGGCTTTCAGATTCGGTTTGTCAATCTTGCCGCGGAGATTAAAGAAGGCGACCTCATCGTGACCTCTGGCCTTGATGGGCTCTACCCCGCCGGCCTCGCAGTCGGCCAAGTGTCCCTGGTGGTGGAGGCGCCCCAAGGCCAGTTTCCCACAGTGATCGGCCGGCCCACCGCATCAGTGGCCCGGCACAAAGAGGTGCTTGTCATCCGGCGAGGCGCGCCAACTCCATGAGACCGCAGGCCATTATCGGGCGAGCCCCGAGCCGCCAGTTCATCCTCATGAGCTTTGCCGCAGGTCTGGGCTTTAACCTCATGCCTTGGGGGCCAGAATGGCCGATTCCAGACCTGCTGGCGATTATTCTCGTCTTCTGGAATATCTTTCTGCCGAGCCGCATCGGCCTTGCGCCCGCCTGGCTCTTGGGCCTCATTATGGATGTCCATCAAGGCGTGTTGTTGGGCCAGCATGCCTTGGCCTATTCACTGCTGAGTTACGGGGCCATTACCTTGCACCGGCGCATTCCAGACTTCACCGTATGGGGACAGATGGCACACCTCTATCCCCTCTTTCTTCTCGCACTGGCAAGCGTCTACCTCATTCGCTGGTTTGTGGAGGGTGCAGTGCCCACAGAAACGCTTCTCATACAGCCCCTCACTGAGGCCGTGGCCTGGGTGGTGGTCAGTCGATCGATACAAGGTTTATTGCAACGCAAGGCTCGGCCCAGTCGCATGAAGACCAAGGCAGGAGCCACCGGACCGAATCAGGCCTAGCCGGATCAGCCATGGAGTTCTCGGGCCGTTCCAATTCTGAATTTCGGCAGCGCGCCTCGGTCGCGGCCTTATTTGTTGGTCTGGCCATGATTGGACTCAGCCTGCGATTTGCCCAGCTACAAGTCTGGCAGCACGAGGACCATGCGGCGCGTGCCGATGAGAATCGCATGGCCCTACTGCCCATCCAGGCCCCGCGCGGCAGGATTCTCGACCGCTATGGCACGGTGCTCGCACGCAACGATGCCGGCTTTTCTCTGGAGATCGAGCCCTTCCAGGTCGACAACCTAAACGCCACGCTTGAGAAGGTCAGCAACACCATTGGCCTGCGGCCTGCGGAAATCTCTCGGTTTCGCCGGGCGGCTGCCGAGGCACGGCGATTCGACAGTATTCCGCTCAAGACCAAACTCTCTGATGAAGAGGTCGCGAAGCTCGTCACCCGCGTGGCCGACCTGCCCGGGGTCAATATTCAGCAGCGCTCGATCCGCAGCTATCCCTTTGAGTCCTCCTCCTCGCATCTGCTCGGGCATATCGGGCGCGTCTCACGGGCCGACCGAGAGCGCCTCGAAGATGCGGGGCTCTCCGACGACTACCTCGGCGTCACCCACATCGGAAAACTCGGCATCGAAAAGAGCTATGAGCCTGTACTCAAAGGGCAGCCGGGGTTTCAAAAAATCGAGGTGACGGCCTCGGGCCGACTCGTGCGTGAACTAGGCCTCAAGGCTCCCGAACCCGGGAAGAACCTGCACCTGTCGATCGATTTCGGGCTACAGCAAAAAGTCGAAGAGGCCTATAAAGGCCGTCGTGGGGCGCTGGTCGCCATGGTGCCCAAAACCGGCGAAGTTTTGGCCTTTGTCTCGCAGCCAAACTTTGATCCGAATGCCTTTGTCGATGGCGTGGACCCTGACCTCTGGGCCGAACTCAATAGCTCTCTGGATGTGCCGCTCCTCAACCGCGCCCTGCGCGGAATCTACCCCCCGGGATCCACCTATAAGCCGTTTATGGCAATTGCTGCACTGGCCTCAGGCGCCCGCAAACCAGAGGACACGATTCAAGACCCCGGCTACTTCATGCTCGGTAACCACCGCTTCCGCGACAGCCGCCCAGAAGGCCATGGCCGTGTTGACCTCAAAAAATCCATCGTCGTCTCAAGCGACACCTACTACTACAAGCTTGCTGTAGACATGGGTGTCGATACTATCTTCAAGCACATTGCCCCGTTTGGCTTTGGCCGCACCACGGGCATCGATATGGAAGGCGAGACCGCGGGCATTCTGCCCTCTTCTGAATGGAAGATGAAACGGTTTGGAAAAGAATGGCTCACGGGCGAGACGCCTTCGATTGGCATTGGCCAGGGCTATAACGCCTTTACGATTCTGCAGCTTGCACGAGCCACCGCAGCACTAGCCAATGGCGGAAAGCTCATGAAGCCACGGCTCGTCAAGGCCATCGAAGACCCGAGCACGGGCAATCTCATCGACATGCCCCCCGAGGTCGAGACCGACTTAAAGATCCCAGAAGATTGGCTCGCGCTGGTACGCGAGGCGATGATCGAGGTCAATATGTCTGGCACCGGTGCACGGGTGATGGCGGGCACCCCCTACAAGGTGGCGGGTAAGACAGGCACCTCGCAGGTCTTTAGCATCAAACAAAATGAGACCTACAACGCCGACCGAATCGCAGAGCGGTTACGGGACCACTCTCTGTACGTGGCCTTCGCGCCGGCCGAAGACCCGAAAGTGGCCTTGGCCGTGATTGTTGAGAACGGGGGCTTTGGGGCCGCGGCTGCCGCGCCCCTGGCCCGCCAGGTGATGGACTATCTTCTTGTCGAGCGGGTCAAGGAGGGGCGGGCGCTGCCATGAACGATCGTCGCGCCCATGTCGGATGGCGGGCTGCGGGCTTCTGGGCACGACAGCGTTTTATGGCCCTCGACCAGCCGCTCTTTTTTATTTTCTGTGGACTGGTGGGTCTCAGCCTTCTCGCGGTCTACAGCGCAAGCCACCATGACCCCGACCGCTTTCTGTCCCACGTGCGCAATCTGGCCTTAGCGGCCGCCATCATGTTTGTCTTGGCCCAAGTGCCTGCCAACTGGCTGCAGAAGACCGCTATACCGCTCTATTCGACGGGGCTCGTACTGCTCATCGCAGTGGAACTCTTTGGCGATACCTCTAAAGGCGCCACCCGATGGCTCGACCTCGGCATCATACGTATTCAGCCCTCGGAGATTATGAAGATCGCCATGCCGCTGATGCTTGCCTGGGTCGTGCATCAACGAGACGGCCTAAA
The DNA here is from genome assembly GCA_964556335.1 of uncultured Bordetella sp. GTDB lineage: Bacteria > Pseudomonadota > Gammaproteobacteria > Burkholderiales > Burkholderiaceae_A > Hahnella. The sequence goes on along the minus strand of CAZKWK010000001.1, from coordinate 84,432 downwards.
GACGCCTGCCGACTGGGTACTCATCAGTATCTTGCTCTTGATTCCGGTGAGTCTCATTCTTCGTCAGCCCGATCTGGGCACGGCCATTCTTGTCGCGGCCTCCGGCATTTTTGTGATCTATCTGGCAGGCTTGCCATGGCGCCTCATTATTGCGGTCACCGGTACCGCCGTCCTCCTTATAGGACTCCTGGTGGTCTTTGGGGACCAGGCCTGCGCACCGGGTGTCGACTGGCCCGGGCTGCGGGAGTATCAGCGCCAACGGGTCTGCACCCTTCTCGATCCCACCCGCGACCCCCTGGGCAAAGGGTTTCATATTTTGCAGTCCATGATTGCCGTGGGCTCTGGTGGAATCTGGGGCAAAGGCTGGCTCAACGGCACCCAGGCCCAGCTCGATTTTATTCCCGAGCGGGAGACCGACTTTATCTTCTCGGGCTTTGCCGAAGAGTTTGGATTTCTGGGCGCCCTTCTGCTCACAAGCCTCTACATCGGACTCATTCTTCGCAGCCTCTGGGTGTCACTGGGCGCCCCCACCATCTTTGGGCGGCTGCTAGCAGCAAGCCTTGCGCTCACCACCTTTACCTATGCCTTTGTCAACCTTGGGATGGTCACCGGCTTGCTGCCGGTCGTGGGCGTGCCGCTGCCCTTTGTCTCTTATGGGGGCACCGCACTGGTGACCCTCGGGGTAGGCATGGGTCTCATTATGAGTGTGGCCCGAGACCGTTCTCGTATGACCCAAGGCTTTAGCCTCCAGGGTTAGTGGGGGTAGGTATGGCGGCCCAGGTCCTCCTGTCTGAGACGCAGATCGCCCAGGTGATCCTCGCGGGGTTCCACCGGCACTACGGCCTCTTTCGGTACAACGCCCAGCAGGCAAAGACGCAGTTTGAGGCTGGGCATTATCAGGAGATTCGTAAGCTCTCCCGAATGCGGATTGCCTTTTACGACGAGCGCGTGCGCGAGACCTGTGCGCAGCTTGCGGGGCTGGCCCAAGAACGCGATCTCATCATTCAACGCTGGGCTGAGGTCAAGCGCTGCTTCATCATGCTGCTCACCGACTGCCGGCAGCCGGAGTTGGCGGAGAGCTTCTTTAATTCGGTGACCACCCGCCTCCTGCACCGCGAGTATTTTCGAAACGAAAATCTCTTTGTTCGGCCCGCGGTCTCCACCGACTATCTCGACTCTGATCCGCCGTCCTATCGCATCTACTACCCGCGCACCACGGGCCTGCGGCGATGCCTCATGGATATCGCAGTAGACCTCGGTATGGCCTGTCCCTGGCAAGACATCGACCGCGATCTCAGGCTCGTGGTGAAGGCGGCCTGTGCGGAACTCTCCCGGCCATTTCATACCGAGATCGATATCCAGATCCATGTCTTGCGCTCCCTCTTCTACCGTAACAAGGGGGCCTACCTCATCGGCAGGATCATGAATGACGGGGTGCCCCTCGGCTTTGCCGTCCCGATTCTGCGTGACGCCAAAGGCCGCCTGTTTCTTGACACCGTGATCTTTAATGCCGAACAGATCTCGGTGCTCTTCTCGTTTGCCCGCGCCTACTTCATGGTGGATATGGAAGTGCCGTCCGCCTATGTGCACTTTCTGCGAACCCTGATGCCCCACAAGCCTAATAGCGAGCTCTACACCATGCTCGGGCTGCAGAAACAAGGCAAGACCCTTTTCTATCGCGACTTTTTGCATCATCTGAAGCACTCCAACGATCTGTTTTGTGTGGCCGAAGGCATTAAGGGGCTGGTGATGCTGGTCTTCACCCTGCCTTCCTTCCCCTATGTCTTTAAGATCATTAAAGATGTGCGCTCCAAGGATGTCTCGCGCGAGCATATTGCCTCGAAGTACCAGCTGGTCAAGCTCCACGACCGGGCGGGCCGCATGGCAGATACCTGGGAGTACTCCAACGTAGACTTTCCCCGGGCCCGGTTTAACCCCGCCCTCATTCAGGAAATCAAGACGCTCGCCCCGAGCATGATCGACGAGGTCGACGACCGGATTGTGATCCGACATCTTTACATTGAGCGGCGCATGATTCCACTGAACCTCTACCTCGAGCACGCCACGGAGGCCCAGGTGGATCACGCCGTACGGGAATATGGGGACGCGATCCGGCAGCTGGTGGCGGCCAACATCTTCCCCGGCGATATGCTCTATAAGAATTTTGGGATGACCCGTCACCAGCGCGTGGTCTTCTATGACTACGATGAAATCCAGTACCTTACCGAGTGTCGGTTTCGTAAGATTCCACCGCCGCGTACACCCGAAGACGAGATGGCGAGTGAGCCCTGGTATACGGTAGGGCCCAACGATGTCTTTCCCGAGGAGTTTGCCCAGTTTCTGCTGGGGCAACCGCGGCTTCGCGCGCCCTTCATGAAGTACCATTCCGATCTGCTTGATGCGCGCTATTGGCAGGCGCAGCAGGACCGCATCGAGCACGGTATTTTGGACGATGTATTTCCCTATCCAGAAGAGCTTCGTTTTAGAAACCGACCGGAACTCCATCGCCTCGGGCGTTGATCCCGGTCTTCGCACGGTCTGATCCACAGCATGAGTCAACTCGAATTCGATACCGTTATCGTCGGCGCGGGAAGCGCTGGTTGCCTTCTGGCCAATCGACTCTCCGCGCAGAGGGGGCACCGGGTATTGCTCATCGAGGCAGGCGGCAAAGACGACTGGTTCTGGATCAAGATCCCCGTGGGCTATCTCTACACCATCGGTAACCCCCGAACCGACTGGTGCTACAAGACCACCGAAGACCCAGGGCTTGCCGGGCGATCCATCCATTACGCGCGGGGAAGGGTCATCGGGGGCTGCTCTTCTATTAACGCCATGATCTACATGCGGGGTCAGGCCACCGACTATGATCGTTGGGCCGAGGCCACGGGCGACGAGCGCTGGCGCTGGCAGGGCGAGGCTGGCCAGACCCTTGAGATCTACAAGTCTTTAGAGAATTTTTTTGGCGGCGCCAATGCCTGGCACGGTACGGGGGGCGAGATGCGGGTGGAATCGCCCCGGGTCAAGTGGCGCATCCTGGATGCCTGGCAGCGGGCGGCTGCCGAGCAGGGCATCGAGCCCATTGCAGAGTTCAATCGCGGCGACAACGCAGGCTGCGCCTATTTTCATGTCACCCAGGCGCGAGGTCGACGTTGGTCAATGGCCGACGCCTTTCTGCATCCCATCAGCCACCGCCAGAACCTCGTGGTCTGGACCAACACCCAGGTTCTCGGCGTTGGTCTTGAAGAAAACCGCGAGCGCAGAAGCACTGACAAGGGTGCCTGGGCCCAGGCACAGCATCGGGCCCGCACGATTCGGGTGATACAGGACGGACAACGCATTGAGGTCCGTGCCCGTAAGCAGATTATTCTCGCCGCTGGGGCCATCGGTACGCCGCAACTCTTGCAGGCCTCAGGCATTGGGCCAGCCGCCCTTTTGTCAGAGATGCAGGTGCCCGTAGTCGCTGACCTCCCCGGGGTGGGCGAGAACCTGCAAGACCATCTACAAATTCGTACGGTCTACAAAGTCCAGGGTGCGCGCACGGTCAATAGCCTCTACAGCAACCCGCTCACCCGGTTTGGTATGGCAGCACAGTATTTCCTCTCTCGCACGGGGCCCATGACCATGCCGCCCTCCACTTTGGGCGCCTTTGCGAAGAGTAGCCCCCACGAGGCCTCGGCCGACCTGGAGTGGCATGTGCAGCCCTTGTCTCTGCCGAAATTTGGTGAGCCTCTCCATAGCTTTGATGCCATTACCCCGTCGGTCTGTAACCTGCGGCCGACCTCTCGCGGCTCGGTGCGCATTCAACACCCTGATCCCCTCACCCCACCGGCCATTCAGTGCAACTACCTGCCCACCGAGGACGACTTGCGAAAGGCCGTGCGTGGGCTCAGTCTCACCCGGGCCATCATGGCAAGCCCTGCGCTTGCACACTTCTCGCCAGAAGAGTATCTCCCTGGCCCAGAAAAGACCTCTGAGACCGACCTACAGCAGGCCGCCCGCGAACTCGGCACCACAATCTTTCATCCAGTAGGCACCTGCGCCATGGGGCGGGTGAGTGAGACGGGAGAATGTGCGGAATCGAACACCGTGCTGGACACCAGCTTTCGGCTGCGCGGTGTCGCCGGGCTACGGGTCGTGGATGCCTCGGCCATGCCCACGATCACCTCGGGAAACACCAATGCGCCCGTCATGTTGCTGGCCGAGCGGGCCGCGCGCGATATTCTTCAGCAAGAAGCCGGTTAAGAGAAGAGGGGTTTTTGTCATGCACATGCACCACCACCATCGGGATGCCAAGGAGATCGCGCCTGGTCTACGCGCCTTTGGTCAAGGCATCTACGGCCTGGACTCACGCTACACACGCCACGAGTTTGATGCGATTCATCTGATTGTGGAGAAGGGCCGGGTAGCCGTGATTGATACCGGCACCCAGTACTCTGTGCCCTATGTACTGGATTCCCTCAAGGCCCTAGGCCTGGGGCCTGAGGCTGTCGATTTTATTGTCCTCACCCATGTGCACCTCGACCATGCGGGGGGTGCAGGGGCCCTGCTTCAACAATGCCCCCAGGCCAGAGTCACCATTCATCCGCGAGGGGCACGGCACATGATCGATCCCTCCAAACTCTGGGAGGCGGTCTGCCAGGTCTACTCCCCAGAGGTTGCACAGCGCGACTATGGTGGCCTCACCCCGATTGACCCCAGCCGCATCATCGAGACCCCAGAAGGGGCGGAAATTTCTCTGGCCGGACGGCGCATTGTCTTCTGGGATGCCCCCGGGCACGCCAAGCACCATGTCTTTATCGTGGACACCCAGAGCCAGAGTGTCTTTACCGGAGACACCTTTGGCATTTCTTATCGTGATCTCGACACAGCGCAGGGGCCCTATATTTTTGTCTCGTGTACCCCCTCGCAGTTTGATCCACAGGCCATGAAAGCCTCGATCACGCGGGTGATGCAGAGCACCCCGCGGGCAGTCTATCTCACCCATTACGCAGAGCTACGCACCGTGCAAGAGGCGGGACAATTTCTGCTTGGTCAGGTCGATCGGTACGTGGAGATCGCCCACCGGCATGCAGACAAGGGCCTGCAACGCGCGCGCGCGATCGAGGCAGACCTTCAGACGCTTCTGTTCGGCGAGGCCCGGTCCCAGGGTGTCACTCTCTCCGACGCCGAACTGCGTCGCCTGCTCGATGTGGATCTTCGACTCAATGCCGATGGTCTGGTCTGCTATCTCGATGGGCTAAAAGCTTGACCGCATTTCACGCCACCGAACACGGCCACCTTTCGTCCGCTGTAGGCACGCAAGGCCAAGGGGTCGGGGCCAAGGCGCTTCCCGAGTCACCCGCCTTTGGCAGACTGCGGACCGCGCTCGCCCAGCGCATCCTCATCATCGATGGGGCCATGGGCACCATGATTCAGCAGTACAAGCTCAGCGAATCCGACTACCAGGGACGCTCTGGCTCGCAGGCAGTGCCCCTCGCAGGGCGCGCGGCGCAGGCACTAGAGAAAGCCCTCGAGAGCGGCATCGAGGTCAAGGGCAACAACGAGCTCTTGAGCCTCACACAGCCCGGCCTCATTCAAGAGATTCATGCCCAGTACCTCGCGGCCGGTGCTGACATTATTGAGACCAACACCTTCGGCGCGACGACCATCGCGCAAGAAGACTACCGACTTGCTGCACTCGTGGTGGAGATGAACCACGCCTCCGCGCGCGTAGCCTGTGCCGCACGCGACCAGTTTTCTACGCCCGAACATCCGCGATTTGTCGCTGGCGCCATCGGCCCCACGCCCCGCACCGCCTCGATCTCACCCGATGTCAACGACCCGGGCGCCCGCAACACGAGCTTTGAGGCCTTGGCCCAGGCCTATGCCGAACAGGCCCGCGCACTGATCGAGGGCGGAGTTGATCTGCTCTTAATCGAGACCATCTTCGATACGCTCAATGCCAAGGCGGCAATCTTTGCGCTCGAGACCGTCTTTGAAGAGATCGGCCAGCGGCTCCCGGTCATGATCTCGGGCACGGTCACCGATGCCTCGGGCCGGATTCTCTCTGGCCAGACGGTTGAAGCCTTCTGGAACAGTGTGCGCCATGCCCGCCCCATCACGATTGGGCTCAACTGTGCACTCGGTGCGGCACTGATGCGGCCGTATGTCGAAGAACTCTCGCGACTGGCCGATGCACCGATTTGTATTTATCCGAATGCCGGGCTGCCCAACCCCATGGCTCCCACCGGCTTTGACGAGACCCCGCCCATTACCTCAGGGTTTCTCAAAGAGTTTGCCCAAGTGGGCTGGGTCAATGTGGTGGGCGGCTGCTGTGGCACCACCCCCGAACACATTGCGGCCATTGCACAAGCCGTGAGGGCCTACAGCCCGCGCATTCTTCCTGACATCGCACCGAAGCTGCGGCTCTCGGGGCTTGAGCCCTGCAATATCGATGAGACTTCGTTTTTTGTGAATGTGGGCGAGCGCACCAATGTCACCGGATCGAAGCAGTTTGCGCGCCTCATTCTTGCAGGTGAGTTCGAGAAGGCCGTGGATGTCGCCCGACAACAGGTAGAAAACGGCGCACAGGTGATCGATGTCAACATGGACGAGGCCATGCTCGACTCGCAGGCCGCCATGACCCGGTTTCTCAACCTGATTGCCTCCGAGCCCGATATCTCCCGCGTACCCATCATGATCGACTCCTCAAAATGGAGTGTCATCGAGGCGGGCCTGCAGTGCGTGCAGGGCAAGGCCATTGTCAATTCCATCTCCATGAAAGAGGGTGAGGCGGAGTTTCTGCGCCAGGCGGCGTTGTGTCGCAAGTACGGTGCAGCGGTGATTGTGATGGCCTTCGATGAGCAGGGTCAGGCCGATAGCCTCGCACGGCGCAAAGAGATCTGTGCGCGTGCCTATCGGCTTCTCACCGAGACGGTGGGCTTTCCTGCCGAAGACATTATTTTTGATCCCAATATTTTTGCGATTGCCACCGGTATCGAAGAGCACGATCGCTATGCCATCGACTTTATTGAGGCCACCCAATGGATTCGGCAGAACCTGCCCCATGCCAAGGTCTCTGGTGGGGTGTCGAACGTAAGCTTTTCTTTCCGCGGCAATGACCCGGCGCGGGAGGCCATTCACACCGTGTTTCTCTACCATGCGGTGAAGGCTGGCATGACCATGGGCATTGTGAATGCTGGGCAGCTCGGCGTCTACGAAGACCTCGACCCCGAACTGCGCACGCATGTTGAAGATATTGTGCTGGCGCGCCGACCCGATGCCACCGAGCGCATGATCGAATTCGCCGCGCGCCTGAAAAACGACTGCAAGAAGGAAGAAGAAAAGCTCGCCTGGCGTGATGCGACGGTAGAAAAGCGGCTAGAGCATGCCCTGGTGCATGGGCTCACCGAATTCATCGTCGAAGATACCGAGACCATGCGGCTGGAGATTGCTGCCCGTGGCGGCCGACCGATTGAGGTCATTGAAGGCCCGCTCATGAATGGCATGAATGTCGTGGGCGACCTCTTTGCCGAGGGCAAGATGTTTCTGCCGCAGGTGGTGAAATCGGCGCGGGTGATGAAGGCGGCCGTGGCCCATCTCGTGCCGTACATCGAGGCAGAGCAGAAGGCCAGTGGCACCACACAGGCCAAAGGCAAGATGATCCTTGCCACTGTGAAGGGCGATGTCCACGACATCGGCAAGAACATCGTCTCCGTCGTACTTCAGTGCAACAACTTTGAGGTGGTCAACCTCGGTGTGATGGTGCCTGCCCAGCAGATTCTCCAGGCCGCTAAAGACCATAACGCCGACATCATTGGGCTCTCGGGGCTCATCACGCCCTCGCTCGAAGAGATGGCCCATGTGGCCCGCGAGATGGAGCGCGACGAATGGTGCCGTTGCCGGCAGATTCCCCTGCTCATTGGTGGGGCGACCACCTCGCGGGTGCATACGGCCGTGAAGATTGCGCCGCACTATTCTGGCCCCGTCATCTGGGTGCCCGATGCCTCACGGTCGGTGCCCGTGGCCCAGTCGCTCACCAGCGACGCCACCCAGAAGGGCGCCTACCTCGGCGAGGTGCTCAAAGACTATGCGAAGCTGCGCGAGCGGCATGCCGCGAAGAACCCCACCAAGATGCTCTCGCTAGAGGCCGCCCGTGCCAACGCCGCCACCATCAACCTGGCAGAGCCTGTACCCACCCCGCGCGCCCTCGGGCGACGGGTCTTAAAGTCGTACCCCTTAGACGAAATCGCCCAGTGCATCGACTGGACGCCCTTTTTTCAGACCTGGGATCTGGCAGGCTCCTTCCCTGCCATTCTTGACGATGCGATCGTTGGCGCCCAGGCGCGCCAGGTGTATGCCGATGGGAAGGCTATGCTCGCCCGACTTATCGAGGGCCGCCGGCTTGCCGCCCATGGAGCGTTTGTACTCTTACCCGCCCGCCGCACGGCGCCCGAAGATATTACGGTCTATGCCGATGAGTCGTTGCAGCAGCCTGTGCTCACCTGGCATGGCCTACGCCAACAGACAGAAAAGCCCCGCGGAGAGCCCAACAAGTGCCTCGCAGACTATGTCGCACCGGCCTTACAAAGTGCGCCAAGTAACGCTGCTAGCCCCACGAATGCCAGTTCCACAGGTGACGTACGCGATTACCTTGGCGGCTTTGCGGTGGGCATTCACGGCGCAGAAAAAATTGCCCAAGACTATGAGGCCAAGGGCGACGACTACAACGCCATTCTGGTTAAAGCACTCGCCGACCGCCTGGCCGAAGCCTTTGCCGAGCGGCTACATCAACGGATTCGCACCGAGTTCTGGGGCTATGCCGCGCACGAGTCGCTCACCAATGTAGAGCTCATCGCAGAGAAGTACCAAGGTATTCGGCCCGCCCCCGGATACCCCGCCTGCCCCGACCACGCGGTGAAGCAGGACTTGTTTGCGTTATTAAACGCTGCGGACATCGACATGCGGCTTACCGAAAACCTCGCCATGCTTCCGGCCGCAGCGGTCAGCGGTTTTTATTTCTGGCGTCCCGAGGCCCAGTACTTCAACCTGGGGCCTATCGGCCTTGATCAGCGGGACAGTTATGTTCAACGCGTCGGGTGTAACAAAGAAGAGGCCGACCGCCGACTCGCTCCGCTTCTGCCGTAAACTCGGGCGATGATTCGATTCCTGAGTAAGGCGTCAGCCTCTTTTGTCATGACCGACCCGGTGGCTGAGCAGGTCTTTAAGGCACTTAAACAAGAACTCCACGCACCGGGTATCTGGACAGCGGACCGTCTGCCTATTCTGCAGGCTGAACTTGAGGCGCTTTTGCAGTCTTCCAAAGATCAGGATGCGCGTGCAGAAAAAGCATTTGGCCAGGCCCGCGAACAGGCCCAGGCAGAGGGACGACTCGATGACCTCTCCTCACAAGAGTTTCCTGTCGGCCTCTCGCGCCGGCTGGTTCCCGTACTACAGATGGTTCGTCTTGCCCGCGCAGAGGGCGAACCCGTGGTCTGGGAGCGGGCTTAGCCCAGCACCCTCCATCCCGATCCGATGAAGACTGGCTCTGGTGAGATCGCTCTTCCTCACAGACGACAATTTATTGGCTATGCCTCTTGTCTCGCAACGCTAGGCAGCCTGCTGGCCTCTGGCTGCACGCCGCGCCTGAATTGGCGCGATGTGCGAGATCCCCAAGGCCTTTGGGCGGCGAGCTTCCCGGCCAAGCCTGTCTCTTTTCGCCGAACACTTCCCCTACCGATTGAGAATCAGACTCGCATGATCAGCCTCACCCTCTGGGCTGCGGTCATTGACGAGCAGCGTTTCACCCTCGGCCTGGCCGAGCCCCAGGAGCCGATGCCGCAAGAGGCGCTCCAAGGGCTCGCCCGCGGCCTTGAAGAAGCCATGCTGCGCAACATTGAGGGAACGCGGGCGCTGCAGGCGGCGGGGGCACCATCGCCCCCCCAGGGGCAGCAGGGCCTCGCGGCCACGGGTCGCCTGCGGCTGCAGCCTCAGGCCGCCCCCGTACCGGCACTCCTTTGGATGCGCACCTGGATACGGCCGCCCTATGTGATCGAGGCCAAGGTCGTAGGGCCTGCTGAAGGCTTTGAACAAGAGGCCGCAGAACAGTTTTTGTCCTCCGTAGTCGTCGGCCAGCCGCGGGCTTAACTCCCATGTCACGCCAGCAGGCTTCGGCCTCCCTGTTTGCCGTCTTCTGGCCCTTCGGTTTTGGCTATGCGCTGTCGTACGCGCTGCGCACCATCAATGCGGTGCTTTCTCCCCCACTGGTGAACGAGTTGGGCCTCTCGGCCGCAGAACTTGGGCTACTGGCCAGTGCCTACTTCTTGGCCTTTGCAGCCATGCAGATTCCCCTTGGGGTCTTACTCGATCGGTATGGGCCGCGACGGGTCGAGGGTAGCCTGCTCATCATCGCCCTTCTGGGCTGCGCCCTCACGGCTGTGGCCAACGATTTCTGGATGCTCTGGATCGGCCGCGCCCTTATTGGCATCGGCGTGTCGGCCTGTTTAATGGCGGGTTACAAGGCCTTTCGGATGCTCTTTGTCGACCGTCTACAGGCACCACTTGCCTCAGCCATGCTTGTGGTGGGATCTATTGGCGCGTTAAGCGCCACGCTGCCGGTGGAATGGCTCCTGCAGGTCACAACCTGGCGAGGCGTCTTCTGGATACTGGCTGGTTTGTTTGGACTGTCTGCGCTGGCCATCCTCTGGCTGCTGCCCCCCGTGCCGCTCACCTCCTCTGCAGGCCGCCCTAAGGGCCTCTGGGCCGATACCCGGGAAGGCTTAGATACGATCTTTTCGCACCACGAGTTTTGGCGAATGCTCCCCTTTGCGGTGGTCACCTTCGGCGGGTTCTTGGCGCTGCACGGGCTCTGGCTTGGCCCCTGGTTCAGAGTCGTGGAGGGGTTTTCAAATGCCGAGGCGGCCTGGGGACTGTTCGTTCTCACGCTGGGGGTCACGGCCTCCCACCTCACGGTGGCCTCACTCGCCGGTCGGGTCATTCACCCCGGCCCGAGTCTTTTCCGGTTTATGGTGGGCGGCCTGGTCATGAAGCTCGTCTTTAGTGCAAGCGCCGTACTCGGTCTCTGGCCACATCCGCTTATTGGCTGGGGGCTAACCTTCCTCGCCGCTGGCGTGACCACCCTAAGCTACACCCGCTTCGCACTGGTCTTCCCGAAGTCCCTTTCCGGCCGCGCGAGCACTAGCTTTAATTTTCTGGTCTTCATGGGCGCCTTTGCCGTGCAGTGGGGACTCGGGCTACTGATTGACTTCTTTCGAACACTCGCGATGCCTGAGGTGGATGCCATGCGGCTCGCCTTTGGCATCTGGGTAGGCATGCAGGCCTTCGCCCTGCTCTGGCTTATTCGGCCAGGGCAGCCGGCCTATCAAGTCCACGTCGAAGATCAATCGCCTGGGCCATCTGAGACACCTCCACGCGATCAGCGCCCTGAAGGTCAGCCAGGGTCATCGCCACGCGCGTAAGGCGGTCAGCCACGCGCAGACTCGCATCCGTGCGGGCAATAAACTGGGCGAGCAGGCCCTGCGCCTCTGGGGCAATAACACCAAGACGGTCGAGCACCTCAGGGGCGAGGTGTGCATTGGGGCAGCCCTGGCGAGCAAGCGCGCGTTCCCGTGCCGTGCAGACCGCCTGCTGCCGCTCCTCGGTCGAAAGGAGTTGGCCGTCAGTGTTCATCAAAGAAGAGAACAACCCTCCACCAATGCCCTCGCCCCCTGCCCGCTCTGAGGCCGGTTGCAGCATGACCGCGAGATCAAAACGGTCTAGCAGGGGGCCAGAAAGCCGCCCCTGATAACGGGCGATTTGCTCTGCGGTACATCGACAAGACTTCTTGCCCTGCTTGACGCCGTAAAAGCCGCAAGGGCAGGGGTTCATCGCAGCCACCAGAAGCACCCGCGCCGGAAGCGTCTGTCGTTCGCGGACCCGCACCACCCGAACTTCACCCGTCTGCAGGGGCTCACGCAGCGACTCCAAGGCGTCTCGCGAGAACTCGGGCAGTTCGTCTAAGAAGAGCACCCCACGATGAGCAAGCGAGATCTCCCCAGGACGAATGGGATTGCCACCGCCCACCAAGGCCTTCGCAGAGGTGGTGTGGTGCGGCGCGCGAAATGGGGGGCGCCGCCAGAGGCGATGGCGCTGAAGTAGCGCCACGGCGGGATCGGCCGTTGCAGGGGCCTCTAGACTCTGCAGGGCCAAGACCTCTTGGGCGTCTGCGGTCTGAAGCGCCGGGACCAGACTCACCAGGCGCTCGGCAATCATCGACTTACCTACGCCAGGCGGGCCCAAAAGCAGCAGGCTATGGTGACCGGCAGCGGCCACCATCGCCGCACACTGCGCCTCTTCTTGGCCACGCACCGATTCCCACCGTAGAGGCCGCTCAGCCATCGCCGCCTCATTTACGGGTGGTGCCGCCTTGGCTGGACCCGATGCGCCGGAAATATTCGTCGCAGAGAACGCCGCAGGCTGGCGGCCAGGCAGCCGTCCTTGCACGACCGCACAGGCTTCTGCAAGGGTGGCCACACAGACAATCGGCGCATCCGACCCCAGCAGGGCGAGCTCAGCGGCATTGGCCGCAGGTGCCATAAGGGTCATCGGGACCATCGGGGTCATCGCATCGGCGCCCCGCAGCCCGCGGACCACCGACAGCCCGTAGGCAAAGGCTGCGCGGATGGGGAGTAGCTCACCTGAGAGTGAGAGTTCGCCCGCCAAGACCCAGCGCCGCAAGGCCGGCGCGGGGATCTTTTCAAAGGCCGCAAGAATAGACAAGGCAATGGCAAGGTCGAACCGGCCAGAGTCTTTGGGAAGGTCTGCTGGCGCAAGATTAATGGTGACGCGGCGATCGGGAAAGCCGAAGCCCGCATTCACCAGTGCGGCGCGCACCCGATCGCGTGCTTCGCGTACGGCAGTGCTCGGGAGACCCACAATCGAGAACTGCGGCAGGCCGTTGGCGAGATCGGCCTCTACGCGTACTGGTTGGGTGGACAGGCCAGATAAGACATGGGTATGGGAAAGGGCAGTCGTCATGCCCCCGAGTCTTCAGCGCCCCAGATGCGTCGACTAGGGGCCGAAGTGCCTAGGCATTAGGTATTAGGTATTACGCGAACGTTCGCTAGAACGAGCGTCGGCCTGTTCGGCCAGCATCGCTTCTAGGGCAGCAATCTTCTCTTCTGCGAGGGCAAGCAGTCGCTGTTGCTGGGCAAATTCCTCGCGGGTGACCAGGTCCATGCGTTGCAGGGCGGACTCGAGGGCCTGGCGCAAGGGGCCCTGTAGGTCGGTGGCCGAATGAGACCCCATGAACTCGGAAATCCGCCGCTGCATATCGGTCAAGACGGGGGGCAGTTCGGGCATAGAGAAAGGCTTCATGCCCAAAACAGTACCAGTAATTGGCCCCAAAGGACATCGGAGCAACCGATCGCCCCTGGTGCGTGACGCACGCTTTTGGTGCTACTTAATCGGCCGCTCAGCACCAAAATCCGCCAGTTCTGGGGGCAACCCTGGGCAATTACAGGTGTTTTTCAAGATTTTGGGGCTGGCATACAAATCGCTACAAAGGTCCTGCACCTCTTCCACCTCTTCCACCTCTTTTGGAGATCAACGATGAAAAAGACACTTCTCGCAGTAACCATGGCCGCACTCGCCCTTCCCTTGTCGTCCCAGGCAGCTGAGTCGGGGCTTTCCATTTCGGGGAATTTCGGGTTTACCAGCAACTATAAGTACCGCGGTATCTCGCAGACGGACAACAAAATGGCTGCACAGGGCGGCTTCGATGTAAAACATGGATCGGGCCTGTACCTTGGAACCTGGACCTCTAACGTGTCTGATTGGGCGAACTTCGAGGGTAACGGACAGGAAATTGATGTCTATGGCGGCTACAGTACGTCATTACCCATGGGGCTTGGTATTGATATCGGCGCTCTGCAGTACTTCTACCCAGGAACCACGGTAGGGGGTAGCGGGAAGAAGCCAAACACCCTCGAATACTACGTGGGACTGAGTTTCGGGCCCGTCTCCTACAAGTTTTCTCAAACAAGTGATTTGTGGTTTGCGTTTCCAGGTTCAAAAAACTCGACATATCACTTCGTAAGCGCAAAGTTCCCCTTGTCGGAGAAGGCTGCAATTTCTGCAAGCTTCGGCGAACAGACGGTTAAAGGAGCGGGAAACCCGACCTATAACGACTATTCTGTGGGGCTCTCTTACGCACTCCCCTCTGACTTCTCAGTAACGCTCGCTTATGTGGGAACGTCAGGGCTATCCGCGGCCGAGAAAACGGGTTTCACCGCTGGGGAGAATGGGACGACCAAGCTCTATGAGGCCAAAACTATTCTCACCGTTTCCAAATCTTTCTAACCATTACCCACGGGGCGCGGCGACGCGCCCCTTTTACCACCCTCTCTTTACTCGAGGACACTCATGAAACTTATCACCGCAGTGATCAAGCCCTTTAAGCTCGACGAGGTCCGTGAGGCCCTCTCGGGTATCGGGGTGCAAGGTATTACCGTGACCGAGGTCAAAGGATTTGGCCGCCAAAAGGGCCATACCGAACTCTATCGTGGCGCGGAGTATGTCGTGGACTTTCTTCCCAAGGTGAAGGTCGAGGTCGCTGTCAGCGACGAGATGATGGACCAGGCAGTTGAGGCCATCGAGAACGCCGCCCGCACCGGAAAGATTGGCGACGGGAAGATCTTCATCACCAGTCTCGAATCGGTGATCCGCATCCGCACCGGCGAGAACGGTAAAGACGCCCTCTGATTCTGGGCTGACACTTTTTTACATGAGGCTTTTATGAAAATCGCAACTTCTTGTCTCACGAAATATGCCGTACCCGCACTGGCGGCGCTCGGCACTTTCGGCGTGGCATCTCTGGCGCTTGCCTCCGATGCCCCCGCCGCTGCCGCGGCTGCGGCGGCTGCTCCCCCACCCCCTGTCCCCAACAAGGGGGATACGGCCTACATGATGCTGTCTTTCGTGCTGGTGATGTCGATGATTGTGCCTGGCCTGGCCCTCTTCTATGGCGGCCTGGTACGCGCCAAGAACATGCTCTCGGTACTCATGCAGGTAATGGTGGGCGCCTCGATGATCTTTGTGCTCTGGGCTATCTATGGCTACTCCCTGGCCTTTACCGGCGGTAGTCCTTACTTCGGCGGCTTTGACAAGATTCTTCTGTCAGGTATCACCGCGGAATCCGTGGCGGCGACCTTCAGCCGGGGCGTTGTGATTCCCGAGCTGATGTTTGTGGCCTTCCAGGGAACCTTCGCGGCGATTACCTGTGCGCTGATCGTTGGGGCCTTCGCAGAGCGTATTAAATTTTCCGCAGTGTTGCTCTTCCTGGTGATCTGGTTCACCTTTGCCTACATTCCCACCGCCCACATGGTCTGGTATTGGGATGGTCCGGATGCGATTAAGGTGGGGGACTCTGCCTCACTCGACGCGGTCGTTGCTGCCGCAGGTGCGCTCTGGGCCAAAGGGGCGCTCGACTTTGCAGGCGGCACGGTCGTGCACATCAACGCGGGTATTGCCGGCCTGGTCGCGGCCTACATGGTCGGCAAGCGTGTGGGGTATGGCAAAGAGCCCATGCCCCCGCACAACCTGGCCCTCACGATGGTCGGTGCCGCCATGCTCTGGGTGGGATGGTTTGGCTTTAACGCCGGCTCGAACCTGGAAGCCACCGGTGTTGCCGCGCTGGCAGTCACCAACACGCTCTTTGCGACCGCGGCAGCCATCGTGGCCTGGACGTTGGGTGAGTCCATCTTCCGCGATAAGCCCTCAATGCTTGGCGCGGCCTCTGGTGCGGTTGCCGGTCTCGTGGCCATTACGCCTGCGGCGGGTTTTGTGGGTGTCGGCGGTGCGCTGGTCATTGGTCTTGCCGCAGGCTTTGGTTGCCTCTGGGGCGTGACGGGTCTGAAGAAGCTTCTGAAGGCAGACGACTCGCTCGATGTCTTCGGTGTTCACGGCGTGGGCGGCATCATCGGCGCGATTCTGACAGGCGTGTTCGCAGCACCTTCGCTGGGCGGAACGGGCGTGTATGACTACGTGGCCGATAAGGTGGGTGAGTATTCCATCGGCACCCAGGTGGCGATTCAGACAGAGGCGGTGATCACCACCATCATTCTGTCTGCAGTGGTCTCGGTGATTGCCCTATTTATCGTGAAGCTGGTGGTCGGTCTGCGCGTCTCTGAAGAAGAAGAGCGCGAAGGGCTCGATGTCAGCTCACACGGTGAGAAGGCCTACTACCTCTAACGGTTGCATTTCTCCTCCTAAGGGTCTCTCCTCCAGTACGACGACCCCTTGACCCGCAGTGCGCCTCAGACGGCACTGCGGGTTTTTTATTTCTACGGTCTGGCAGACAGCCCCGCTACAATCGGGAGCATGACGCCTCAACTACAGACACACCTCTGCGGCCAGCTGATCGGTCTAGAAAAGCGCGTACTTGCCCACAGCACCGAAATTGAACACTGGTTTCGTGCGCAGTGGCGTGTACATCCTCCGCCCTTCTACAGCTCCGTAGACCTGCGTAATGCCTGCTTCAAGCTCGCCCCGGTAGACACCAACTTGTTTCCGGGAGGCTTTAACAATCTGAGTGAGGCTGCTCTGCCGGTTACGGTGCAGGCGCTGATGGCCAGCGTCGAGAACCACTGTCCAGATATCGCTCGGGTCTTAGTGATTCCCGAGAACCATACCCGCAATGTCTTCTATCTTGCCAACGTCGCACGACTGGTAAGCCTGCTAAAACAAGCTGGGCTCGATGTGCGGGTCGGCAGCCTGCTGCCCGACCTCACCGGCCCCACCCCAATTGAGGCCGTCACTCCGTCGGGCCAGGAAGTCGAACTGGTGCTGGAGCCCCTGGTGCGTACCGGGGGCCGCATTGGGGTGGCAGGGTTTGACCCCTGCCTTATTCTGCTCAACAACGACTTGTCTTCCGGGGTGCCCGCTCCGCTGCAGGGGCTCTCCCAACAGGCCATCTTGCCGCCACTACATGCGGGCTGGGCCTCGCGTCGAAAGTCACACCACTTCACGGCCTATCGGTCGGTCGCCCAAGAATTTGCGCAGCGTCTGCAGATCGACCCCTGGCTCATCGATCCGTATTTCGACCGGTGTCAGGGCATCGACTTTCATGCACGACAGGGCGAAGACTGCTTGGCCGATCGTGTAGCTGATCTCCTCCAAAAAATTCGCATCAAGTATCGCGAATACGAGATACAACAGACCCCCTTCGTGGTCGTTAAGGCCGATGCCGGCACCTACGGCATGGGCATCATGACCGTCAAAGACCCCTCGGAGGTACTCAACCTTAACCGCAAACAACGCAACAAGATGGCAGTCGGCAAAGAAGGCCTTCAAGTACACGATGTCTTGGTGCAAGAAGGGGTCCATTCATTTGAGACGGTGCCGCAGCCCGAAGGGGAGGCCGTAGCCGAACCCGTGGTCTACATGGTGGATCGGTTTGTGGTGGGTGGGTTCTACCGGGTACACGTCGATCGCGGGCCCGATGAGAATCTGAATGCGCCGGGGGCACGATTCGTTCCCTTGGCCTTTGAACAGAGCTGCCAGCAGCCAGTGGCCGAGGCCAATCCCGATGCCACGCCCAATCGTCTTTATCTCTACGGGGTGATCTCGCGGCTTGCCCTACTGGCGGCCTCCCGCGAACTGCAGGCCACCCACCCTGCGGCACGTCGTACCGAAGACAACGCAGACGCCTAGCGGGTAACCAGGCCATGCGGATTCTCTTTGTCTGCGATCCCCCGCAGACCTTCAAGCCCGAGAAAGACAGCACACGGGCCATGATGGTGGCGGCCCAGGCCCGCGGCCATGTGGTCTGGGCCTGCGGGCCCGACGACTTTCAGTCGCGCTGGGATGCGCAGAAGACATCGGTGGCCATCGCAGCCCAGCGTCTGACCTTACTGCCCTGGCAGGGCGATGCGGCATCCCCCTGGTACACGGTGACAGAGTCGCGCATGCTCGCGCCTGGCGACCTCGATCTGGCCATCATGCGCAAAGACCCGCCCTTCGATGTCCACTACCTAGTGGCCACCCAGATGCTCGATCGGCTCATGGCGCATGGGGTGCCTGTTATCAACCGCCCCCAGGCACTACGCGACCATGGCGAGAAGATGGCCGTCTTGGAATTTGCCCACTGGGCACCGCCGGGGATGGTCTCGCATGACATGCAGAGCCTTCGCGCATTTGCGCAAGACCATCCCCAGGTGGTCTATAAGCCCCTCGATGCCATGGGGGGCGCCGGCATCTTCGTGAGCCACGCCAGAGACCCCAACCTGCCCGTCATTGTGGAGACCCTCACCGAGCACGGGCAGCGGGCCATCATGGTCCAGCGTTTTCTGCCCGAGATTGCCCAGGGCGATAAGCGGATTCTGCTCATCAATGGCCTTGCGGTGCCCTACTGTCTCGCCCGTATTCCTCCGGAAGGCGCCTCACGCGGAAATCTGGCAGCCGGTGGTCGCGGTGAGGCGCGGCCTTTATCTGCCCGAGACCGCGAGATCGCCGAGGCGCTCGGGCCCGTATTGGCCAAGCGTGGCCTCTTCTTGGTGGGTCTCGATGTGATTGGGGACTGCCTGACCGAAATTAATGTGACCAGTCCGACAGGTTTTCAAGAAATCACACGACAGACGGGCCATGACGTGGCAGCCCAGTTTATCTTGGCCCTGGAAGACCAATTTGGGCAGCAGGCCCCTGCCTAGACCATGGCCACCCGTCTCTTTCTTGTCTGTCATGCGCCCCTGGCCTCCGCCCTGCACGCCGTGGCCTGCCATGGGTTTGGCCGACGGCTGGATGAAGTCGAGGTCATTGATGTTCTTGCAAGCCAGTCTCCGGAGCAGGTAGAAAAACAGATCACTGCACGATGGCAGGCGCTGGGGTCTCCCACAGAGGTATTGCTGCTCACCGACCTCGCCGGCGCGACGCCCGCCAATGGCATTGCCCGCTGGCTGAAGCACCATCCCGGCCAGGGGCTCGCAGCGGCGAGTCTTCCCACCCTGCTGCGGGCACTCACCTACAAAGAGCTCGATGCGCAGCACCTGCACCAGAAACTCTGTGCGTCGGAGCACACTAGCTGCTGCACCATCTCGGGCCAGGACGACGCCCTGTAAGTCGGATCACCATGCCACAGGCCACCGTTCCCATCATCAATGCCCTCGGACTACATCTGAGAGCCTCCTCGAAGCTCTCGCAGCTGGCCACGCGGTTTCCGTGCGAAGTCTGGCTGACGCGTGGCACGAAAAAGGTCAATGCCAAGAGCGTGCTCGGCGTCACCATGTTGGCCGCCGGGCCAGGAACCGAGATCACCATCCTCACCGAGGGAGAGCAGTCCGAGGCGGCGCTCGACGCGCTCGTGGCCCTCGTGGCGAGCCGATTTGGAGAAGACCAGTGAGCTGGTCCCTCTCGGGTATCGGAGTGGGGGATGCCCTTGCCATTGGCCGAGCCTGGGTGCTGGCCCCGGCGCAACTGGACCAGCCTCGGCGGGTGCTGAGCGAAGACCAGGTCGCCGCCGAATGCGCCCGGTTTCGGACGGCTGTGGCCCAGGTAGGG
The DNA here is from genome assembly GCA_964556335.1 of uncultured Bordetella sp. GTDB lineage: Bacteria > Pseudomonadota > Gammaproteobacteria > Burkholderiales > Burkholderiaceae_A > Hahnella. The sequence goes on along the minus strand of CAZKWK010000001.1, from coordinate 64,902 downwards.
GCGGAGCTAGAGGAGTTGCGTGAGGCGCTCGGTACAGAGCCCGCGGCCGAATTGCGGGCCTTTGTGGATCTACAGGCCATTGTGCTCAATGACCCCCTGCTGATCGATGAGACCGAGCGGCGCATTGCAGAAGACCGATGTAATGCGGAATGGGCGCTCGTGCAACAGCTTGAGACTGTCTCAGAGCAGTTTGATGAAATCGAAGATGCCTACCTACGCGAACGTAAAGCCGATGTGCAGCAGGTGGTTGAGCGCATTTTGAAGGCAATGCAAGGCGCCGACGGCCTGGCCAGGGTTTTTCAGTCACAGGCCCTTGATCCACTGCAGCCACCCTGGATTCTCGTGGCACGGGACATTTCTGCTGCCGATATGCTCGTGCTTCGACAACATGCCTTTGCCGGCTTTGCGACCGACAGTGGCAGCGCCACCTCGCACACCGCCATTCTTGCCAGAAGCCTGGGCCTGCCAGCCGTCGTCGGATTACCAGGGCTGCATCACCGTGTCGATCAGGGGGCACTCCTGGTGCTCGATGCCGAGCGTGGGGAGGTCCTTGGCGCACTCGACGAGCCCGCGCTTGCCGCCTATCGCAGTCGGCAGGCTCATCAGGCATTTGTTCGCCAGCAACTCGAGCAGATTCGGCATGTAGAAAGCAAGACCTTAGATGGCCAGTCGGTGTCGCTGCTGGCCAATATCGATCTTCCAGAAGATGCGGCGGTGGCCCTCTCGCGGGGGTGCGACGGGGTCGGCCTGCTGCGCAGTGAGTTTCTGTTTATGAACCGCACCTCTATGCCCACCGAAGAGGAGCAGTTTGCCGCCTATCGCAGCGTGGTAGAGGCTATGGCGGGCCGTCCCGTCACCATTCGTACACTCGACTCAGGCGCAGACAAAGACGTTCCCGCCCTGCAGGCCAGTCGAGAACGACCCGCCAACCCCGCCTTGGCGCTACGAGCCATTCGACTCTGCTTGGCCGAGCCTGAGATATTTCTGGTGCAGCTACGGGCAATCTTGCGGGCCTCGGCCTTTGGGCCGGTGAAAATTCTGGTGCCGCTCATTAGCGGCCCCCCCGAGATCATCGCGGCACGAGAGCTCATTGGTCAGGCCATGAGAGACCTGCGGTCTCAGGGGCAGGCGTTTAATTCCCGCATTCCTGTGGGCGCCATGATTGAGGTGCCCTCGGCAGCCATTGCGATTGATGGGCTCCTGGCCCATATCGACTTTGCCTCCTTGGGGACCAACGACCTCATTCAGTACACCCTGGCCATTGACCGCACCGACAGCGAGGTGGCCCATCTCTACGACCCCCTGCACCCTGCGGTCATTCGCCTCATTCAGAACACCATTCAGGCCTGCGGTCGGGCAAGCATGCCGGTTTCGCTCTGCGGAGAAATGGCAGGGGACCCCCGCTTTACCCGCATTCTGATTGGCCTGGGGCTGCGGGAATTCTCCATGCACTCGGCGGAAATTCTCCGCGTCAAACAAGAGGTGCTGGGCTGCAATGCGGGGGCGCTTGCCCGGCCCGCCCGACGCCTCACGCGGCTGGGCGACACGGCCGCCTTACGGTCGGCGCTGGCCCAGTTCAATCAGATTTAGCCTCGAACATCGTGGGTTCTAGGACTGCGGCTCTGCGGCAACCCCCACCACCGTCTGAATCCAGCCCATCCGCAATGCAGCGACTACCGCCTCGGCCCGGTTACGCACCTGAAAGGCCCGCAGAATCGCGCTGATATGCACCTTGGCCGTCCCCTCCGACATATTGAGACTGCGACAGATGAGCTTAGTGGGCTTGCCTTCTGCCAGGCACTGCAGCACTTCGAATTGTCGTGGCGTGAGGGCCGACCAAGGCGGCTGTGACTCGGGCTCCTTGACATGGATCTGAATCACTGCGGTGCCACCCGGGCGCAGGCTGCGCCGATTTCCAGGAGAATAGCTGGTGCCAACTGCGGCTGAGGGCACATGAATCTGGGGGGCAGGCGTTTTTTCTTGCTGAGCATGGTGGGCAGTTAAGACGTCCAACAATGGCGAGCGACGCATGACAGGCTTCTCCTCTTGGCTGAAAGTAGACCTCGACAGTGTTGCGAACCAAGAATCGAGAAAATGAAAAAAAGTGTGTCGTTGCTAGGCCGTCTGTCATGAATTCTTCCACCTCCTCGGTGGGCCCGATCACCGCCCTGCGCGCGGATTTTGCAGGCCCCCTGCGGCTTCTCAGCGGTCAAGAGATCGGGCCGTTTTCGCTTGCCTACGAGACCTATGGCACGCTGAACCCGCGGGCCGATAACGCGGTCTTGATTTGCCATGCCCTCAACGCGTCACACCATGTGGCGGGGACACGGCCAGACAACCCCGAGGACATCGGCTGGTGGGACAACATGATCGGCCCCGGCAAGCCTGTCGACACCAACCGCTTCTTCGTGATCGGCGTGAACAACCTGGGGTCGTGCTTTGGGTCTACCGGGCCGGCGAGCATCAACCCGGCCACGGGTAGGCCCTACGGCAGCGACTTTCCGGTGGTCACCGTTGAAGACTGGGTCAATGCCCAGGCGCTTCTGGCCGACCGGCTGGGCATCGAGCGATTTGCGGCGGTCATGGGGGGGAGCCTTGGCGGTATGCAGGCCATGCAGTGGGCGATTGCCTACCCTGCCCGCGTGGCCCATGCGGTCGTCATCGCCTCGACCCCGCGTCTCTCGGCGCAGAACATTGCATTTAACGAGGTGGCCCGTCGGGCCATTCTCAACGACCCCGACTTTCATGGGGGCCATTACTACGCCCATGGGGTGGTACCACGCCACGGCCTGTCGGTGGCCCGCATGATTGGCCACATTACCTATCTCTCAGACGACGATATGGCCCAAAAATTCGGCCGTAGTCTGCGCGGGGCCGACAACTATCGGTTCGGCTTCGATGTCGAGTTTGAGATTGAGTCCTACCTGCGATATCAGGGCGAGAAATTCTCCGGCTACTTTGATGCCAACACCTATCTCCGAATCACTCGGGCACTGGACTACTTTGATCCGGCCCGGGTACACGGCGGTAACCTCGCCGCGGCACTGGCCCCCGCGCAGGCCGCCTTCTGCCTGGTTTCTTTCACCACCGACTGGCGGTTTCCGCCGGAGCGATCCCGCGAGATCGTCTCTGCACTCATGCGAAACAATGCCCAGGTAACCTATGCCGAGATCGATGCGCCGCACGGACACGACGCCTTTCTGATGGCAGACAGCCGATACCACGATCTGATTCGCACCTACTTTGCACAGATTTCCGATGACCTTTTTGCACAGGCCGTGCCCCGATGACACCCCATCAGACACTGACAGACCGGCACGGTCTCTCCCACCTACCAGGCCCCCAAAACCTCCATGGCGGGCTTCGACCCGATCTCGCCTGTATCGCCGACTGGGTGCCCCAGGGGGCCCGTGTGCTCGATCTGGGATGCGGGGATGGCAGCCTGCTTGCATGGCTATCGCGGCACAAGGGCTGTCAGGGCTATGGGGCAGAGATCGCCCATGACAACCTCTTGAAGTGCTTGGAGAAGAGGGTGAACGTGGTGCAGGCGAATATTGACGAAGGGCTTGAAATGTTCTCCGGCAACCGATTCGACCTCGTTATTCTGTCGCAGGCGCTGCAGGCCACCCACCGCACCGAACATATCCTGACGGAGATCGCCCAGCTCGCGCAGCAGGCCATCGTGAGCATTCCCAATTTTGGGCATTGGTCACACCTTGTGTCCTTAGCGCGCGGACACATGCCCGTCAACCAGCGGCTCCCGTTTCAGTGGTACGACACGCCAAACCTGCACTTTGCCACCACCAAAGATTTCGAGCAGCTCTTGTCCTCGCTCAATATGACAGTGCTGCAGAAGGCCTATCTTCGCGAATCGGAGGTAACCACCGAGCCCGTGCGCTGGTGGCCTACGGTGCGGGCAACCCTTGCGATCTATCGGTTTCAGTCACGCAGGCAGACCGCAGTGGCTTAAATTTTCTCAACCTCTTAACGTGGCAAAGGAGCAGACATGGCATCAATCGGAATAGTGGGCGCAGGAACCATGGGCAACGGGATCGCACAGGCCTTCGCGGTCAAAGGATTCGATGTGGTGGTGCAAGACCTGTCTGCCCCCGCGCTGGAGAAGGCGATTGCCACGGTCTCCGCTTCCCTAGACCGGCTGATTAAAAAAGCGGCCCTCACGGCGGAACAAAAGGCGCAGGCCATGGCCCGGATAAACACCTCCACCGAGGTCTCCGCACTTCGTGGCGTGGATATGGTCATCGAAGCGGCCACCGAGAATGAGTCGATTAAGGTCAAAATTCTGCAGGCACTCGAGTCGGTCGTAGGTAATCAGACCATCATCGCCACCAACACCTCATCACTGTCGATCACCCGACTCGCCGCGCAGATTCAGCATCCTGGTCGGTTCGTGGGGATGCATTTCTTTAACCCCGTGCCCGTGATGCCCTTAGTCGAAGTCATTGAGGGCCTGAAGACCGCACCAGAGACCACCGAGCGGGTACTGTCCCTGGCCAAGGAGCTCGGTAAGACTCCCATACGCGTCAAAAATAGCGCGGGCTTTGTGGTCAACCGTCTGCTCTGCCCCATGATCAACGAGGCGGTCTTTGTCTATGCAGAGGGACTGGCTAGCCCCGAAGAAATCGATGAGGGAATGAAACTCGGCTGCAACCACCCCATCGGGCCCTTGGCCCTTGCCGACCTCATCGGGCTCGATGTGCTGCTCGCCGTCATGAATGTGTTGTCAGAACACTTCGAAGACCCGAAGTATCGTCCCGCTCCGCTGCTCAAGGAAATGGTCGCTGCGGGCTTTCTCGGACGCAAGACCGGCCGCGGGTTCTATCACTACAGTTAAAGAAGAGCGGCGGCGGCGCTACACCAATTAGGTGGCAAGTTCCGACTTGAGCCATCGGCGCAGCGCGCCGAAGTCGGGTTCTCCCACATACCGTTTCACGATCTGGCCCTTGGCATCCACCACAAAGGTGGTGGGCGTGACAGAGACATCGCCAAAGGCCTGGGCCCAGGCGCCTGTCAGGTCATGCACCACGGTAAAGGGCAGGGCCCGATCTTCGACAAACTTCTGCAGGTAATCGGTACGGTCGTAACTCATCGCCACCGCAATCGTGCGAAAGCCCTGGCCCGAGAACTCCTCGTGGAGGGCGACGATGTCGGGCATCTCTTTCACGCAGGTGACACAACTGGTAGCCCAGAAATTGATGAGGTAGGGCTTGCCCTTGAGGCCCGCAGTTGCCACCGCGGAACCCGTGAGGTCTGTGCCCTCCACCACAGGGGCCGGCGTTGTGCGCAGAGACCACCAGGCAGCAACGGCGGTGAGCAGCAGGGCCCCCAGAAGAAGGGCGCCCGCCCGCCCCGATAGCCCTCCTGCCGGCGGGGAGACCCGCAGAAAACACGTCCGAGAGAAAACCGTCATCCCACCCTCCGTCACAATAGTTACCAGATCCGCTGCTCGGTACCAGGCACCACACCGGCGCGCGAACCAGCATCAGACACCTGTTTGAGAGATTGGATCTTAAAGTAATGCCAGAGGCCTTTATAGACCTGCAGATTGAAGGGATGACCTGCGCGGGCTGCGTCGCCCGGGTGGTGAAAGCCGTCGAAAAAATCCCTGGCGCACGGGCCGAGGTGAGTCTGCTGGAGCACCGGGCGCGCGTCTATGGGGCCGACCTCGATGCGTCAGTGGCCGCGATTCGACGGGCGGGCTATGCCGCAAGCCCATTCACGCCACCACAACCACCCCGCGTCGGCTCCCATGCCCGCGACACCCTGCGCGGCGACACCACGCGCGGAGACGAAGGCAAAGCGGCAGGAACCGTCGCCCCCGAGGCGACGAACCCATCGCGCCTTGCGGCTGGCGCTGCAGCGCTGCCGACCGTGGTGGCGGTCATCGCCTTAGTCGTCATGGTCTTAGAGATGGGTGCGATGATCATCGGGAGCCCTCAGCTGTCGGAGGGCACAGACGCGCTGCAGGGCACGCACGGCGTACATGGGTTTGTCCCCTTGGCAATCCAGGCACTGCTGGCAACCGTTATGCAGCTCTGGATCGGCGCACCGATCGCCTACGCAGGGCTGCGGTCGGTCGCTGATGGTCGCGCCAGTATGGAGACCCTGATCCTGTTGGGTACCGGCACCGCCTATCTCTGGTCCATGGCCGTCTGGCTGCGCGGCGATCCTGGGCCGGTCTATTTCGAAGCCTCCGTGGTGGTAATTGCCATGCTGCATCTCGGCCAGAAGTTACAGGCCAGAGCCCAGGCCCGCACGCTTGCCGCCTTAGCCCCCTTTCTTCAGGAACCCGTGGTCAACGCGATGCGACTGCAAGACACGGAAGGTACGCTTGCGACCATCCAGCCCGACAGACTCTCTGCCGTCCCCGCGTCGCAGCTTCGGGCGGGTGATCGAGTATGGGTCGGTCCGGGCAGCCGCCTCGCCTGCGACGGACGCATTCTCGAGGGCAACTCCGAGTTTGATGAGGCGGGACTCACCGGGGAGTCTCTGCCTGCCGCCCGCGGCGTGGGGGACCGTCTGGTGGGGGGTGCCATTAATGTGCTCGCGCCCGTGATTCTGCAGGTAGAAGGCAACCCAGAGGACTGGCGACATGCACGGCTGCGCGAACAGATGCAGTCGGCGCTGGCCAGCCGTGCCCCGATCGCAGCCTGGGCGGACCGGGTTGCCGCGGTGTTTGTTCCCCTCGTGGCCATGACCGCCGCCCTCAATCTCCTGGGCCAGAGCCTCTGGGGACCCGGCTTTGCGATCGCGCTAGAACGGACCATTGCGCTCTTGGTGATTGCCTGTCCCTGCGCCCTAGGACTCGCGACCCCTATGGCAGTTGCCACCGGCCTTGCCCGCGCTGCGCAACATGGCTGGCTCTTTCGCTCCGCTACAAGCCTGCAGAAGGCAGCCGAACTCACGCACCTGGTCTTTGATAAGACAGGCACCCTTACCGAGGGCCGCCCTCGCCTGGTAGGTCTCGCATCGACATCGACAGCGCCACGGGCGGTACGGGCTGAAGACTTTCCTGACTGGCTGGCCTTGGCCACCGCTGCGCAGGAAGGCAACCCCCACCCGATTGCGGGGGCATTCTGGTCACAGGCGGCAGGGCGTCCGACGCCCGCTTTGGTAGACCCGCCCGAGGTCTCCCTGGGGCTTGGCGTACAGGCCATGACCGCCCAAGGGCGCGTGCTGGTTGGCCGATCTACCTGGGTAGCCGGGTTCGTGGGAGAACGTAAGGACAGGATCGCACCCGCACCCCAAGACTGCGAATGGCCAGGGGCCAGTGAGATCGATGTGGCCGTGAACGGCCAGTGGGCGGGTCGTCTCTGGGCAGCCGACACCCTTAAAGCAGACGCGGCAGAGGCGATCAAGGCCCTGCGGGCTCAGGGTCTACAGGTCAGTCTCTTAAGCGGTGACCGTGTTGAAGCGGTGACCCCCGTTGCCCTTGCCCTGGGCTTAGACCATGAACAGGCGCTCGCTGGTCAGCATCCGGAGGACAAAGCGATCCGGCTTCGTCAGTGGCAGCAGGAAGGCCAGACCGTGGGTATGGTGGGCGATGGCATGAACGACATTGCTGCCATGGCGCAGGCGGATCTCGCCATTGCGCTGTCGGCGGGGGCAAGCCTGACACTGAAGACCGCCGATGTGACACTCACCAACAGCCAAAAACTTCTCGCGGTGCCAGCGATGCTGGCCTTTGCCAAACGCGTGAAGCGCCGCATTATTGAAAACCTGGTCTTTGCCTTCGGCTTTAATCTGCTCGCGCTGCCTATGGCTGCCATGGGCCTATTGCCGCCGGCGCTGGCCGGGGCAGCCATGGCACTGAGTTCTCTGGCGGTCGTCACCAACGCACTGCGTCTGCTCAAGGACTAGCGGGTCCTTGCAGCAGAGGCGCATGCGCCCGCCGCAGTCGAGAACGCGGCAAAAGACGCCGCGCGAACAGAAGTAACCCCGCCGCTAACGAACCGGAATGACCTCCACCCCGGAAGACGACCGTGGTGCCGGCGCCGGAGCAGGCGCGGGCGTTGCGGGCACCGGGATACTGGGCTGCGGATTCTGGCCCTTGGTCTCGGGCAGCGCCTGACCGGCCTTGGCAGCCGATTCCAGGGCCTGGGCCTGGCCCTCGCTAATGAGCTCAAAGGCCTTCACCACGCGGCGGACACCAGGAACCCGCGAGGTGATTTCCGCCGCACGCGTGGCCTCCCGTTCGGTAACGAGGCCCATCAGATAGACCACCGACGACTCGGTAACCACCTTCACAAAATTCGCATTGATCGCCTTATCATCAAGCAAGGCAAGCTTTACACGTGAGGTAAGGAAGACATCGGAGCCATAGCCCGTGGTGCTCTGGGGAAACCCAATCTGCAGCTCATTGATGACCAGGCGCACATTCTCGATGCGACTAATAACCCCGGCCGCCTCCGCGCGCACCGTGGCATTGGGTACGCTGCCGGTGAGCAGGGCAATCCGATTAAAGCTCGTCACACTGGCAGAGATAGACTTCTCGCCCTTGAATCGGTCACGTAACCGATCGAAGGCCTTGAGTTCAATGGCCTGGTCTTCGGCCTGGGCACCGGTGGTACGGCGGTCAGACAAGGAGAAGGCTCCCACCACCATGCCGGTGGCAACGACAGGAAAGCAGCCAGACAGTGCCGTAGCGCAGGCCCCGGAAACTCCAGCACAGAGCAGAAGGCGTCGCGTATTCATGGCATGGGCTCCTATCGTGAAGAAGAACCGATTATAGAAGACCGCCTGCCAAGAAGGCCGCGGGTAACCACCGTAGGCCGCCTGGACCCAGCACCACCAAATCAAAGCGACACGCCGGGGCGGGGCCCGGCTGCGCCTGCAGCCAGAGCGTGGCGGCGCGCCAGATGCGCTGTCGTTTCAGACGCCCCACCGAGGCGGCGGCGCCTCCGTAGTCTGACCGAGCGCGGTACCGCACCTCCACAAAAACAAGCTGCGTACCATGGGTCATAATCAGGTCAAGCTCTCCGCAGCGATACCGGACATTGCGGGCGCAGAGAACCAGGCCTTGAGACTGCAAATAGGCCAGCGCCTGTGCCTCCGCCCACTGACCTCGTTGATGGGCTTTCTGCCTGTCTGGTGTCTGGTTCATGCCTGAATTAAAACCGGCCCTCTACCTCGTGGCCACACCGATCGGCCATCTAGATGATCTCTCTGCCCGGGCGCGCCAGGTGCTCGCGCAGGCAGATCTGGTCTGTGCCGAAGACACGCGCCACTACCGCCATCTGCTGCAGGCCGCACAGATCCAGCCAGGGGCTCAGCGCCTTCTTTCTGTACATGCCCACAATGAGGCGGCGCAGACCGACGCGGTGCTTCAGGCGCTCGGCCTCGGCCAGCGGGTGGCGGTTGTCACCGATGCCGGAACCCCCGGCATTGCAGACCCGGGGCAGCGTCTGGTCGATGCCGCCTGGACCCATGGTTACACGGTGGTGCCCATTCCTGGGGCTAGTGCAATGGCTGCGGCCTTCAGTGTCTGCGGCTTTCTTCCCGAAGACGACAGGCCCTGGTCCTTCTGGGGATTTCTTCCCGCCCGGCCGCATGAGCGCAAGAAGCGGCTACAAGCGATGCGATCGGTGGGAGGCGTCTGCCTGGCCTTTGAATCGCCCCATCGGCTCGAGGCAAGCCTTGCGGACTGTATCGCGGTGCTCGGCGGAGCGACCCCGGCCCTGCTTGCCAAAGAAATGACCAAGCGATTTGAGACCCTATGGCGGGGGCCACTGACCGCGCTCTACGAAAGGCGCCGTGCGAAGACGGAAGAAGACCCTCAGGCACACAAGGGGGAGTATGTGCTCGTCTTTGCCATCCCGCCCCGGGCAGCCCCGGCCGCCGCGGTGCTTGGTCTGGGTGAGAGCGAATCCACAGAGCGCGTAAATGACGTGAATGAGGCCTGGCAGCCTTGGATTGACGCCCTGGCCGAGGTGCTGCCCAAGGCCGCTGCCGCCAAAGTGATCGCCCGGGCGACAGGACTCACACGACAGCAAGCCTATGCCACGCTAATGCGCGGCAACGAGACAGAAGGCTAGACGCCCTTGGCGACACGCTCCAGATTCACGAGATAGTCAACCACCTGTAGCGCGCGCGTATGGCTGCCACCGACCATGGCCGGCGAGGTGACATACCGACCGTTGACAGAAAGTTGCGGCACGCTGTCGATGCGGTGCGCCTGCATCAAGGTGTTGGCGCGTTTCATCTGAGACTGCACAGAGAACGACATCCAGGCCTGCTCGAACTGCTGTGCATCGATGCCGTTTTGCTTGGCCCAGTCTTTCAGGCTCGGCAGACCGGTCATGGGCTGCTTGGCAACATGGATGGCATCAAAGACCCGGCCCGAGAGTCGATCGGCCTGACCCAGCGTCTCCAAGGTGTAGAAGAGCCTCTGGTGGCTTTCTTCGCGAAACGAGACATGGACCTTACGAAAGACCACATAGGGCGCGATGCTCGCCTTCCAGGCAGCCAGTGGCTTTTCAAAGCTACGACAATGGGGGCAGCCATACCAGAAAAACTCGAGCACCTCGATCTTTCCTGGCGAACCGGTCGGAACAGGCTCACGCAAGACGCGGTAGTCAATCCCTTCGTCAAACGATTGGGCAGAGAGGCCGGGCGCAAAGGCGGTTGCAAGGACCAGTCCAAGAGACTGGGACAAGAGGGCGCGACGACGCTGAGCATGTTCGCGAGAATGGCCAAGAGGCGCAGACATAGGGATACTCTTTCTCCTCTACTGGGAAGATCGCACGACCGTGGACTCCAGCCCATTCTCAGAGAGGCTGGTCTTTGCACGATTCAGCTCTTCAAAGCTGCGATAGGGTCCGAGCCGGACACGATAAAAGACGAGGCTGTCTTTCTTGGTTTCAGAAATCTGGGCCTCATAGCCCATAAAGGCCAGGCGAGCCCGCATCTGGTCTGCCTCCTCGGAAGACTTAAAGGCGGCCACCTGCAAAAAGAATTGGTTGACGGAGGCGGCAGACGAAGGCTGCCCGGGCGAGGCGGCCCCGGATGTCGCGGGTGCAGACCCCGCTGCCCCGGGGGCGGTTGCGGGGGCGGCAGGGGCGGCGGCCGGTGCCGCTCCCGTACTCGGCGCATTACGGGGTGCGCTCGTAGGTGGGGGGGTGGGGGGCTTTGCCCGCCCCTCGGATTTGTCTTCCTCTCGTACGCTACCGCTGCCTGGCCCTGCAACGGGCTCAGAGACCCCCCCTGTTGGGCCAGCCGTTCCCGAGGAAGACGAAGACCGCTGAATTCCCCGATCAACAAAGGGGACGGGTGCTCGAGTGACATAGAGGGCAACCGCCGCGGCAGTCACCAGGCCCACCGTCAGCCCGAGGACAAAGGGCAGCATTGCAAGCCCCGTGGGCGGGTTGGGGTTTTGCGGACGATACCGACGCCCAAAGCGCGAGGTCGCCGAAGCTACGGAATTCACCATAGCCAGATCATACCGAGAGCGGATCTCCTCTGCGCCCAAGGCTACATACGTTCAGGCGCCGAGACGCCGAGCAGGTCGAGCCCTTCGCGCAGCATGGCGGCCGTCGCAGCCACCAAACAGAGACGTGCCTCGCGAACCGCGCGGTCGTCCACCAAGACCCGATGGGCGTTATAGAAGCTGTGCAGGTCGGCAGCGAGATCCCGCAGATAGAACGCCACAAGGTGGGGGGAAAGTTCGGTCGCTGCCTGCGCAAGCACTTCGGGAAACTGGGAGAGCCGCATGCAGAGTGCCTTTTCTTGCGGCTGCTGAAGAACGCCGAGCGAGGGTAACGCCGAGGGATCTGTGGATGTATTTGCGGAGAATCGCGCAACCCACTGGGACACCGACGATTGGGCCTGGTCCAAAAGGCTACAGGCACGGGCATGGGCGTATTGCACATAGTAGACAGGGTTCTCATCGCTGCGGGCAAGCGCTAGATCAACATCAAAAACAAACTCTGTATCGGCTTTTCGCGACACGAGGAAGAACCGGACTGCATCTCTTCCCTTTTGCATGTCGCCATCCCCAGACCACTGGATGAGATCGCGCAACGTGACATAGCTGCCTGCCCGCTTGGAGATCTTCACTTCCTGGCCACCGCGCACCACGGTGACCATCTTGTGCAGCACGTAGTCAGGAAAGCCCTGGGGAATGCCCACGGCCAAGGCGCTTAAGCCCGCGCGTACTCGGGCGATCGTGCCATGGTGGTCCGAGCCCTGGATGTTGATCGCACGGCGAAATCCACGCAGAAATTTCTGCTCGTGATAGGCGACATCCGGCACGAAGTAGGTAAAGCCTCCGCCTTGCTTCTGCATCACCCGGTCTTTGTCGTCTCCAAAGTCGGTCGACCGCAGCCAGAGGGCGCCGTCTTGTGCGTAGGCATGGCCCGAGGCACGCAGTCGTGCCACCACCCGCTCGACATGTCCGTCACGGTAGAGGGCAGACTCCAGGCTGAAGTGGTCGAACCGGACCCCAAAGGCCTTCAAATCCTGGTCTTGTTCGCAGCGCAGATAGGCGACAGCGAATTGACGAATGGCCTCAAGATCATCCGGGTCGGCTTTGCCGACGATGGCTGCGCCATCGGCCGGCGTCACGGCCTGACGGGCGGCATAGGCCTGGGCGATATCGACGATGTAGTCGCCACGGTAGCCGTCGGGAGGAAAGTCGGGGCTGTCTGGCGCGAGGCCTTTTAACCGTGCTTGAACAGACCGTGCGAGATTCTCAATCTGCGCGCCCGCATCGTTGTAGTAAAACTCGCGCGTGACCGCCTGCCCCTGGCTCTCGAGCAATGCGGCCAGGCAATCTCCCAGGGCGGCCTGACGGCCATGTCCGACATGCAGCGGCCCCGTGGGGTTGGCGGAGACAAATTCCAAGAGAGTAGTCTGGCTCGGATCGATGGGGCGTCGGCCAAAGGCGGCCGGGTCTCGCAGTACCGCCTGCAGAATCGCCGCCTGAGCGTCGGCCCGGAGCCAGACATTGACAAAGCCTGGGGGCGCCGGCTCGGCGCGGTCGATGAGGGCGGCGGCCCGCGGCGCGCGCGTGAGCTGGGCCGCAAGCGCGGTCGCGATGCGAATGGGCGCCTGGCCCCAGGGCTTGGCAAGGCGCATCGCAAAGCCAGTGGCAAGGTCGCCATGGGCGGACTGCTTGGGCGGCACGAGACTTTGTTCAAGGTCATCCTGCGAGGGCAGCACTACCCCTTCAGGTAATGGGGGAAGGCCGGGGGCCTGGCCCTGTGCGAGGGCTGTAAGGGCCTCATGGAGAACCTCGGCTAATGCCGCTTTGGGAGTCTGGGTCATCGGGCTCGCGCAGTGGGTGGCGCGTCTGGCAGGAATCGAACCTGCGACCCTTGGCTTCGGAGGCCAATACTCTATCCACTGAGCTACAGACGCAGGTGCAGGGTTCGTATAATACGCGTGATCCTTGGCTGGCGTGGCTGGCCATTTTCCACCCTTGCCCACCCTTGTTGCGGAGTCCTCATGAGCGAACACGAAAGTCCGATTAAAACCCCCCAGCAGTTGATCGTTGCCGTCGTGCTGGCCTTTGTGGTGCCTATCGTGATCATTGTGTTGCTAACGGTCTATGTGGGCTCTCGGCCGAAGGTCGGTGCGGGCAGTGATGCCTTCTCACCGGAGGCCACCGCCCAGCGCATTGCGCCGATTGGTCGGGTAGCCACCCAGCCTGAGGCACCTACCGCCGGCACTGCGGTCGCAGGCGGGGCTGCAGTCGTTCGCACGGGGGCCCAGGTCTATGCAGCGGCCTGCGCGGCCTGCCATGCCTCCGGCGCATTGAACGCGCCAAAGTTTGGTGATGCAGGGGCCTGGAAGCCCAGACTTGCGCAGGGGCTTGAGGGTCTCTATCAGTCCGCCATGAAGGGCAAGGGCGCCATGCCGGCCCAGGGGGGCGGGCGGTACACGGATGAAGAGGTGCGAAAGGCTACGGTGCATCTGGTCAACAGCGGCGGCGCGTCCTTTTAAGGAGTAGTGCGTAGCATGCGTGCCCAATCGTGGGGAGACCGTCTGCTCGCAGCGGCCGACAACGCCTTGCGAACGTTGGCAAGTACCTCCCATGCCGGATCGGGGCGCCCGTCACCCGCGGCGGGACTCCCGGCGGAGGGTGCACTGACCGCGGCGGAACGGTCGCTATCGGCGTCGCTTATGCGCGTAAACCACGCAGGCGAAGTGGCGGCCCAGGCGCTCTATCAGGGTCAAGCACTCGCGGCGGGCTCCGACCAAGGGTTGGAGTCGCTTTTGCAGTCGGCGGCCCGCGAGGAGGCGGATCATTTGCGCTGGTGTGAAGAGCGACTTCACGATCTCGATGGGCGCACGAGTCTACTGAATCCGCTGTGGTACGCGGGGGCCTTTGGTCTGGGCTTCCTGGCGGGTCGGCTTGGGGGCCCAGTCTCTCTGGGTTTTTTATCCGAGACAGAGCGGCAAGTTGAGGCGCATCTTGAGGGCCACCTCACGCGTCTTCCGCAGAACGACGGGGCCTCGCGGGCAGTGGTGTCACAGATGATTCGCGATGAGGCAGATCATGGTCAGTCGGCCCGTAACCATGGTGCCCGTGTGCTGCCGGCGCCCATTCGATTCGCCATGCAGCTGTCGGGTCGGGTGATGACAGGCACAGCGCACTACCTCTAGCATCACGCGCCACACCCGGTGTTTTGTCTCTACGACTGGCTGAGTGGGTCGATTTCGATCTGCGCGTCAACACCTGGGTTTGCGAGGGCAAAGTTTTCCGTGGCCTCTGCGAGCAGGGCGCGTTGCTGACGCGTCGGCGCCTCAAGCACCATGTGCCAACGTAGTCGCAGTCCCTGTCGCTCCGGATAGTCTGGCGCGGGCGGATAGGCGTGGGCATAGTGCCAGCCATCGTCTGCGTTGAATCCTGCGGGTTGCGACGATGGGGAGGCCCCCCCTATCGATCCCTGCGGCTGTGCCGCTCGCTGCGTCTTCGCTTGTGCTTGTGCCTGTGCCTGCGCGTCGGCCTGGATACGGATCCACTGCGTGAGGTACTGATGCAGCCGCATGGCCCAGGCGGCGAGGCGGTCTTGGCGGGTATCGGAGAGGCGGACCATTGCCATATGTGAGAAAGGGGGGAGCCGAGCGGCCCGCCGGTCTTCCAAGAGGGTTTGGGCGTAGTCATCCGACCGTTGGTTCAGAAGCGCCTGAAAGAGCGGGTGCTGTGGGTAGCGTGTCTGAATGAGAACCTGCGCGATGGCGGCACTCGCGCCATGTGCATGGTGATGGCGACCCGCCCGCCCCGCCACCTGGAC
The DNA here is from genome assembly GCA_964556335.1 of uncultured Bordetella sp. GTDB lineage: Bacteria > Pseudomonadota > Gammaproteobacteria > Burkholderiales > Burkholderiaceae_A > Hahnella. Next base: position 49,648 of record CAZKWK010000001.1, on the reverse strand, counting down.
CAGCACTGCGAGGAGCCATTCCGGGGCGCGGAAGTCTGGGTGGACCAGTTGGGGGTCTGCATCGGCAATGACCACGAGATCGAGACCCGGCAGATCGTGTCCCTTCGCCATCATCTGGGTGCCCACAAGAATCTTGGGAGGTCCTTTGCTGATTGATGCGAGCACCGCATCCATATCGTCTGCAGAGCGCACCGTGTCTCGGTCTATCCGCATCACCGCGGTCTGCGGAAACGTTTCTTTGAGGGTGGCCTCAATCTTCTGGGTGCCCCGGCCGATGGGGGTTAAGTCCGCCGCGCCGCAGTCGGGGCAGGCCGCCGGTACGGCGTCGACGGTACCGCAGTGATGGCAGACAAGGCGCCATTGCCGTTTCTGTTTGTGTAGGACCATGGCCGTCGCGCAGTGGCGACAGACCGCGGTCCACGGACAGGCTTCACAGCCGAGTACGGGCGCCCATCCGCGCCGATTGAGAAAGACCAAGACATGGCTGCCTGCCGAGAGCGCGGCTTCGATCGCCCGGCGGCTTTCCCCACTGAGCCCATCGACCGCGGGATCTTTCAGGGTATCGATCAGGGCCACAGCGGCACGTTGGGCACCTGTGGCTTGCTCGGGTAAGGAGAGCCGCAAATACCGTCCGCGTTCTGTCGCATAAAGGGTTTCCAGGCTTGGGGTGGCGGATCCCAAGATGACGAGGGCTTGTTCCTGCTGCGCCCGGTATACGGCTAGGTCACGGGCAGAGTAACGCAGGCTTTCTTGCTGCTTGTAAGAGGCGTCATGTTCCTCATCCACAATGATCATCGCCAGAGCGGGCAACGGCGTGAGCACTGCCAGACGCGTGCCCATGACGAGCTGCGCTTGTCCCGTAGAAGCCCAGAGCCAGGACTGGGCGCGGGCTGCATCTCCCATGCTGCTATGTAGACTGGTCTGCGCCACAGTAGGAAAGGCCGAGCGCATGCGCATCTCTAACGCAGGCGTGAGGCCAATCTCCGGTACAAGCAGGAGTACCTGGGCATGGGGTTGCGCCTCCCAGAGCGCGCGCATCGCCTCGATGTAGACACGGGTCTTGCCACTGCCCGTCACCCCGTGGAGAAGGACGGGGCGACGTTTGGGGTATGTGAGGCAGCGCTTGATCCGCTGTACCGCTTCGGCCTGCGCTGCTGTGAGGGGGGGCCATACGGGCTGCGGGGCAGATTGGGCCGAAATTGCGGTTGCTGCTTCTTCTCGCTCGTCGTGTGTAGCCGTGGTTTCCAGGGGTCGGGTTCGAAGGCGCTCTACAAGGGAAGGCTTTTTGGTTGGGAGATGGTGGCGTGCGGCACGTAGATATGGCGGCACGGTCGTGGCCAAGACGGCACCGAGGGGTCTACGGTAGTAGCGGGCAACGAATTGATAGAGGTCGAGGGTGACATCTGTCAGAGACGGTAGCGTCTGGAGCACCCTATCGACCGAGCGAAGTCGTTCGGCGGCGACTTCGCCCGGGTCTTTGGTATGGATGGCAGTGATCACGCCAAGCAGGGTGCGTCGGCCAAGCGGTGCCAGAACCCAGGATCCCCGTGCCGGGAACTCGGGCGGCTCCCCTGGCACCAGGGGGAGAAGGTAATGCAAGGGTCTCAGGCCGGGCGTAGCCAGCACCACCGTCAGCCAGCAGGATGTGGATAAGTCTGTGGGAAAGTCGGCCGTAGGGCCATCGGGGGTTTGGCTCATAGCCCGATTCATGGTGCCCGTCGAGGGACTATAAGGGAAGTTAACGCAATGATTTCAGATGGTTAGAGAGGTTTTTCTATGCGCGAAACGAAGAAGGCTCGCTAAGCGTTGATGACATTCCATGTGCATAACCCAGCGCTTGTTACGCCATAGGCACCCGGTAAGAGACAAGCTTTTGTGCGTTGTAGGCGCTTACTAGCTTTTGCTTGAGGCCGCGACGGCCTCCACTAAGGCATGGACATGATCCACAGGGGTGAACTGCGAGATCCCGTGCCCGAGGTTAAAAATATGGCCGACGCCGTCAGACCGCACACCGAAGCTGCGAATCACCTCAGCAACCTGCGCCTGAATATGCGCCGGAGTACCCAACAAGACAGCGGGATCGAGGTTTCCCTGCAAGGCACACTGATGTCCTACCCGTGCCCGGGCCTCCCCGAGGTCGGTGGTCCAGTCCAGACCCAGGGCGGAGCAGCCCGTTGCGGCGGTCTTCTCGAGCCAGAGCCCACCGCCCTTCACAAAAACAATAGTCGGCAAATGGGGGTGCGACTGGGCTAACCCCTCGATGATTTTCTTGATATAGGCCTGAGAAAAGGTTTCGAAGGCCTTGTGCGCAAGAAGGCCTCCCCAGCTATCGAAGACCATCATGGCCTGAGCGCCTTGGTTGGCCTGCATACGACAGTACGCAAGCACCACAGAGGTAATACGGTCGAGGAGCCGGTGCATCAGGTCGGGGCGGCTGTAGAGCCACTGACGCACGCCAAAGAAGTCATCGCCGCTGCTCCCGCCTGCCACCATATAGCAGGCGAGGGTCCAAGGGCTTCCAGTAAAGCCAATAAGGGGAACCCGGCCGTGCAGCTCCCGGCGGATGAGGCGGACAGCGTCGCCCACGTAGGCGAGGGAGGTCTCTACCTCTACCGCGGGCAATGCATCGATATCGGCCTCCGATTCGATGCGACGATGAAACTTGGGGCCCTCGCCTTCTACAAAATGCAGGCCCAAGCCCAGAGCATCGGGCACGGTAAGAATGTCTGAAAAGAGTATCGCCGCATCAAACCCGTACCGATCAATCGGCTGCAGGGTGACTTCGCAGGCCAGTTCAGGCGTCTTGCACAAGGCAAGGAAATTGCCCGCGCGCTTGCGTGTCGCGTTGTATTCGGGAAGGTACCTGCCTGCCTGGCGCATGAGCCAGACCGGGGTACGTTCAACAGGCTTTCTTTGGAGCGCCCTTAAAAAGAGATCGTTTTGCAATGCGCACTACCGCTTACCGCGAAACTTACGAATCGCGGCCAGCTGGGCCATGGCCTCTAAGAGTTCGGATTGGGCGCGTGCGTAATCGACGTCGGTTGCGTTTTGATGCAGAAGGTCTTCGGCGCGCTTGCGGGCCTCTTCTGCACGGGCCTCATCAAGGTCTGCACCGCGTATCGCCGTATCTGCGAGCACGGTAACGGCCCTTGGCTGTACCTCGAGAATGCCGCCGGCCACGAAAATGAGTTCTTCGCCGGTCTCGGTTTTAATACGCACCGTGCCCGGGCGGATCTTTGAGATCAGCGGCGTGTGGCCGGGCAGAATGCCGAGCTCGCCCTGCTCACCCGGTAACACCACAAACTCGGCAATGCCAGAGAACACATTCTCTTGCGCGCTCACGACATCGACTTGAATAGTCTTGGCCATAGAAAGCCCTTTATGTAGACGTCGTGTTTACTGGAGGGACTTGGCCTTCTCAAAGGCCTCCTCGATGCCGCCCACCATATAAAAGGCCTGCTCGGGAAGTGCGTCGCACTCGCCATCCACGATCATCTTAAATCCGCGGATCGTATCGGCCAGGGTGACATACTTGCCGGGCGAACCGGTGAAGACTTCGGCCACGTGGAACGGCTGAGACAAGAAACGCTGAATCTTACGGGCCCGGGCCACGATCATCTTGTCCTCGGGGGAGAGCTCATCCATACCAAGAATGGCGATGATGTCACGCAGTTCTTTGTAGCGTTGCAGCGTGGCCTGCACGCGGCGCGTGACCCCATAGTGCTCTTCGCCAATCACATTGGGGTCGACCTGCCGTGAGGTCGAATCCAAGGGATCGACTGCAGGGTAGATGCCCAGCGAGGCGATGTCACGCGAAAGCACCACGGTGGCATCAAGGTGGGCGAAGGTGGTGGCAGGCGACGGATCGGTAAGGTCGTCTGCGGGAACGTATACGGCCTGAATCGAAGTAATCGACCCCACCTTGGTGGAGACAATGCGCTCCTGAAGGCGGCCCATCTCTTCGGCAAGGGTGGGCTGGTATCCCACCGCGGACGGCATACGGCCAAGCAACGCGGAGACCTCGGTACCCGCCAGGGTGTAGCGGTAGATGTTGTCAATAAAGAGCAGGATGTCACGGCCCTCGTCGCGGAAAGCTTCGGCCATCGTCAGGCCCGTGAGCGCCACGCGCAGACGGTTTCCCGGAGGCTCGTTCATCTGGCCAAAGACCATGGCGACTTTATCGAGCACGTTGGAGTCTTTCATCTCGTGGTAGAAGTCGTTGCCCTCACGGGTCCGCTCCCCCACACCCGCAAACACGGAGAGTCCGGAGTGCTGCTTGGCGATGTTGTTGATGAGTTCCATCATGTTCACGGTCTTGCCTACACCGGCACCGCCGAACAGACCAATTTTACCTCCCTTCGCGAACGGGCAGATAAGATCGATCACCTTAATGCCGGTTTCGAGCAGTTCCACAGAGGGGGAGAGCTCGGAAAACAGCGGGGCGGGTTGGTGAATGGCGCGGCGCGCCTCGGTGGGAATCGGGCCCGCCTCATCAATCGGGCGACCCAACACGTCCATGATGCGGCCGAGGGTCTCGTGGCCAACGGGCACGGAGATACCTTTGCCTGTGCCGTTTACAGCCACCCCCCGGCGTAGGCCATCGGAGGAGCCCATGGCGATGGCTCCCCAGAAGGTGACCCGCGCGGCGCCGGTGAGCACCGGCGCCCCGCCCACCCTGGCTGCCACGGCGCCGAGGACACTGAGCAGCACGAGCGCACTCGCCGTGACGATGCGCGACACCCAGACATCGGGAGCCACGGCGGCCACCACCACCGGCAGGGCGGCACCGACC
>CAZKWK010000001.1:0-44846 GCA_964556335.1 uncultured Bordetella sp. | reverse complement strand
TTTTCTACGAGCGGATGCTCGGCACTGGCATCTAACACGAGGGCGTCATAGACCTTGGGCATGGCCTCGGTCGGGAACTGAACGTCCACCACCGCACCGATACACTGAATAATCTTTCCTTGTGTTGCGCTCATTTTTTGGGTCCTTGCTGATGTCTTTGGGTTTACTGGATGCGAAGGGGGCGTAGGTTAGACCGCCGCTGCCCCCCCAACGATTTCGGAGAGTTCTTTGGTAATGCTTGCCTGCCGAGCCTTGTTATAGGTGAGCTGGAGCTCATCGATGAGCTTTTTGGCATTGTCACTGGCCGACTTCATGGCCACCATGCGGGCACTCTGCTCGCAGGCCATGTTTTCTGCCACCGCCTGATAGATCAGTGACTCGACGTAGCGGGTCAGAAGATCAGAGAGCACCTGCTCAGCGCCTGGTTCGTAGACATAGTCCCAGTCGTGATTCGGGTCCGTCCGCTCGGGACGATCGTCGTCAAGGGGCAGCAGTCGGCGTACCTGAGCCTCCTGCTTCATGGTGTTCACAAACTGACTAGAGGCCAGATAGACCGCATCGAGTTCGCCGGCGGTGAAGGCGTCTAGCTGCACCTTCATGGGCCCAATCAGCTGCTCAAGGTGCGGCGTGTCACCAAGATGGGTGACATGCGAGATGACTTTGGCGCCCATACGGCTGAAGAAGCCAAAGCCCTTATTGCCGATAGCCGTCACCCGAACGCGGATGCCTTGGCTCTCCCACTCCTTCAGGCGCCCAAGCAGCATTCTGAGTAGGTTGGTGTTTAAGCCTCCGCAGAGCCCTTTGTCGGTAGTCACCACAATCAGGCCCACGGTCTTGGTCTCTTGCTTATGGGCGGCCATAAAGGGGTGCACAAACTCCGGCGTTGCATGGCTCAGATTGGCGCAGATCGCGCGGATCTTCTCAGAGTACGGGCGCCCAGAACGCATACGTTCCTGCGCCTTGCGCATCTTTGAGGCGGCCACCATCTCCATCGCCTTGGTGATCTTGCGCGTGTTCTGAACGCTCTTGATCTTCCCGCGAATTTCCTTTGAGCCTGGCATGAAGGGTCCTTCGTTTAAGTCGTCAGTGTGGAAGTGCGCGACGCTGCCAGTGGATGCTTAGTACGCTGCGGTTTTCTTGTAGTCAGCAATCGCACCGCGCAGACTCGCCTCAGTTTCTTTGGTGAGATCGGCACCCGTGTTCATGGCCTCTACAAGCTGGGGATGCTTCGCGCGCAGGTGCTCACGTAGCCCGCGTTCAAAGGCGCCCACCTTGGTGACTGGCACATCGTCCATAAAGTCGTTATTCACCGTGAAGAGCACCGCGGCCATCTCCCAGACCTGCATCGGCTGATACTGGGGCTGCTTCATGAGTTCGGTGACCAGGCGGCCGCGGTCGAGTTGCTTGCGGGTGGCATCGTCAAGATCAGAGGCAAACTGGGCAAAGGCCGCGAGTTCACGATACTGCGCAAGCGCTAGACGCACACCGGCACCGGTGTCTTTACGCTTCATGATCTTCGTCTGGGCTGCACCCCCCACTCGGGAGACCGAGATACCGGCATTGATCGCAGGCCGGATGCCCGCGTTAAAGAGGTCGGTTTCGAGGAAGATCTGGCCGTCGGTGATCGAAATCACATTGGTCGGCACGAAGGCAGACACGTCACCAGCCTGGGTCTCAATCACCGGCAATGCGGTCAGCGATCCGGTCTTGCCCTTCACAGCGCCATTGGTGAACTTTTCTACATACTCTTCGTTGACGCGGGCGGCGCGCTCGAGGAGACGCGAGTGGAGATAGAACACGTCGCCAGGAAACGCCTCACGGCCCGGCGGACGACGCAGAAGCAGCGAGATCTGGCGGTAGGCCACCGCCTGCTTGGACAGATCGTCGTAAACGATGAGGGAATCTTGGCCGCGGTCACGGAAGTACTCCCCCATGGTGCAGCCCGAATAGGCAGCGATGTACTGCATTGCGGCTGACTCGGCGGCTGAGGCCGCCACCACGATGGTGTAGGCCATCGCCCCGGTTTCTTCTAGTTTGCGCACGACGTTGACAATCGTGGAGGCTTTTTGACCGATCGCGACGTAGACGCAGATCATGTCTTTGCCCTTCTGGTTGATGATGGTGTCCACCGCCACCGCGGTCTTACCGGTCTGGCGGTCACCAATGATCAACTCACGCTGCCCACGGCCGACGGGCACCATGGAATCGATGGCCTTGAGACCGGACTGCACGGGCTGGGATACAGACTTCCGGTAGATCACGCCTGGCGCAACCTTCTCGATGACATCGGTCATCTTGTTGCCAATGGGGCCCTTGCCATCAATGGGGTGTCCGAGTGCGTTCACGACACGGCCAATCAGTTCGGGACCCACGGGCACATCCAGAATGCGGCCGGTGGCCTTCACCACATCGCCCTCAGTAATGGCGGTGTATTCCCCCAGCACCACGGCACCGACCGAATCGCGCTCGAGGTTGAGGGCGAGGCCCAGAATGTTGTTGGGGAACTCCAGCATCTCCCCCTGCATTACGTCAGAGAGACCGTGAATGCGGCAGATGCCATCGGTTACGGTAACCACCGTGCCCTGATTACGCGTGTCTGCGACGAGATTGAGCCCCTGAATCTTGCTCTTAAGAAGTTCACTAATTTCGGAAGGGTTGAGTTGCATGGATTACTCCTAGTTCATCAGGGCAGTAGACATCTTGGCGAGCTTGCCGCTCACAGATGCATCAATGACTTCATCACCAACCACGATACGGACCCCGCCGATGAGTGAGGGGTCGACCGTGCTGGTCGCGGTAATTTTTCTTCCGTACTTTTGGTGCAGGGTCTGCACAATCGCATCGACTTGCGCGGCCGAGAGCGGAAAAGCCGAGTGCACATCTACGGCGAGCTCTGCATTGGCCTCATGGTAGAGGTGGGCGAACTGCCGGGACACCTCGGGCATGGCCGAGAGCCGATGATTCTCGGCCATCACCCGCAACAACGACTGCTGAGAGGCCGAGAGGTCTTTAACCGCGGTGCTAAAAAGCGCAAGCAGGTCGTTGACAGAGACGCGCGGGTTGTCATACAGCGGGCGCAGTGTGTCGCTCTGGGCCACCGCCGACAGGCTCTCAAGCGCAGCAATCCACTGGGCATAGGCACCGGGGTTGGCCTTCTGTTCGGCACGGGCCACGCCGAAGGCCGCTTCCGCATAGGGCCTTGCGATGGTGAGCAGTTCGGCCATGGGTTAGAGCTCGTTCTTCAGGTTTTGCAGCAGGACGTCGTGGGCTTTGGCATCGATTTCTTTGCGAAGAATCTGCTCCGCCCCCTTGACGGCCAACGCCGCCACTTCTGCCCGAAGGCCATCTCGCGCCGCCTGCATTGCCGCCGCGGCCTCTTGCTCAGCGTTGGTACGGGCCTGCGCCACGATTTTTGCCGCCTCAGCTCGCGCCTGCTCGATCAGGATCGCCGCCTGCTTCTCAGCCGTCGCGCGCACCTCTCCGGCGGTGTCACGCGCCTTACCCATCTCTTCGGCAGCGCGTCTTTCGGCCGCCACCAGATCGGCCTTCGCCTTGTCTGCAGCAGCCAGGCCGTCAGAAATCTTGTCGGCCCGCTCATCGAGGGCCTTCATGATTGGGGGCCAAACAAACTTCATGGTGAACCAGCCGAGGATGAAAAATACGACCAGTTGCGCAATTAGCGTTGCGTTGATATTCACAGCGCGTTCCTCATGGTGACTATGTACTGACAGTCGATTAAGCCGACGCGGTATCGCGTGGGCTTAATCGCAGGAAAGCCGTTAAGGCACCCTAGCCGGCAAACGGATTCGCAAAGGCGAACATCATCGCAATACCCACACCAATCAGGAAGGCCGCATCGATCAGACCTGCCAAGAGGAACATCTTGGTCTGCAGGTCATTCATGAGTTCGGGCTGACGTGCCGAGGCTTCGATGAATTTTCCACCCATGATGCCAATACCAATACAGGCGCCGATGGCTCCCATTCCGATGATCAGACCACAGGCTAAGGCTACAAATGCGACGTTCGTCATGACAACTCCTCTGGGGGTAAAAAGATTGAAATCAACAAAAAACCGGCAACTGCAACAGGAAAAACATTAATGATGGTCGTGGGCCTGCCCCACATAAACCAGGGTAAGCATCATAAAAATAAAGGCCTGCAAGGTAATGATCAGAATGTGAAAGAGCGCCCAGGCAGTGCCTGCGAGCACATGCCCGACAAAGCCCAGCACAGTGGCAGTACCACCCAACAACGCAATCAGCACGAACAAGAGTTCGCCCGCGAACATATTGCCGAAGAGTCGTAGGCCATGGGAGACAGTCTTGGCCAAAAACTCAATCATCTGCATGAGAAAATTGATCGGCCAGAGCAAAAAGTGGCTACCAAAGGGGGCGGAGAAGAGTTCGTGAATCCAGCCACCAAAGCCTTTGATTTTGATGTTGTAGTAGAGGCACATCAGAAGCACCCCGATCGCCATGCCCAGCGGTACGTTGACATCGGCGGTGGGCACCACCCGCATGTAGGCTTCCATCGGGGTAGACACGTAGCCCAGCGCAACGGCCGCATGGCCAAAGAGGCTTGGGATCAGATCCACGGGGATCAGGTCCATGAAATTAAGCAGAAAAATCCAGATGAAGACCGTGAGGGCGAGGGGCGCAACAAACTTACGCGACTCTGCGCTGGCGATGACGCCCTTGGCCTGGTCGGCCACCATTTCGACAAGGATTTCGACCGCCGCCTGAAACCGGCCGGGGCGCCCTGAGGTGGCCTTCGCGGCCGCGCGCCACAACAAAAATACGGTAAGAAAGCCAAGACTAAAAGACCAGAAGACCGAGTCAATGTTGATCAGTGACCAGTCAATGATGTCTTTTTGGGCGTGCCCTGTCTGGTTGAGGTTCGTTAAGTGGTGAACCACATATTCCGACGATGTCGGCGCATGCCCAGAAGCCATGGAAACTACCCCCCTTACGCATCGGTTCGCTCAGTGCGGAGCGGACCGACCATTAATCTTTTGACAATGTTTTAAGAATGTTTTCTACGCCGACTGCATCGTGTTTTTTTTGTGATCTTGTCATGACGATCGGGGCGAGAAACACCACCAACAAAGTGGCAAACAGGCCCGCCAGAAAACCCGGCCAGACAAGTGATGCGTACAGCGACACTACCAACATCAGACACAACACGGTTACCAACACCTTCGCAAACTGGCCCACAAAAATCCAGACGACTGAGGGCCGGTCTTGGTGACGAAGAAGCAGTGCCACGTAAACGCTATTTCCGAAGAGCACACTGCAGCCTGACAGAAACGCAGAGGCTGCCGAGGCCGTCGACCCCAGAAATCCCGAGACAACGCTCACAAAGATGACCACTGCGCATTGCACCACCAGAAACGCTTTTAAATCAGTGCTCGCTCTACTCTTCATGCGCCACGCGAAGTGTATGTCGTTTGGCTGATGTGTGTCAAAAAGACCGTGGACGCAGCAGCGTCACAGTAAGTACTAGTCATCAGAACGGGGTACGCCGCGGAAAAATCGTTCAAGCAGCCCATCAAACTCTTCGTTACTACTAAACCGAATACGAAGTTCGCCCCCTTTGGCCTTCGGGCTCAACACGACGGGCAAGCCAAGAAGGTCGGCGATGTCGGTCTGCATCTTCTGCCAGTCGGGGGACAGGGTGGCATGTTTGTGTGGTGCAATAGGAGGCGTGGCAGGGTTCGCCGTAGACGACGCCCCATCAACAATACCCAAAAGCCGGGCACGGGCCTCCACATCGCGCACCGAAAGGCCCTCGGACTGAATCATCTCGAGCATTGTGCGTTGATGCGCCGCAGGCAGACCCACCAATACGCGGGCATGTCCTGCATCGACCGCACCCGAGCGGATCGCCTCCTGAACAATCGTCGGTAGCTGCAAGAGACGCAGGAGGTTGCTGGTGGCGGACCGCGAACGGCCCACTGCCTGGGCTGCCTGCTCGTGCGTGAGGCCGAAGTCTTTAATGAGGCGAGAGATCCCTTCGGCTTCCTCCATGGCGTTGAGGTCTTTACGCTGCAGGTTTTCGATGAGCGCCATGGCCAGCGCAGCCTGGTCATCTACCTCGTGGACAACGACCGGCACCTCTGACAAGCCCAGCGAGAGGGCTGCGCGATAACGCCGTTCGCCCGCGATAATCTCGTAGCCTTGGTCGGCTCTGCCGAGAACCAAGGGTCGTACAGCAATCGGTTGGATCATGCCTTGTGCCTGAATCGAGGCGGCAAGCTCTTCGAGGGCCTCTGGGTCCATCGACTGACGCGGCTGGTATTTGCCCGGACGAAGCTGGTCTAAGGGTAAGGCGCGGACAGCATTCGTCGACCCTAAATCGGGGGGGGAAGAGCCCAAAAGGGCTTCTAGGCCCCGGCCAAGTCCCTTTTTGCGGGCGGTCATACGGGCACCCCGGCGGGGGTCGCCAAGGGTTTGGGCGTCAGGCCCACGCGGTCGAGGAGTTCGCGCCCAAAGGCGCGGTAGGCCTGAGCGCCGCGCGAGGCCGAGTCGTATGCAAGCGCCGACTGCCCGTAGCTGGGCGCTTCCGCCAGCCGTACATTGCGCGGAATAACGGTAGAAAAGACCTTGTCGCCAAAATGCTCTACGAGCTGGTCACTCACCTGCTGCGACAGGGTCATCCTCGGATCAAACATCACCCGCAGCAGCCCGATAATGCGTAAGTCACGGTTCAGGCCGGCATGGACCCGTTTAATCGAATTCACGAGGTCCGATAAACCTTCTAGGGCAAAGTACTCGCACTGCATGGGAATGATCACACCGTGGGCCGCACAGAGGCCGTTTAAGGTAAGCAACGACAACGAGGGGGGGCAGTCGACCAGGACCATGTCGTAGTCATCGGCCACCGACTGCAACGCGTCGCGCAGACGCAGCTCGCGCCGGTCAATCGACACGAGCTCTACTTCCGCACCGGCAAGCTCGCGGTTAGCGGGCAAAAGATCAAAACCGGCGGGGGTACGCAGACGCACCTCTTGCAAGGTGGATAGACCGATCAAGAGGGGATAGATGGATGTCTGAAGGGCAGACTTATCAATACCACTGCCCATGGTCGCGTTGCCCTGCGGGTCAAGATCTACCAACAAGGTACGGCAGCCCTGCTCGGCCAAGGCCGCCGATAGGTTTACCGCCGTGGTGGTCTTCCCTACCCCGCCTTTTTGGTTGGCCACGCAAAAGACCTGCGCCTTCATGCATCCCTCCGCAGCCAGATCAGATGACGCTCTTTTTGGGCGGGGTCCGGTAACGTATCGATGCGTTCAAGCACAATAGACGGGCTGGAAGCTGGATGTGTGTACATACTATTATTTAAATCGAGACCTTCTACCTGAGAGAGACGTCCTGCCATATAGACCCAACGGGTGCCCACCCGAGACAGATGCTGAGTGAGCGCGAGAAATCGCGGCAACGAGGCAAACGCCCGGCTGACAATCATGTCATAACTCGCCCCCCCCTGCAGTGCCTGAACCTCCATGGAATGAATCGTTACCCGTTCTTGAAGCCCCAGACGGGCGACCACATGGCGCAGAAACGCCACTTTTTTCGTCACTTTCTCCACCAGCTCGATGCGCAATGATGGTAGAGCCAGGGCCCAGGGAAGCGCCGGCACGCCAGCACCCGAACCCACATCGAGCAACACGCCCTCCGGCCCGTTCCCGACGGCAAAAAGTCGGGGAACCGCAAGCAAAGGATCGACAAGATGGGTCTCGATGAGCGCTGGCAACTCGCGTACCGCCGTCAGGTTGTGCGTCTGATTCCAGTGGCGAAGACTGGCCACAAAGAGAAGAAGGCCTTCGGTCTGGGCGTCCGATAGCGTCAGGCCGACAGTAGCGAGGCGATCGTCTAGGTGCGGCCGAAGCGCGACAAGATCAGGCGACACGTGTCTGCGCGCCGCCCGCCGATCGCACGCGTTTGAGATGAATCCAGAGAAGCGAGACCGCCGCAGGGGTGACCCCAGAGAGCCGGGCAGCCTGACCGAGCGTGCGCGGCCGATGGGCCAGAAGCTTTTGCCGCACCTCCACCGAAAGGCCAGAGACTGCAGCATAGTCGAGGTCTGCTGGTATCTCCGTCTGCTCATGCGCCTGTTGCTTTTGCACTTCCAAGGTCTGACGGGCGATGTATCCCTCATACTTGATCTGGATCTCGGCCTGCGAGAGCACCACCGAGGAGAGTGCTTCTAAGCCCGGCACATGCGAAACGAGCGCCTCTAGATGCACTTCCGGCCGCTTCAAGAGCTCATACACGGTCTGGCTGGCGCCGGATGTCGCCTGGTCACCGAGGCCCGGTAAGAGCCTCGGGTTTACCGTGGTCGCACGCAGTTGGGCCATGGCCCGCTCTAAGGCCTCTGACTTCGCCTCGAACATCGCCCACTGGGCGTCCGTTAGCAGCCCCATGGCCCTGCCCTGCTCGGTAAGGCGCAGATCGGCGTTGTCCTCGCGAAGACTCAGGCGATACTCGGCGCGGCTTGTAAACATGCGGTAGGGCTCTGTTACTCCCCGTGTTACCAGATCATCCACCATGACGCCGAGATAAGCCTCATGACGAGCGGGCACCCAGTCAGACTCCCCCCGCAGCCAACGGACGGCATTTATTCCGGCAAGAAGCCCCTGGGCGGCGGCCTCCTCGTAGCCCGTCGTGCCATTGATCTGCCCCGCGAAAAAGAGGCCGGGAATATCGCGGGTCTGAAGACTCGTCTGCAGGCGCCGGGGGTCAAAAAAATCATACTCAATGGCATAGCCTGGACGAAGAATATGGGCCCGCTCCAGGCCGCGCATGGAATGCACAATCTCCACCTGAACATCAAAGGGCAGACTGGTCGAGATCCCATTAGGATAGACCTCATGGGTCGTGAGCCCCTCGGGTTCCAGGTAAATCTGGTGGCTCTCCCGGTCGGCAAAGCGATGCACCTTGTCTTCGATCGAAGGGCAGTAACGCGGACCGATCCCTTCAATGACCCCCGTAAACATGGGCGAGCGGTCCAGCCCACGCCGAATGGCGGCGTGGGTTTCTGCGTTGGTGTAGGTTACCCCGCAGGCAATCTGACGGGGGTGCATCTCGCGAGACCCCCAGAACGAGAAAACAGGTTCTGGGTCGTCGCCGGGTTGGGTGTCGAGCATGGCCCAATCAATCGTACGGCCGTCTAACCGCGGGGGCGTTCCAGTCTTGAGCCTACCCTGCGGAAGTTTCAACTCTTTCAAGCGCTCCGACAAGGCAAGGGCCGGGGGGTCTCCCGCGCGCCCTGCCGCATAGTTGTCCAGCCCCACATGCACACGGCCATTTAAGAACGTACCCGCCGTCAGAACCACGGCTGTCGCCCGAAAAATCACCCCAGTCTGGGTCTTCACGCCAGAAAGCCGACCGGCCTCCAGCAAAAGATCATCGACCGCCTGAGCAAACAACGACAGGTTAGGCTGGTTTTCCAAGCGACCACGAATGGCTTGACGATACAAAACGCGATCGGCCTGGGCGCGGGTCGCCCGGACGGCCGGGCCCTTTGAGGCATTCAGCGTACGGAATTGGATGCCCGCCTCATCAGTGGCAATGGCCATCGCCCCCCCGAGCGCATCGATCTCGCGTACGAGATGGCCCTTACCGATACCGCCAATGGAAGGGTTGCATGACATCTGACCCAGAGTCTCTAGCGCATGGGTGATAAGTAGCGTCTGGGCCCCCATACGGGCGGCGGCCAAGGCCGCCTCGGTGCCCGCATGGCCCCCGCCAATGACAATCACATCGAATCTCTTCGGATACTCCACGCTTCACCCTTTAAGGAAATGCCCCCCCGCAACGCGCACCCGATGTTTCACGTGAAACAAAACACGGGGGGACTAGAAGACCACCACCTGCCGAAGTGCCCGCCCCGAAGCCAAAGCGTCCAAGGCGGCATGCAGCTCGTCCAGTGCAATCGTGCGCTCAAGCAGTCGATCGACAGGCAGCAGGCCGTCACGATAGAGCGCAATATACCGCGGGATATCGCGAACGGGAACCGAAGAGCCCATATAACTGCCCTTGATGGTCCGCTCCTCCGCGATGAGGCTCACAGCCGGCAGCGCCCACTGCAGCGACGGGTTCGGCAACCCCGCGGACACCATGGTGCCCCCGCGTCGGCAGACCCGATAGGCCAGATCCAGCGCAGCAACCGCCCCCGCCATCTCGAAGGCAAACTCCACCCCGCCCCCCGATATTTCTTTCACCCGGGAAACCAAGTCGGGGTCCGAGGCCAAAATAGTGTGGGTGGCACCAATCGTCTGCGCAAACGCCAACTTCTCTGGCACCAGGTCTATGGCGATCCGAATAGTCGCCCCCGCTGCCCGGGCCGCCATAAGCGCGGCGCACCCCACCCCCCCGAGCCCAACCACCGCCACGGAACTCCCCGCACCCACCACGGCCGTATTAAATACTGCGCCGGCACCCGTCAGCACTGCACAACCAAACAGCGCCGCGATCTCCCAAGGAACGCCTGCCGGAATCTTTACCGCAGAGTGCTGAGACACGGTTACCTTCTCTGCAAACGCAGCAACGCCCATATGGTGATGCAGAGACTCGCCTCGATACCTGAGTCGCTGGTACCCGCCCAGCAACTGCGCCGATGCGTTCGCGGCACTGCCCGGCTCACAGAGCCCACCCCTGCCGCTCAAACACGGCACACAGTGGCCGCAAAATGGCTTAAAAACCAAGGCCACTGGGTCGCCCACCGCAAAACCCCGCACCTCCGGTCCCAGCGCCGAGACTTCACCCGCCGCCTCATGCCCAATTACCAGGGGTACAGGCCAAGGTCTGTCCCCATTGATGGCCGAGAGATCGGAGTGACAAAGACTCGCCGCCCGAATGCGAACCTGCAGTTCGCCCGGGCCGGGCGGATCCAAATCTACATACTCAAAGTTGAGGGGGCGCGTCTCTCGGTAGGGCCCCGAAACGCCCGAGGCGCGCAACACTGCGGCACGTACCTGTTCTGCCATGCTAAAGCCCTCCCCGCGCCATTACCGCCGCTATGACGAGTCCTATTTCATCGTCGGCATCACAAACTCCGCACCGAGCCGAATACCCTGTGGCCAACGCTGCGTAATCGCCTTGTACCGCGTATAGAACCGAACGCCTTCAGGCCCATGAATATGGTGATCCCCGAAGAGTGAGTCCTTCCACCCACCAAAAGAGTGGAATGCCATAGGCACCGGAATAGGAATATTGATTCCCACCATGCCCACTTCAATGCGACGCGCAAACTCGCGTGCGGTATCGCCATCGCGGGTAAACAGTGAGACGCCATTGGCAAAGTGATGCCCGTGGATAAGCGCCAGCGCTGCCTCGAAATCGGCCACCCGAACCACCGAGAGCACCGGACCGAAGATCTCTTCCTGATAGATCGACATCGTTGGACTGACCCGATCGAACAGACAAGGCCCCATAAAAAAGCCCCCCTGGGCTGCAGCCGGCTTCAACCCGCGACCATCAACCACCAATTCCGCACCCGAGGCTACGCCCGCATCCACATAGGACAGCACCTTGCGCAAGTGGGCCTCCGTGACGAGCGGGCCCATCTCTGCGCCTGCTTCCATGCCGGGCAAGACCCGAATCGCCTGGGCCTTTTCTTTTAGACGGGCAACCAATGCATCCCCCACCGACCCCACGGCCACCGCGACTGATATCGCCATACACCGCTCACCGGCGGAGCCATAGGCCGCACCAATCAACGCATCGACCGCCTGGTCAAGATCGGCATCCGGCATCACCACCAGATGATTCTTCGCACCCCCGAGCGCCTGAACCCGCTTACCCAAGGCGTTGGCCCGGCGATGCACAGCCTGGGCAATCGGGGTGGAGCCGACAAAACTCACCGCGGCCACATCTGGATGGTCAATGAGGGCCTCAACGGCCTCCTGCCCACCCTGCACCACGTTAAACACGCCATCGGGCAGGCCACATTGCTTGAGCCCCTCGGCCATCAAAAGCGAAGGCGAAGGATCGCGCTCGGACGGCTTCAATACAAAGCTGTTGCCGCAGGCCAGGGCCACCGGAAACATCCACATCGGCACCATGACCGGAAAATTAAAGGGCGTAATGCCGACACAGACGCCAAGCGACTGCCGGACGCTCCAGGCATCAATGCCGCTGCCCGCCTGCTCGGTAAACTCCCCTTTCAGAAGGTGCGGTATTCCACACGCAAATTCCACGACCTCGAGACCCCGCTGCACCTCACCCCGGGCATCATCAAAGGTCTTGCCGTGCTCTTGGGTGATCAGGCCCGCCAGCACATCATGGTGTGCCTCCACCCATTGTTTAAAGGCAAACAACACCCGCGCGCGCTTAACCGGGGGCGTGTCTGCCCACCCGCGATAGGCGCGCTGCGCCGCTGCCACGGCCTGCTGTGCATCCTGGGCAGAAGACAAGACGACTTCGCGTGCGACGGCTCCTGCGGCCGGGTTATAGACCGGTGTGCGCTTCGCGCCCGCCGGAACCACGACAGACCCTTGTACCCAATTGCCCAACACCGCCGGAGGCTGCCAATTCGTTAATCCCGTTCCACTCACGATAAATTCTCCCAGGTAGCCCAAGCCATTCGGGCAATCATGAAACACAACACCACAAGGAACACCCGCCGAACAAAGCCGCTCCCTCGATGAACCGCCATGCGCGCCCCAACCAACGCGCCCGCCACATTACAGCCCGCCATGATAAGCCCCAACCCGATCAACACATGCCCCATGGGAAGAAAAAAGAATAGCGCCGCGGCATTTGTGACCCAATTCACGGCCTTGCTGGCGGCCGACGCATGCAAGAAGTCATATCCGAAAACGCGGACAAAGAAAAAGATCAAGAACGCCCCGGTGCCCGGGCCAAGCGCCCCATCATAAAAACCCAAGACCGCAGCCGCGCAGACGCCCAGGATGAGCTGCATACGAAATGAGCGCTGCGGCGCATGGAGGAGCCCAAACTCCTTCTTACGAAACGTGAAGATCGCCACCACGATCAACACCACCAGAATCACCGGCTGCGCCTGCTCCCGCGACACTAGGCTGACCGCATGGGCTCCGAGCCAGGACGCCAGACCCGCGGCGATCACCATCGGGGCCAACACCCGCCACGGCAGCTTCACAGAACGCACATAACGCCAGGCCGCGATCGTGGTGCCGGCCAGAGACGAGACCTTGTTTGTGCCTAAGAGCACCGCGGTAGACTGGCCGGGCAGACTCCCAAAGAGTGCGGGCAGCTGGATGAGCCCTCCCCCACCGACCACCGCATCCATATACCCCGCGAGAAAGGCGGCGGCAACAAGAAAGAGCCCTACACTTATCCCTATCTCATCCACAGCCTTGCCCCACCTTCTTGATCGACCAGACCGCCTCCGCCAGTACCCCCATGCCCAACATCCCTCCGCTCAGGACCACGCATTCTATCGGGATCACGATGGGCGACCCGGCAGGCATTGGGCCCGAAATTTGTTTGAAGGCCTGGGCGGAACTCCAGACCGCGCCCTTGGTTTCGCGTTCGGGTCTGCCGATCTCCCTACAGCTTTACGGTGACCTCCCCCACCTGACAGCACTTGCGCACCAACTCGCCATTGCGATCGCCCCGCCATCGGTAGTGCACTGTGCGGGCCTTGGCCCCTACCCACGAGGCGTCATCTCTGCCGC
The DNA here is from genome assembly GCA_964556335.1 of uncultured Bordetella sp. Lineage (GTDB taxonomy): Bacteria > Pseudomonadota > Gammaproteobacteria > Burkholderiales > Burkholderiaceae_A > Hahnella. Next base: position 31,184 of record CAZKWK010000001.1, on the reverse strand, counting down.
CGCCGGCAAGGCGGCCGCCGAAGCCATTCGGCAGGCGGCGCGCGACTGCCTCGACCAGAGGCTCTCAGCCATGGTGACCGCGCCCATCCATAAAGAAGCCTTCAAACGGGCCGGGGTCGACTTTCCAGGGCACACCGAATTCTTAGCCCACCTCTGCGCTCAGCCCCACCCGCCCGAAGTACGAATGTTGCTGATATCCGATGACCTCTGCGTTGTTTTAGATAGCATCCACCTCCCCCTGCGCGAGGCCATCGGCCGCCTGAATACACCACACCTGCTTCAGACCCTGCGGATTGCGCAGACCGCTGGACCACTGCTCCACACCACATCCCCACGCATTGCCCTGGCTGCACTGAACCCCCATGCCTCTGACGGCGGACTCTTCGGAGATGAAGAGGCACATATCCTTGCGCCGGCTGTCACCCAGGCACGGGCCGAAGGCATCCAGGTGACAGGACCTCTGCCTGCCGACACCGCCTTCATGAAGGCGCTCGGAGCCGCCCCCGCAGCACGAACCTTTGATCTGGTGGTCTGCCTCTACCACGATCAAGGATTGATCCCCATGAAGCTGCGTGGCATTGATGAGGGCGTGAATATCACCCTGGGGCTGCCCTTTCTACGCACCAGCGTAGACCACGGCACGGCCTTCGATATTGCACCCGAACTGCGCGCCTCCCCAGCCTCCCTGCTCGCGGCGATTCGACGGGCAGCCGCCAGCCTGCCCTAACGCGACACCCTCCTCTTTCCATGTCCCTGCACGCCCCGCATCTTTTAAGCATTGCCGTCGGCCGCTGCCAACCGCTACTGATTCGCGAAGACGGCCCGGGCGTAACCCGCAGTGTGGTGTCCGGTATTCGTAAATCTTCTGTATCCAGCCTCGACAACCCCCTGCCCATCTTCTGTGGCGCGCTGGGCCTTGAGGGAGACGCGCAGGCAGACCTTACCGTACACGGCGGGCGCGACAAGGCCCTCTACTGCTACCCTGCTCGTCACTATGCCTATTGGAAGCGTGCGCTCACCGCCACGGCAACTCGCCAAGAACGACTGGAGCACTACGGCGCACTGGGAGAAAACCTCACCATCGCCGGCCTCGACGAGGACAGTGTTTACGTAGGCGACCTCTGGAATATGGGCGAGGTCTGCGTGCAGGTGACGCTTCCGCGCGAGCCCTGCTTCAAATTCAATGCCGTTATGGGCGACCCGCAGGCAAGTAAAAAAATGGTGCTCGAACAGGCCTGCGGCTGGTACCTGGCCGTTCTTAAACCCGGCGCCCTCGCTGCCGGGCAGATGATCACGGTGCGGCCAGGCCCTAGACAACAAACCGTTGCTCAGGCCTTTCTACAGACCGTACGGCCCCACCGACTCTAAATTTACGCCGCCTGCCGTTGGGCTAACGAGGCGCTGAGTCGGTCCTTGATCTGGGGCAGAACGGCGGGCAGCCCGTGGGCCAGTCGCGCAAAGAGCTCATCGTGGAGCTTGAACTCCTCCTGCCAGGCGGTGGGGTCGATCGCAGAAATGATCTGGAATTGCTCCGTCGAGAACGCCAACCCTGTCCAGTCAAGATCCTGATACCGCGGGGAGACGCCAAATACATGAGACTCCCCGCCCACCTTACCTTCAATGCGCTGAAGCATCCACTTCAAGACCCGGGCATTCTCGCCAAACCCCGGCCAGACAAACCGCCCCGCCGCATCAGTACGAAACCAGTTCACACAGAAAATCTTCGGCTCCACGCCGCCACGGCCTTGAAGCATCTTCCCAAAGTCCAACCAATGGTCAAAGTACTCCGCCATGTTGTATCCACAGAAAGGCAACATCGCAAACGGATCACGACGCACCACGCCTTGCTGGCCTGACGCTGCGGCGGTGGTTTCTGACCCCATCGTTGCGGCCATATAAACGCCCTCCTCCCAGGACCGAGCCTCCGTCACCAGAGGCACCGTGGTGGATCGGCGGCCTCCAAAAATAAAGACATCGATCACCACGCCCTCGGGATCATCCCAGGCGTCATCGAGGACCGGGTTTTGGGTTGCCGAAACGGTAAACCGCGCGTTTGCATGGGCCGCCTTCCTACCCTGCGTAAGGGCAATCTCCGGCGTCCAATCCTTTCCCTGCCAATCGAGACAGTGTGCCGGGGGGGTCTCTGTCATCCCCTCCCACCAGACATCTCCATCATCCGTCAGGGCCACGTTGGTAAAGATGACATCACGTTGTAACGAGGCCATGCAGTTCTTGTTGGTCTTCTCATTGGTGCCTGGGGCCACCCCAAAGTAACCCGCCTCTGGGTTGATCGCGCGCAGCCTACCCTGGGCATCGGGCTTAATCCAGGCGATGTCGTCCCCGATGGTCGTGATCTTCCAGCCGTTTTGATCCAGCCCCTCCGGTGGAATGAGCATCGCGAAGTTGGTCTTTCCACAGGCGGAGGGAAAGGCCGCAGCCAGATGGTATTTCTTGCCCCAAGGGGCACGCACACCCAGAATGAGCATGTGCTCCGCAAGCCATCCGGTGCGACCAGCCTTTGCCTCGTTGCGGCCCATCGTCGAGGCGATGCGCAAGGCAAAGCATTTCTTTCCTAAAAGCGCATTGCCCCCATAGCCCGAACCGAAGGACCAGATCTCCCGAGTCTTTGGAAAATGCACGATGTATTTGGTGGGATGACACGGCCAGGCCACATCCTTCTGTCCTGGCTGTAGCGGTGCGCCCACCGTATGGACACACGGAACAAATGCCCCATCGACCCCCAGCTGCGCCATCACCGCGCGACCCATACGCGTCATCAGACGCATATTCACCACCACATAAGGAGAGTCCGAGAGCTCGACCCCGATCTGGGCAATGGGAGAGCCCAATGGGCCCATCGAAAACGGAATCACATACAGGGTGCGACCACGCATCGCGCCTTGAAAGAGCCCATCGAGCGTCGCGCGCATCTCGGCAGGCGCAACCCAGTTATTGTTGGGTCCCGCCTCCAAGGGATTGTCCGTACACACAAAGGTACGATCTTCCACGCGGGCCACGTCATTGGGGTCAGACCATGCCAGATAAGAATTCGGACGCTTCTGGGGGTTGAGCTTGCGTATGGTGCCGCCCTTCTCCATCTTTGCCATGAGCCGGGCCGCCTCTTCTTCAGAGCCATCACACCAGACGATCTCGTCGGGCTGGGTTTTTTGGGCCACCTCTTGAACCCAAGACACCAATGCCTTATGGTCCAGCGGGTAGGGAGCAGTCATTGGAATAGCGGCCATGGAGTAGATTCCCAAAAATTTAAAGTCCCGAAAGTCTAGCGCAGACGCCCCATCTTGGGGCCTTGCCCGTATTCATGACAATCCCTATAGACGAGACCCTGCAAAGCCCCCGCCATGACCACTACTCAGAATTCCCCCGTCCTGCCGCCAGCAATCGCACTCCTCTCAACAGGCGGCACCTTCGAAAAAATCTATGACCCCCTCACAGGCGGGCTCGTATTTACCGAAAGCAGTATCGTCACTTGGAAAAACCAGTGCCGCCTGCCAGAGAACACCCGACTCGTGGTCCCCTTTCTGGTGGACAGTCTCGACATGACCGACGCACAGCGCTCGGCCTTATGCGACCAGATTCGAGACTGCCCGGAGACGCTCGTGGTCGTCATCCACGGCACCGATACCCTGGTGGCGTCCGCACAAGAAGCACGAAAGACGAAGCGCCCAGAGCAAGTGGTGCTCTTTACCGGTGCTATGGTTCCTGCGTCCTGCGCCGGCTCCGATGCCCTCTTTAACCTTGGCATGGCCATGGCCGCAGTGCAATGTCAGCCCCCTGGGGTCTGGGTTGCCTGCTCGGGCCGAATCTTCTCGGCCGATGCCGTAGAGAAAGATCGTGTTTTGGGACGGTTTGTTGCACGAGACCCCCGCGCGGAAGGCAAAACGCGTTCGTCGACAAGTTAGCCAACAACCAATCCGTAGAGACTATTTACCAATACAAAACTGACCAAAAATCACCCCCAACAAATCGTCGGGCAGCAACTCCCCGGTAAGCTCAGACAGAAGCTTCTGTGCAAGGCGCAGCTGTTCTGCAAGGAGCTCTAGTTCTTCTAAAGAGAGATGGCCCTGCGCCCGCTCTAAACACTCACCCACCCGGTGTAAGGTCTCCAGATGCCAGGTGCGCGCGCTAAAGACATCACCCTCAGTGCCCCCTGAGAGGCCCGCCACCGCCTGTAGCGCATTGCGTAGGCGATCAAGACCCACACCCGTCTTCGCCGAAATCCAAAAAACGCCTTCGTCTAACGGGGTCGGTAGTTCCGACAACAAATCCACCTTGGTATAAACATGCCAGAGTGGGCGGCCTCGACCCTGCACACCAGAGGCCTGTGCGCCTTTGTCATCCCCCAGTGCAAGGCGATGGGCCACCGCCGAGACAAGCATCCGATCGGTCGCCTGCACCGCATCGGGCGGTTGACTCGCATCGGCCAGAAGCAGAACCAGATCGGCCGCATCGATGGCCTGCCAACTGCGCGTAACCCCTTCTTGTTCTACAGGGTCGGCGGTCTCTCGAATGCCCGCGGTATCCATAATCTGCACCCGCAGCCCCTCGAGGTGAATTTCCTGGGTGATGCGATCCCGGGTCGTGCCCGCAATCGGGGTCACGATGGCGACCTCTTCTTCGGCCAGCGCATTCAATAACGAGGACTTGCCTACATTCGGCGGCCCAATCAAGGCGATTTTCAAGCCCTGCTTTAAGGCTACCCCGCGCGTGGAGGCCTGCAGCACCGCGGCCAAGACGCGGCGCAAGTCACGAAGTCGTTGATCAATCGCCTGCTCCGAGAGAAGGTCCACATCCTCCTCCTCTGGAAAATCAAGACAGGCTTCTACGCGCATCCGCACCTCGGTCAGAGCATGCTGCAACGACTGCACTGCGCGACTAAAACCGCCAGTGAGCGACGCGACGGCTGCACGAACCGCCTGCTGGCTACCGGCCTCAATCAAATCGGCCACTGCCTGCGCCTGGAGCAAGTCGACTTTATGGTTCAGGAAAGCGCGTTTCGTGAACTCGCCAGGCTCGGCGAGCCGAATCGGCAATTCGGGCGTGTTTTGCGCCAAACACGCGTGCAGAACAGACTGCAATACCGCCACGCCCCCATGCCCCTGTAACTCGAGCACATCTTCTCCCGTATAAGAATGGGGGGCCGGAAAAAATAAGGCGATGCCATGATCCACCGGCTGGCCGACCACGTTATAAAACCGACAGACCTGGGCCTGACGCGGCCGCAACGTTGCGCGACAGACTTGGGCAATAAGCGGTGTTACGGCGGGGCCTGAGACACGAACGATACCCACAGCCCCCATAGAAGGGCCCGTCGCAATCGCCGCGATGGTAACGGAGGAGCGCAGTGAAGACTGGGTCATCGCCCCCACGACACCTCGCGCACGCCCTACTTGCCCGCGTTGACGCGACGCATGATCGACCACTGCTGGGCTATCGACACGACGTTATTCACCAACCAATAGAGTACGAGTCCCGCGGGAAAGAAGAAAAAGAAGACCGAGAAAATCAACGGCATGAGCATCATCACCTTGGCCTGTACTGGATCAGGCGGTGGTGGGTTGAGCTTCATCTGAATAAACATGGTGACTGCCATCACAACGGGCAAAATGTAGAAAGGATCGGGACTAGACAGATCGTCTATCCAGAGAATCCACGGCGCGTTTCGCATCTCCACGCTCGCCAAAAGCACCCAATACAACGCAATAAAAACAGGGATCTGAATAAGCACGGGAAGACAGCCCCCTAAGGGATTAATCTTCTCATTACGGTAGAGCTCCATCATCGCCTGGTTCATCTTGGCCTTGTCATTGGCATAGCGCTCCCGAATCTGCATGAGGCGTGGTGACACGGCCTTCATCTTGGCCATCGACCGATAGCTCGCGGCGGACAAGGGATAAAACAGCAACTTAATCAAAATGGTGAGCAGAACAATTGCCCAGCCCCAGTTGCTTACCAGGGCATAGAGCTGTTCCAAGAGCCAGTAAATCGGCTTAGCCAGGACCGTAAGCCAGCCGTAGTCGACCACCAAATCAAGACCGGGAGCCAGCGCCTCAAGCACGCGCTGCTCTTGCGGACCCACATAAAGAATGGCCTCATGCGACTGCTGCGCACCGGGGGCAATGGCCGGCAGAGGCTGGATCATTCCCGCGGTATATAGATTGTTGTCCACCCGTCGGGTGAAAAATTCACGCGCCGATTGGTTACCCACAAGCCAGGCAGAAACGAAATAGTGTTGCACCATGCCGACCCAACCATCAGCCGCCTGCTTTACAAAATTCTGTTTACCTTTTTCGATGTCTGCAAAATCAATTTTCTGAAACTTACCCTGTTCGGTATAAATCGCCGGCCCAGTAAATGTCATATAGAAAGCACTCTCTCCAGGAGGCGGCTCGTTGTTGCGCATAAGCTGGAGATATAAAGAAGGGCTTGCTGTATCGGCACCGGTATTCAACACATTGTGAGCCACCCGCACCTGATGTCCTTCAGGCTCGATCGCAATCGTCTTGGTGAGTTTGAGACCCGCAGACTCCGCTGTCAGCACCACCATGCGATCGGGGTCCTGCCCTTCTTTTAAGGGGACCACGGAAAACGCCATGGTGTGGTTCGGTGGCAAGGTGGCGCCCTGTACCGCAGAAACAAGCCCGGTCTGCGCTTCATACCGCTTGGAGGGATCATCACTAAAGAGTTGCACCAATCCATCGGAATAGTTCGCAGACTCTTGTGTCAGAAGGACAGCCTTCACAATCCGACCACCCTGGAGGTCGACTTCTAATAGAAGATTTTTATTTTGAAGCACCACCTTCTGGGCACTACCAGCAGGCATGGGGGCCGCCGTCACGGCGCTGGCCGTAGCCGGAGCAGACATCGTCGGAACAGGCAACGCCGATGCCCCCGGGGTCGATGGCGCGGTAGTCGGCGCAACCCCTATGGTTCCTGTAGTCCCCGTAGTTCCTGTGGCTACGGTGGAAGACCCCATCGTGGTCACCTGCGGCGTTGCCCCTTGTCGCATCCAGGCATCCCAGAGCAAGAACAACGACACCATAAAAACCATCAAGAGAATTGTTCGACGCGTATCCATAGCCACATTCTTTAAAAGACTCTTTGATCAACAGGCGCAGGAACAGGATCTAGGCCAGAGCCACCCCCTGGACGACAACGACAGAGTCGCCCTACGGCAAGTCGACTTCCACGAAACAGCCCGTGTTGTTCCAGCGCTTCGGAAGCGTACTCAGAACAACTCGGAAAGTATCTACACCGCGGACCAATCACCACCCGCAGACTCACTTGATAAAGCCAAATCAACTTACGCAAAAGCCAGACCACCCCGTGTGGCGCGGAAACACGCATAAAACTAGGCGCTGCCCGTTTTTTTCACATCACAAATTTGGCGCACCCAACAATCCACAAGCTCCCCCAACTCTTCTCGAACTTCACACCGGGTTGCGGCGGCAAAAATCATCTTTGTTCTCGCTTTAATAACCACGGCATACGGTTGTCGAAGATCCTGTGCAGACAAAAGTGTCCTTGCCCAACGTTTGATTTGGTTACGATCCACCGCTCTTTTTACAAGCTTTTTGGGCAAAACAAACCCAAGAAAAATCGGGTGATCCTTGCCTGACGAACGGTGACTTACCTCTGCGACAACATCCAAGGTTAGAAAAGACAGTACGAAAGCCGAAGACTGACAACGGTGTCGGGTCGCGCTGAGCCGCTGAAACAGCGTACCGTCTTTGAGTGCGACCAGTGGCACCACTAAACGCCTGCTCTCTAAAACGGCTGGCCAACTCCCTTAGACGGCAAGTCGGTGACGCCCTTTCGCTCTTCGTGCACGAATCACAGCACGACCCCCGCGCGTTTTCATGCGAACCAAGAACCCATGCGTTCTTTTTCTGCGTACTACTGACGGTTGATAGGTGCGTTTCATCTAGACCACTCCTTGTTAAAAAGCCTTCGATTGTATCCTGAGTTGATATTTTTCTTACGTTTTTGGCAGGCGCAAAAGTGATCGTAAGCGCTAACATGTGGATAACTCTGATAGCTCCAGTAGAATGAGTTGATGTCTTTGCCAGAACCACAATTTCCGCCCGTGTCAGTCCCGTTTACTGTGGATTGGGGCCAGTGCCTTGACCATTTGCAGACACTTTTTACGCCCCAACAATACATCACCTGGATTGAGCCACTGCAGTGTAATGGCTTTAACTCACACGAAACACCACCTATTTTGCGGCTTACCGCACCTAATCGTTTTAAACAGAATTGGGCACGAGAAAATCTTCTTGCGCCTTTAGCGGCCTGGCTCACCCATAAAGTCTCTGCGCCGGTACACATTGAGATCTCGGTTCAGACCGAGGACTCCACAACCTCTTCTCCGCCTACCCACAACACCAATGGGATCCACACCGACACAGCAATAGAACAAGCGGCCGTTAACGCCACAAAGAGTCAACCGCCACATCCCGGACCAATCCCCCTAGATCCCCAAGACCAGAACCTCGCACGGCTCAACGATGCATGGACATTCGACAGTTTTGTTCCTGGAAAGGCCAACCAACTTGCACGGGCGGCAGCCCTACAAGTTGCCGACAACCCTGGGTCCGGCTACAACCCCCTCTTTCTCTATGGTGGTGTCGGTCTGGGCAAAAGTCATCTGATTCATGCCATTGGAAATAGTCTGCGACACCGCCTACCACAGGCCAAAATTCGCTATATCCACGCAGAAACCTACGTGAGCGACGTGGTGAAAGCCTATCAGCGCAAATCGTTCGATGAATTCAAACGCTACTACCATTCGCTCGATTTGCTATTGATCGACGATATCCAGTTTTTTTCTGGAAAAAGCCGCACCCAAGAAGAATTCTTCTACGCGTTTGAAGCCCTCATTGCAGCCAAAAAACAACTCATCATCACCAGCGATACCTACCCAAGTGAACTCGGCGGCATCGACATGCGCCTTGTCAGTCGATTTGGATCCGGACTTACCGTCGCCATCGAACCACCAGAACTCGAAATGCGCGTCGCTATTCTGCTGCGCAAGGCCGAAGCCGAAGCACTAGCGCTCGAAGAAGATGTGGCATTTTTTATTGCCCGTCAGCTGAGATCGAATGTACGCGAATTAGAAGGTGCTCTACGCAAGATCGTTGCCTATTGTCATTTCCATCAGGCGCCACCCTCACTCGAGCATGTAAAAGAAGCTTTGCGAGACCTTTTGTCTATTCAAAAAACCTCTGTCTCTGTTGAAAATATTCAAAAGGTGGTCTCAGATTTCTACAAAATTAAAGTTGCAGAAATGTATAGCAAGCGCCGGCCCGCCTCTATTGCATTACCTCGTCAAATTGCCATGTACCTCGCGAAAGAACTGACCCAAAAAAGTCTTCCCGAAATTGGTGACCTGTTTGGTGGTCGTGACCACACCACGGTATTACATGCTATCCGAAAGATTCAACAGCTCCGCCAACAAAATACCGATGTCAACCGAGAAATTCACATCTTGGAGCAGCAGATACGCACCTGAATAACCATAAGACAACCCATGGGATGACCTGTGAATAACTCGCCCATATTTTTCAGCCATACAAGTTATCCACAGGTTGACGGCACGACGCACAGAAAACGAGCGCCTTTTACAATAAAAGTTCTTCCAATAAATCAAAGACTTGATCCATTTAACCCCTCACCCTCGGTTCCTTACTATTACTACTAAGGTACTTATATGATCCTTATTAAAGCAACACGCGATGCCATCTTGAAACCTCTACAACAGGTGGCTGGCATTGTTGAAAAGCGACATACCCTACCCATCCTTTCAAACATACTCATTACAAAGCAAGGAACCAAGGTTTCCTTCATTTCTACCGATATTGAAATGCAGATCACAGCATCCGCAAGTATTGGTGCCGGGACGGAGAACGAAAGCACCACGGTGTCTGCACGAAAATTGGTAGACATTCTGAAAGCACTGCCTACGAATGATGAAGTCACCCTCTCATTAGCCGCCCAAAAACTATCAATTACACAAAATCGCTCGAAATTTTCACTGCAGACGCTACCGTCTACAGAATTCCCAACGGTTGTTCGGTCAGACCAATTCCCTGCCCGTGTGCAGCTCGCACAGAAAGATGTGAAGCGATTGCTTCACTTGGTGTCGTTTTCTATGGCGCAACAAGATATCCGCTACTACCTCAACGGCATGTTGATCGTGGTTGATAAAAGTCATTTGAAGGCGGTGGCCACAGATGGCCACCGTTTGGCGTTTGCGCAGATTACGATTGCAAATGCGGAAAAACTTACTCTCGCCGATCAGGCAGAAAAAATAGAGGTGATCATCCCGCGGAAGGCTATTTCCGAATTGCAAAAAACCCTACGAGATGATGACCAAGAAGTCACTATAGAAATAGCGTCGAACCAGGCGCGATTTATTTTAGACGACTTAGAAATTCTTTCGAAACTTATTGAAGGACGCTTCCCAGATTATCAGCGCGTCATTCCGCAAAACCATAATAAAAAGATCGATTTCAATAGAGAACTCTTGTTAGGTGCATTGGCCCGGGTGGCTATTTTGACATCAGACAAATTCAAAGGTGTTCGGCTAATTTTATCGCCCGACCAACTGAGGATCTCTTCGACTAATGCGGAGCAAGAAGAGGCGCAAGAAGACATTGCAATCGAATATCAAGGAGAACTATTAGATATTGGCTTCAATGTGCAATACCTCATTGAAGTGCTTACGACACTTCACGCTGACGCCATCTGTCTCTCGCTTTTAGACCAAAACTCTAGTGCACTGCTCACGACCTCCACCGATCCCGAGTTCCGGTATGTGGTCATGCCAATGCGTATTTAGAATAGTTTTAAGCTGATTGCTTCGACCGCTTATTACGAAAAATCTCTTCAATCTTGTAGAAAGCCCGCAGTAATGACCGAATCCGAAAAAGAATATGGCGCTTCCGCGATCCGAATGCTTAAGGGCCTCGAAGCAGTTCGTAAACGCCCGGGAATGTATATCGGCGATACCAGCGATGGGTCCGGTCTACACCATATGGTGTTTGAAGTGGTTGATAACGCGGTAGACGAAGCCTTGGCTGGCCACTGCGACGAAATCATCGTCACGATTCATACAGACAACTCCATATCAGTAAGTGACAACGGTCGCGGTATACCGACAGACATTCACCAGGAAGACGAATTTCAGCGTTCAGCGGCTGAAATTGTGATGACAGAGCTTCACGCAGGGGGGAAGTTCGATCAAAACAGTTATAAGGTGTCTGGCGGACTGCATGGCGTCGGGGTGTCGGTGGTCAATGCGCTGTCTGAATGGCTGCGGCTCACCATCAAACGCCAAGGGCGCGTACATCACATGGAATTTCGTCACGGCGAGCGTGTTGAGCCGTTAAAAGTCACCGGACAAACAGACCGCCATGGCACCGAAGTGCATTTCCTTGCGAGCAAAGAGACCTTTGGTCATGTGGAATATTCGTACGAAATTCTCGCAAAGCGGCTGCGAGAACTGAGTTTTTTAAACAATGGCATCAATATTCGTTTAATAGACCAGCGGACCGCGACAGAAGAAGATTTTGCTTTCTTGGGTGGGGTGGCTGGGTTTGTCGGCTATATCAACCGCTCCAAAACGGTATTGCACCAGAAGGTTTTTGCGGCCACAGCAGAGAAGGACCGCGTGGCGGTTGAAGTTGCGATGCAATGGAGCGATTCGTATATCGAGCAGGTGCTGTGTTTTACCAACAATATTCCACAAAAAGACGGTGGTACGCACCTCACCGGGTTACGGGCCGCCATGACCCGTGTCATCAATAAATATATTGCAGATCAAGACCTTGCCAAAAAGGCGAAGGTGGAGACTACGGGCGATGACATGCGAGAGGGCTTGGCCTGCGTCTTATCTATAAAAGTACCGGAGCCAAAGTTTTCGTCTCAAACCAAAGACAAATTGGTCTCCAGTGAGGTGCGGCAGCCCGTCGAAGATATCGTCGCTACGGCTTTGGAGGCCTTTCTCTTAGAGAACCCCACCGAAGCGAAGGCCATTTGTAACAAGATTGTGGACGCCGCGCGCGCGCGCGAAGCCGCTCGAAAGGCCCGAGAAATGACACGCCGTAAAGGGGTGTTGGACTCGTTTGGTCTATCGGGAAAACTCGCGGATTGCCAAGAACGGGATCCCGCGAAAGCAGAGCTTTATTTGGTGGAAGGTGACTCGGCCGGTGGTTCTGCCAAACAAGGCCGCGATCGCAAATTTCAGGCGATCTTGCCTTTAAAGGGCAAAATCTTGAATGTCGAGAAGGCGCGGTTTGACAAGCTCGTGGCCTCGCAAGAGATTGTCACGCTCATTCAAACACTCGGCACGGGCATCGGGCGGGACGAATACAACCCCGACAAACTGCGGTATCACCGCATCATCATCATGACGGACGCCGATGTAGACGGCTCCCATATCCGCACGCTTTTACTTACATTCTTTTATCGGCAGATGAAGGAGCTCGTTGAACGCGGCCATATTTACATCGCCCAACCACCGCTTTATAAGGTGAAGCATCAGAAGGATGAGCGTTACATCAAAGACGATCACGAACTGCAGTCTTATCTCCTTACACTCGCTACGAAAGATGCGCGACTTGTACGGCCCGACGGCACGGAAATTACCGACCTCACGGAACTAGCCAACACTTTTTTTCAGGCGCGAACCGTGATTCAACGGGTCTCTCGTCTGATCGATCCCTGGATCACAGAAGCGCTCCTCGATGGCCTTGTTATTGACCTGCATGATGCCGATGCGGCTATGGGCAGCGCCCAGAAGCTGATGGATTTTTATGATCAGAACAAGGCGATTGGCGATACCCATGCAGTTCGGGTGTTGGCAGATTTGGATAACCAGTCTGAACTCTGGCGTCTACGTATTGAAAAAAATGTGCATGGCAATATGCGTCGCACCATCATTGACCAGGGCTTTATCCAAAGTGATGACTATCAACAACTGCATCAGGCTAGCGAGACCTTGGCGGCGGCGATCCCTCGTGGCACCACGGTTAAAAGAGGCACCGGTGAGCATCAAAAATCTGTAGTTGCTGCAAATTTCTCACAAGCCATTTCCTGGCTTTTACAAGAGGCCGAGAAAGGCGTCTCAAAACAACGCTACAAAGGTCTTGGAGAAATGAATCCGGAGCAACTCTGGGAGACCACAATGAACACCGAGACGCGCACCTTATTACAGGTAAAAATCGAAGATGCAATCGCTGCCGATGGCATCTTTAATACCTTGATGGGCGAAGAAGTCGAGCCGCGCCGGGTCTTCATTGAGACCAATGCCTTGCGTGTGGCGAATCTAGACGTTTAACGCACAGACGCCACCTGTCTTCATGCTGGACGTTGCTGCACAAAAGCTTATTGTTGCAATTTCGTCGCGCGCCTTGTTTGACTTTGAAGAAGAAAATCGGGTCTTTGAAGAGCATGACGACAGGGCGTATATGCAGCTGCAGTGGTCTCGCATCGATCAACCCGCCAAGCCTGGGGTGGCCTTTCCTCTGGTGCAAAAGCTATTACGGTTCAACGCGCCCTCCCACGAGCGCACCGAGGTGGTGGTCTTATCGCGTAACGACCCAGTGTCTGGCTTACGTGTCTATCACTCTGCCCAGGCCCATGGGCTGGCAATTCAACGGGGGGTATTCACCCGTGGCGTGAGTCCCTATCGTTATCTAAAGCCTTTACATGCCACCTTGTTCTTATCAGCCAATGCATCCGATGTTGAGCAAGCGCTAGAGTCTGATTGCCCAGCAGCCCATGTGTTTCCCCACTCCCAGAAAGCCTCTGAAGGGTATCCCAATGAACTGCGGATCGCCTTTGATGGCGACGCCGTGTTGTTTTCCGATGAGGCAGAGCGGGTTTATCAGCAGCAGGGTCTAGATGCGTTTGTGGATCATGAGGCCAGACAGGCCCAGACACCGCTGCCTCCGGGGCCGTTCAAGCCGTTGTTAGAATCATTACACCGACTTCGTCAATCGGGCGCAGAGACTAATATGACACTGCGCACCGCGCTCGTCACCGCACGGTCTGCGCCTGCGCATGAACGGGCGATTCGAACCCTGATGAATTGGCAGATCGATGTAGACGAGGCGTTTTTCTTAGGGGGTCTGGATAAAGGCGCTTTCCTCAAAGAGTTTCAGCCAGACTTCTTTTTTGATGATCAGACGCGTCATTGCGATTCGGCAGCCAAGGCGGCGCCTACGGGCCATGTGCGGGCGGGCGTTACCAACCAGAGCGCCTCTACACTCCGCAGCGTGCTCTAGCGTTTTACAGTCAGTTGGCGTCGGCCGGTTCTGCCGATGTCTTGCTCGCCTTTTTTCCTTTGGCAGGCTTCGCGGCTTTGGGGGCAAACTCAAACCCCACTTTTCCCTCGGGTGTCTTCACCAGAAATGCCTTAAAACGGCGCTTGGTGCGCGCCGATACGAACTCTTCGAGAAGGCTCGTTTTGCCCTCTACCAAGAGCTTGGTCATCTGTTCCCGGCTGATGGACTGCTGCAGAATGACCAAGCCGGAACGAAAATCACAGGTTTTTTCTGGCCCCACGCTGTGCTCACAGACATAGGAGTTGCCATGCGCAAAGACCCGGGACTGACACTTTGGACAGGGACCGAGGCTCACCTCGGCAGAAAAATCCACCGGCGCATCGCTGTCGCCTGAAGGCCCGTTACCGAAATCAAACTCCAGCTTGTGGTCAGCGGTTAATCGCAGCTGTGCCGCAAAAGGACGACCGAGTTTGCTCCGAAATCCATCCACGGGGCCTAAGGCACCCGTTTGTAATAATGACTCCACTTCCGCAGGCTCAAAAGTACGGCCGCCCGGGATTTTACTAATCGAGAAGTCACAGCCACCACAGTTGTACCGCCGGTAGTTCTCTTTCACGACCCCACCACACTTTGGACAAGGGGTCTTTAGCGTGATGTAGTCGCCGGGAATGGTGTCGCTGTTGTAATTCTTTGCCTGGTCCACGATGTGCTGTGTCAGACGTGAAATCTCTGCCATGAAGGCGTCTGGCGCAAGCGCCTTCTGCTCAATCTGTCGCAGCTTGTATTCCCATTCACCGGTAAGCTCGGGCTTTGACAACTCTTTCACATCGAGGCCGCGCAAAAGGGTCGTGAGTTGTAGCGCCTTGGCAGTGGGAATGAGCTCACGTCCTTCGCGTAGCAAATACTTTTCGTTCAGGAGGCCCTCAATAATGGCGGCACGGGTCGCCGGCGTGCCGAGCCCCTTACCGGCGAGGGCCTCTCGCAACTCATCGTCGTCCACAAACCGCCCCGCCCCTTCCATGGCAGACAACAATGTTGCTTCCGAATAGCGGGCCGGGGGTCGCGTCTGCAGTCCTTGAGACTCTACCGATAGGGTGTGCACCGTCTCGCTTGCACTTACCTCTACGAGCGCGCCTTCGGCCGCAATCGCCTCCCGACCATAGACGCTTAGCCAGCCGGGTTTTACAAGGACTTTGCCCTCGGTGCGAAATTGGTGTTGATCAATAGCGCTAATACGTGTGGTGTTGAGATACTCTGCGGGCGGAAAAAAAATCGCAAGAAATCGGCGACAGACGAGATCGAAGATCCGTGCTTCTGGTTCCGACAACGTCTTCGGTAGCTGCCCTGTGGGCACTATCGCGAAGTGGTCAGAGACCTTGGTGTTGTCAAATACCCGCTTATTGGGCTGCACCCATTGCGACTTGAGAATCTGACGAGACAACTGGCCATAGGCGTCGGTCTCTGACAGTGCGCTTAGTGTGGACTTCACGGTCTCAATATAGTCTTCGGGTAATGCCTTCGAATCTGTTCGTGGGTAGGTGAGTAACTTATGCTTCTCATAGAGCGCCTGCGCGATGCCAAGGCTATTCTTCGCAGAAAATCCAAAACGTGCGTTGGCTTCGCGCTGCAAGGTGGTGAGATCGAATAACGCGGGTGGCGCTTGTGTCGACGATTTTGCGTCGTCCTTCACCACCACAGGCTGCCCTTGGCACTGGGTGACGATTGCTTGCGCCGCCTCCAGCGTCCAGATGCGTTCAGCGCGTGCGTCTGGCGCCCCCTCGCTCTTCTTAAAGAGTGGATCGAACCATTTACCCTCGTACTGTCCATTCTTCGCCTGAAATGTCGCAATCACTTCAAAGTACGACTTGGGCACGAACTGGCGAATCGCTTCCTCCCGCTCCACGACGATCGACAAGGTTGGCGTCTGAACCCGCCCTACCGTAGTGAGGAAAAAGCCGCCTTCTTTGGAGTTGAATGCGGTCATGGCGCGCGTGCCGTTGATGCCGACCAGCCAGTCGGCCTCGGCTCGGCATTGTGCGGCCTGGGCAAGGGGCAGTACATCGGCATCCTCGCGCAGCTGATCAAAGGCTTTTCGGATGGACTCCGGGGTCATCGACTGTAGCCATAGTCGTGAAATAGGCTGTTTGGCCTTGGTGTAGCGCACGATGGTGCGGAAAATCAGCTCGCCCTCCCGTCCCGCATCACAGGCATTGATGATGCGGACGATATCTTTGCGTTTAATGAGGCGGGCGAGAAGCTTGAGACGCTGCTCGGTCTTTGGCAATGGCCGCAGGTCGAAGTGTGGGGGAATCACGGGCAGGTGGGCAAACGACCATTTGCCCCGTTTCACTTCATACTGCTCTGGTGCGGCAATCTCAAGAAGATGTCCGACGGCGGAGCCGACGACCATGTCTTCGCGTTCAAAAAAATCGTCCTTCTTTGAAAACCCGCCAAGCGCGCGTGCGATATCCGCGGCCACGGAGGGTTTTTCGGCAATAACAAGCGATACACCAGGCTGCGAAGACACAGAGGCTCCTGAGACAAGCGGGGCTTTAGAATACCCCAGTCATTGACGATCTTGAAACCGTACCCAGTCGCCATCGGCAAGACGCCGCGCAAGGCCCAGGTTCTCTGCGAGCAAGAGACCCACTAAGGTATCTTGCAAGCTCCACCGAAGCTGCGTCGCAAGCGCCGCAGCCGATTGGCCGTTCCAGCCGAGAAGATGCAACAACGGGGCAACTCGGGGATCCTCGCATCCTGGGGCCGCAGGCTTCTCGTGATGTCTCTGGCGCGTCGGTCTGTGAGGCATGATCCCCATATCCAGAAGTAGTTCTTCGGGTGTGGTCACGAGCCCCGCGCCTTGCCGAATGAGCTGATGCGCCCCTGCAGAAAGGGGTGTGTGTATCGAGCCTGGCATTGCAAAGACATCGCGCCCAAGCTCGAGCGCGTTGAGTGCGGTAATCAGAGAACCACTTCCGCGTCCCGCTTCAATCACGCAGACAGCACGACTCACCCCCGCGATGATGCGGTTGCGATGCACGAACTGAAAGGGCCGGGCGGCGGTGCCGTCGGGATACTCGCTCAGTAGAAGGCCACCCTGACTCAGAATTTGATCAGACAGCGCCCGATGCCGTGTGGGATAAACCTGATCAAGCCCGTGGGCCAGCACGGCAATGGTGGCCCCGCCAGGTACGCCCAGGGCTCCACGATGGGCTGCCGCATCAATTCCGACTGCCAGGCCACTAACAATCACAAGCCCCGCATGTGCGGCTTCCGTAGCAAACCAGAGAGCATCCTGCACTCCTTGCGCGCTAGCCCGCCGGCTACCCACAATCGCCAGACACGGCCGCTCAAGGAGTGACAGGTTTCCCCGCGCATAGAGCCCCCGCAGGGGTGGGTGCATGGACGCAATGGGGATGTTGCAGTCCGTCAGTGTGGTCGGTGGTACGCACAGGGTGGTGTGGGGGGTGTATCTCTTCTTTGGGGGGTCAGCCGGTTCGGTAGACATGAGAGGGCCTTTCTGAAAGGAAAGACCCTGAGAGTAGGCGGCAAAAAGTTTTGTACTATAGATCGTCGGATAGATTGAACGAAATCAAAATACCTTTTTCAGCGCTGTAGTCATTCGGCACTGCCTCAACCCATTATGGCCATCCTGCCTCTTCTTCATTACCCTGACCCGCGTCTGCGCACGGTGGCAAAGCCCGTAGCCGCTGTCGATGCGGGTATTCGTCGGCTGGTCTGTGACATGGCGCACACCATGTATGCGGCCCCGGGGATTGGGCTTGCGGCCACGCAAGTCAACGCCCATGTCCGTGTCATCGTCGTCGATGTCTCAGAAACCCAAGATGCGCTGCGTGTCTTGATTAACCCAGAGATTTCGGCCCTAGGCGAGGATACCAAGACGCACCAAGAGGGCTGTCTCTCGGTGCCAGGTATCTATGACGAGGTAACGCGCCCCGATCGCATTGAAGTACGCGCCCTTAACGAAGAAGGCAGGCCGGTTCAATTCACTGCCGATGGCCTCTTATCGGTCTGTATTCAACACGAGCTCGATCACCTCAATGGCAGAGTTTTTGTGGATTACCTCTCGCGCCTCAAGCAAGGTCGCATCGCATCCAAACTCGTAAAGGCTGAACGCGACGGCGCCTTACCTCAACCAGAACAAGAGGGTCTTTCGGCCGGCGCTTTAGAGACTTTGTCTCGACTGACTGTGCGCGTTGGCTAGACTGCGTCTGGCCTTCGCGGGCACCCCGGATTTTTCAGCACAGATTTTTGGTCGACTGCTCGCAGACGCGCAGTTGCAGGCTGTTGACTGGGTGGGGGTGCTCACCCAGCCGGGCCGACCACAGGGCCGGGGTCGAAAAATTCAGCCCTCACCCGTGGAGCGTATGGCCCAGGCGCATGGCATTTCTGTTCGGACGCCCACGCGGCTGACGGTTTCGGATCCCGAAGGTGCCGAGGCCCAGAACTGGCTTGCGCAGCAGGCGCCGGACCTACTGCTCGTGGTCGCCTACGGACTCTTGTTGCCCCGCGCTGTACTGGAACTCCCGCGACGCGGCTGCCTGAACCTGCATGCGTCTCTTCTTCCACGGTGGCGTGGTGCGGCGCCGATCCAGCGCGCCCTGCAAGCCAATGATGCGGAGACAGGAGTCTGCCTGATGCAGATGGAAGAAGGTCTCGATACCGGTCCGGTCTGGGCGCAGCGCGCGACGCCGATTCAGGCCTCGGACACGTATGGCACGCTCTATGAGACGCTGCTCGATCTCGGATCTGACATGTTGAGAGACTTTTTTCTCGAATGGCCTTTCGATCACCGCAGTCCCCGCCCGCAATCATCGGTCGGCGTGTCCTATGCGCACAAACTCTCCGCACAAGACCAGTGGGTGCGGTTTGCGGCATCCGCTTTGGCGGTGTCCGGCCAGATTCGCGCATTAGATCCACTACCCTCTGCACGGTGTATGCACAGAGGGCAGGCATTAAAATGTGGCGGTGTTTCGGTACGGGAGTCTGCCGGCATTTGGGGCCGTCCGGGAGAGATTCTCGCTCTGCCAAATGGGCACCAGGGGCTTGTGGTGGCCTGTGAAACTGGTGCAATAGAGCTTGGCTGGCTGCAACAGGCTGGCGGAAAACGGCTCCCGGTCATGGAATTTTGTCGAGGCTATCGGATCGAACCCGGAGAGGTATTGGGCGATTTATTACAGGAGCAAGAGGACCATGTTTAACTGGGTAAAAACAGCGGTGTTAATGGCAACGATTGTCGCCTTGTTTGGCATGCTCGGGGCAGCACTCGGGGGTCAGTCGGGCATGCTGCTGGCGTTGGCGTTTGCCGGTGTGATGAACTTTGGGGCCTATTGGTTTTCCGACCGCATGGTCTTGAAGATGTATAACGCCCGTGAGGTGGATGCTCAGACAGCGCCGGAGTTCTACACCATGGTGGAGGCACTCGCGAAGAATGCGGCGATGCCGATGCCACGGGTCTATATCATTGATGAAGAAGCCCCCAACGCCTTTGCAACAGGGCGCAATCCCGAAAACGCGGCCGTCGCAGCCACAACAGGTCTCTTGCGACTGCTGTCGGCGCGCGAGACGCGCGGTGTCATGGCCCACGAACTTGCCCATGTGCTGCACAGAGATATTCTTATTTCGACCATCTCGGCCACGATGGCCGGCGCAATCTCAGCCATTGCGAACTTTGCCCTGATTTTCGGCGGCCGCGATGCAGAGGGCCGGCCCGCCAATCCTGTGGTGAGTATCGCCGTGATGATTCTCGCCCCACTGGCCGCGAGTCTCATTCAGATGGCCATTTCCCGCGCCCGTGAGTTTGAGGCCGACCGGGGGGGCGCGGAAATTTCAGGGGACCCGGAGGCGCTGGCGAGCGCCTTGCAGAAGATCGATCACTATGCGCGCGGTATGGCGTTTCCGGCCGCCGAGCGCCACCCCGAAACAGCCCAGATGATGATCATGAATCCTTTGTCTGGGCGCGGTGTCGCGGGTCTGTTTTCTACCCATCCAGCAACGGAAGACCGGATTGATCGCCTTCGGCAGTTCGCACTGCAGTGGCGACGCCAAGGCTAGTCCGCGCCGAATCCTCCGATCCGTCGCCGCCCCTGTGGCGGCAGATGGTGCAGGCGAGCCGATCCATATCTGCGCTCCTTGCGGCGCAGCGTCCTTCGGGACTGCGGGCTTCGTCGGGGTCCCAGAGCGCCGCCGTCTCTGATCTTGTGGCCTATGGCCTGCGTGCCTGGGGTCTCACTCTGGTGCGGCTCGGTCGGCTGTCAAAAAGGCAGCCCGCCCTAGAACTCCAGACGTTATTGGCGGTGGCCTTTTCTTGTATCGAGCGAGGGTATCGTCCGGCCCCCATCGTGGTGAGCCAGGCCGTTGAAGCCGCCCGCCATCTAGGCGGCCTTAAGGCTGCCTCTTTTGTCAATGCGCTACTGCGGCGTGTTCTTGCAGACCCGCTCGCCGCAGAGCAGGATCGGAAAACCTCGACGGCCCAGGCAAATGCCCCCGACTGGTATAGGCGGTGGTTGCAGCAGGCCGGGGCCGACGTCTATGCAGCCCATTGCGCGTCGGCCTTGGCACCGCCTGCATTCGTGCTCCGTTATCTCGGCGCTTCGGACCAGCGGCATGCGTGGTCAGAATCACTCAAGGCTCGCGGGCATCGTGTGTCTTGGTGTTCTGATAAGACGGCGGTGGTGGCGCCGGCCGCCGCTGTGGGGGATCTTCCGGGCTTTGCGGAAGGCGCCTTTCGGGTGCAAGACAGTTCGGCCCAGAGGGCCCTAGGCCTATTGCCGTTACGCCCAGGAGATTGCGTTCTAGATGCCTGTGCGGCCCCCGGAGGGAAGACTTTTCTGCTGTCGGAGCAGGCCGAGGTGGACATCTGGGCCGTGGATGTCTCCGAGCGACGCTTAGCGCGACTGGAGAAGGAGTGGATCCGCATTCGGCATCGATTCGGTCATGCCCGGATTTTTCCCGTGGTGGCCGACTTGTCTCAGGCGTCGTGGCCCGCGGGCCTTCCTACCGTTTATGACCATGTCGTGTTGGATGCGCCCTGTTCGGGATCGGGCGTTGTGCGTCGGCACCCAGAAAGTGCCTGGGTGCGCCGTGAGGCCGAGGTCGAGGCGCTGGTTGCTCTGCAGTCGGTGCTTCTGGACCGTCTCTGGCGGGTGCTACGCCCGGGGGGGCAGCTGCTCTACATCACCTGCTCCGTCTTTCCACAGGAGGGGGAGGGGCAGATTCTTTCGTTTCTTACGCGGACCCCTGATGCCATCCGGAAGCCCGCGCCAGGGCAGATTCTTCCATACTATCTGGATGATGGATCTCTCTGCGTCTCGGGCGATGGTTTCTTTTTTGCCCGATTGGAAAAACGGCTGACCTGATATGTCCCGACGGGCGTTTTTGGGTCAACTTCTTCGCTGGTCCGGACAGTCGTTGGCGTTGGCCTTTCTCGGCCGCCGTGCTGTCCAGGCCTCCGACTCTGATGCCGGTTCGTCTGCGACGGAGACCCCGGTTGCCAGCCTTACCCTTGGTGACCCACATCTGGTTCGCAGTCCTGAGGGGCCATGGGTACTGTCCGGCAATGTGAATGTGTCCTTAAGTCTGGCCTTGGTTGCCGCCATTGAGCGAGGGGTGACGCTGCAGTTTGAGTCGGTTTTTCGTGCCCAGCGCCGACGTTTTCTGTGGCTCAGAGAAACCGTTTACGAACATCGGCGCGTGGCTTTACTGACCTTTCATCCGATCACACGGTTTTTTCGGGTGCGACGCGATGGCAATGCCCCGCAGACTTTTGTCGATCTTACCGAGGCGCTCCGTCATTGCCTTGTGGTGCGGGGATGGCAGGTGGCCCCTGCCGAGCAGGTTTTTGAGGGACTTGATCTTAGTCTACGACTACGCCTGGATAAAACCGCCCTGCCAAAGCCTCTTCAGATCAGTGCCTTCACCACATCGGACTGGAATCTTTCGACGGGTTGGGTGCCGGTGATCTCGGAGGCTGCGGCCGCGGCCCGCTATGGGGGGCACGGCCTTTCATGAGTTTCCTGCTACGTCTGTCTCTGCTCTTGGTCTTTGCGATGGCAGCCGGGATTTTGGCGCTGTTGTCGATGGCCTCGGGCAATGAGAGTCGGGTAGACAGTTTTTACTCCTGGCTAGTGGCTGCCAATCTGGTGGTTGTTCTCGCCATGGCGGGGCTCGTCTCTTGGGTTGTGGTCCGGGCGGTACGCCGGCATCGTGCGCGGGTATTTGGCTCGCGGCTCATGGTGCGTCTGGCTCTGGCCTTCGCCGCGATGGGCATTATTCCTGTGGTGCTGGTCTCTTTGGTCTCGGTACAGTTTCTTGCCCGGTCGATTGATAGCTGGTTCTCTCAGGGGGTTGAGCGGGCACTGGATTCGGGCAGCGCTCTGGGCCGTGCGACGCTTGAGGCTATACAGCTCGAGACGCTGTCTCAGGCCCGGCGGCTGGGTGTCTCTTTAGAATCTGTCGCCGATGAAAACCTCAATGAGGCGATTGAGACTGCTACCCTGGGCCGTGAGGGGCTAGAGGTGTTGGTCTTGAATTTGAAAGGGCGTGCCCTGGCGATTCGTTCTGCATCGCTTTTTCGGCTGGTCCCCGATATGCCTTCGGCAGAGGCCCTTGAGCGTGCCCGGGTGTCTCGACAGTTTGTAATTATTGAGCCGCGAAACGACGGACCGGAATGGGCCCTGCAGGTTCGGGCCATCGTCTTGTCCATTCGTCCCGAGCCGGGTCTTGATCAGGTACGTTTTGTGCAGTGGCGCGAGCCTGTACCGGATGCCTTGGCCCAGAACATTGATCTGCTTAACCAGGGCTACAGTGACTATCGCCAGCTAGCGCTCGGGAAAGATGGGATCCGAAAGATCTATGGCGTCACCCTAAGCTTTGCGTTGTTGCTGGCGCTTTTTGGTGCACTGCTTACGGCGGTGCTCCTGAGTGCGTGGCTTGCGGGGCCACTGCGTTCCCTTGAGCGGGCGACCCGACAGGTGGCCGGGGGGGATTATCCGCGCATTCGGGAAGACAGCACCGACCATGAGCTCAACGATCTTGTCCGTTCCTTTAATGACATGACGGGACAGCTCGAAGAGGCCAAGCGGCTTGCCTTAGAGAGCCAACAAAAGCGTGAGGCATCGAGCCGATTTCTTGAGCAGGTCCTCTCCCATATTTCTGCAGGGGTACTGGTCTTTGATCAAGACTGGCGACTCACCCAGTTCAATCCTGGCGCAGAACGCCTGCTGCGACAGGCTCTTACAGAGGCGTTAGGCAGGCCCCTGCAGGCATTACCAGTGCTTACCGACTTCGCCGCTGATCTCATCGCGGCCATGGCCCGCGTCAGCGAAGACCAACAGCAACACAATGTTCAGGCAGAAGATGGTGCCACCACCTCTTTGCTCATCAACATTTCCCGGCTTCCCAATCCGGTGGTCGATGCGCCGCCCCTTTACGTTTTGGTCTTCGACGATATTAGCGCGCTGATGGCTGCTGAGCGTATTCGCGCTTGGTCTGATATCGCGCGTCGTATGGCCCACGAGATTAAAAATCCGTTAACCCCCATTCAGCTCTCTGCCGAGAGAATGGAGCGCCGACTGCTCGATAAGCTGCTGCCTGCAGACCGCGAGTTGCTGCAGAAGTCTTGCACCACCATTGTGGATCAGGTCAATGGACTGAAGGCCTTGGTCGATGAATTTCGAAACTATGCACGTCTGCCAGCGGCGCAGCCAGACCATGTCGACCTCTCGATCTTGATCCAGGAGGTGATGGGGCTGTATGCCTCCGACCCCAGGATTCAGGCCCAGATCGAGAGCCCTGCATGCTGGGTGTGGGCGGACCGCGGCCAGCTCATTCAGGTGATTCATAATTTGGTGCAAAATGCACAGGATGCAGTAGAAGATCAGGATTCTGGCCGTATCGCGATCTTCTGCCAAAGAGTGCGTCAAGACAGTGGCCACGAGGTCTGTCGTGTACGCGTAGAAGACAACGGCCCGGGCTTATCTCCGGGGATTATTCACCGGGTATTTGAACCCTATGTCACCACCAAGCCTAAGGGTACCGGGCTGGGGTTGGCGATTGTGAAGAAGATTATGGAAGAGAACCAGGCGGCCATCACGGTGAGAAATCGTACGGATGCCCAAGGCGCGATCTTGGGTGTGACGGTAGAACTTGAATTTGCATATCGGCCTCTGGTTTCGGAAAATTCTCGTTATGTCTGACATTCTCATTGTTGATGACGAACTTGGTGTGCGAGAGCTCCTTCTTGAGGTTCTTGAGGACGAGGGTCATGGCGTTGTGCTCGCAGCCAATGCTGCCCAGGCGCGATCCGCCCGGCAGCTCAAGCGCTTTGATCTGGTGCTCCTCGATATCTGGATGCCAGACACTGATGGCGTCACGCTTTTAAAAGAGTGGTCTGCCCAGGGGCTCTTAACCATGCCGGTCATCATGATGTCGGGCCATGCCACCATCGAGACGGCCGTAGAAGCGACCCGCATTGGCGCGTTTGATTTTCTTGAAAAACCGATCGCCTTGGCGCGGCTTCTGAAAACGGTACAGGCTGCACTTGCCCGGGCACAGGCGCAGAAGGCATGGCAGCAGGCGCTGGCAAGCACCCAGCAGCCACTGCACCCGAGCATCGAAGAGCCGGAAGAGGACATCCCTGATCCCAAAGAGCGGGCGCAAGAGGCCTTATTGGCCATCTCGTTAGAACAGCCCCTCCGAGACGCGCGTGACGCCTTCGAAAGAATTTATCTTGAGTACCAGCTCGCCAAGCAAGGCGGCAGCATGACCCGACTGGCGGAGCAGTCGGGACTAGAACGCACCCACTTATATCGAAAGATTAAGCAGCTTGGCATGGAGTCTTCCCGCCCAGCGCCCAGAAAATCTCTGGTATGAGAATTCTGATTCTCGGTGCAGGTCGTGTGGGTTCGGGACTTGCCGAGATGCTGGTGCAAGAAAGAAACGACATTACCGTGGTGGATACCAGCGCGGAGCTTTTGTCGGAGTTGCAAGAACGTTTTGATCTGCGCACGGTACAAGGCACCGCCACCAACTTAGAAGTACTGCAGGCCGCCGGCATTGAAGACACAGACATCCTGATTGCGGTGACCACCCATGATGAGGTGAATCTCGTGGCCTGTCAGCTGGCGCATCGTTGTTTCAATGTGCCCCAGCGCATCGCCCGTGTGCGGTCTGCGCAGTGGATGCAGCACCCCGAGCTCCTTACGCCGGAGGGCTTTGCCGTGGATGTGGCCATTAGCCCGGAGGGTACGGTCACCGACTATCTAAAAAAGCTTATCGAGATCCCCGAGGCGCTGCAGGTGCTGGAGTTTGCCCATGGCCGCGTAGGCCTGCTGGCAGTGCGCGCCGATGTTGGCAGCCCAATGGTGTCGCATCCCATCAAAGACCTGCGTCAGCACTTACCAGATATCGATAGCCGTGTCGTGGCCATTTTTCGTAAAGGAAAGGCCATCCTTCCGGATGGCAATACCTTTATTGAGGCCGGTGACGAGGTTTTCTTCCTTGCGGCCGCAGAGCATATCCGTCGGGTAACCCAGGAGCTCCATCAGATCGATAAGCCTGTGCGACGGGTAATGATTGTGGGGGGCGGCAATGTCGGCCGCCGGCTGGCCCAGGCAATCTCGGATGATGTCTTGTCAAAAATTATTGAGGGCAACGCAGCCCGATGTGAAAAACTCGCCCAAGACCTCAATGGCAAGGCCTTGGTGCTCCATGGCGACGCAACCGATGAGACCCTACTCGAAGAAGAGAATGTGGCGAGTATGGACCTCTTCTTGGCGCTCACCAATGACGATGAGAACAACATCATGTCGGCCCTCTTGGCCAAGCGGCTGGGGGCCCGTCGGGTCTTGGCTCTGATTAACCGCAAGGCCTATGCGGAGCTCATGGAGGGCGGAGAGATCGATATTGCCTTGACACCTTCCCACACCACGCTTGGGGAACTCCTGCGGTACGTACGGCGCGGCGATATTGCGGCGGTGCATACGTTACGCAGGGGTGCTGCAGAGGTGCTGGAAATGGTGGTCCATGGGGACGAGAAGACCTCCAAGGTGGTGGGGCGCCGCATCGAAAATATCGAGTTGCCCAAGGGGGCGTCGATTGGTGCGATTGTTCGGGGTCAGGCTGAGGCCTCGGAGGTCTTGATGGCCCACCACGACACCGTGATTGCGCGGGACGATCATCTGATTGTGTTTGTGACCAATCGCAAGATGATTCCGAAGGTAGAGAAACTCTTTCAGGTCTCTGCAGGGTTCTTTTGAAGTCCACTGCCTCGTCGTTTCGGGTTGTTCTTAATATCTTGTCTCTGTTGGTGAGCCTTTTTGGGCTTACCTTCAGTCTTCCTTTGGCCTTTGCCTACTTTGGGCCAGACCCGGCCTTTGACGCCTTTCTGAAGGCAGCCTTGATCACCTTATCGGTCGGGCTCGTTGGGCTCACGACCACGCGCGTATCGTCCCGTGATCTCAAGCCGCGCGACGGATTTCTCTTGGCCGCGTTGGTCTGGCTGGTCTTGGCTACCTTTGCGGGCCTGCCCATCTGGTTTTACCTGCCCGAACTGCGGTTTAGTCAGGCTTTTTTTGAAGGTATCTCGGCACTCACCACCACGGGAGCCACGGTACTTACCGGTCTCGATAACATGCCGCGGTCTATTCTGTTGTGGCGCAGCTTTCTGCAGTGGCTCGGGGGTATGGGAATCATCATTCTGGCGGTGGCCATCCTTCCCCTCTTGGGTGTTGGGGGGATGCAGCTCTTTAAGGCCGAGATCTCTGGGCCCTCAAAAGACAATAAACTCACCCCCCGCATTACGGAGACCGCACAGGGCCTCTGGGGCATTTATCTGCTTTTTTCTCTGCTCTGCTTTTCTGCCTATTGGCTTGCGGGTATGGACTGGTTTGACGCTCTGGTACATATGGGCAGCACGGTATCCATTGGAGGTCTCTCGAGTCACGACGCCAGCATTGGCTACTTCAATAGCCCGCTCATCGAGGCGGTGGCCATTGTCTTTATGGTGCTCTCTGGGGTGAATTTCGCCATTCATTTTTCTGCCATGCGGCGGATGTCGGGCCGGCCGTATCGCGACTGCCCTGAGGCTCGTTATTACCTGATGACCCTGGCCTTTGGGGTCTTTTTTGTCACCCTCGTCCTATGGCTGCAGGGAGTCTATCCATCATTTCTTGAGGCCCTGCGGGTTTCTGCTTTTAATGTGGTGTCGATCGTGACCACGACCGGATACGCCACACAAGACTACGCCCAGTGGCCCCATTTTGTGCCCTGGCTCATGATTTTTCTCTGTGCCTTCGCAACCAGTTCGGGATCAACGGGCGGAGGCATCAAGATGATTCGCCTGGTGATTATGGTCAAGCTCGCCTACCGGGAGTTTCTGCGCATTATTCACCCTCGGGTGGTGCAGCCCGTACAACTCGGAAGCTCAGCGGTGGCCTCCTCCGTGGTCTTCGCCGTGCTCGCCTACATGCTGGCCTATGGTGCCACGGTGATGGTCACCACATTTCTCTTGTTGCTCTCGGGCATGAACGACATCACCGCCATTAGTGCTGCCCTGGCCTGTGTCAACAATCTCGGCCCAGGCCTCAATGAGGTGGGACCCGCAGGCAACTATGCGTCGCTTACGAGCTTTCAGCTCTGGGTATTGTCTTTTGCCATGCTTCTTGGCCGCCTCGAGCTACTCACGGTCTTGGTTATTCTCGTGCCAGCCTTCTGGCGAAAATAGTCTCTCTCTGATGTTGTATCGAGGCGAGCGGGGCCGCGGCCCCTTAGATTTGTTTATGCAGTGATGCCAGCGAGTGCCGCCTGCTCATCGGCGTGATAGGAAGAACGCACCATCGGCCCGACAGCTGCATGGCTAAAGCCCATCTCCTGGGCGGCTTTTTCAAACACCTTAAATTGGTCGGGGTGTACATACCGCGCAACTGGCAGGTGTGCCCCTGAGGGGGCGAGGTACTGACCAATGGTGATGATGTCCACATCGTGGTCGCGCAGGTCTTGCATCACCGCAAAGACCTCCTCGTCGGTTTCTCCAAGCCCCAGCATGATGCCGCTCTTGGTGGGGACCTGACCCACCCGGGCCTTGAATTCTTTGAGTAGCGTGAGCGAATGGGTATAGCTCGATCCGGGTCGTGCCTGCTTGTAGAGCCGTGGGACGGTCTCAAGGTTGTGGTTCATCACATCGGGTGGCGCGGTCACCAGCACCTCGAGCGCCCGGTCAAGTCGTCCGCGAAAATCGGGCACCAGGACTTCGATCTGGGTCGCCGGGGAGGCCTGCCGAACGGCCGTAATGCAGGCTACGAAGTGGGCTGCCCCGCCGTCTTTCAGGTCGTCCCGATCGACGCTGGTAATGACCACATAACGCAGCTTGAGCGCCGCGATGGTCTCTGCAAGATTCTTGGGCTCTTCTGGGTCGAGCGGGTCTGGCCGGCCGTGACCAACATCGCAGAAAGGGCAGCGACGGGTGCATTTGTCGCCCATGATCATGAAGGTGGCGGTTCCCTTCCCAAAGCATTCGCCGATATTGGGGCAGGAGGCTTCCTCACAGACGGTATGCAGCCGGTGGGACCGGAGAATCGATTTGATTTCCAAAAATCGGGACTGCTCACTGGCGGCCTTAACGCGTATCCAGTCGGGCTTTCTCAGGCCAGTGGGGGCCACAGGGGTGATAGGGATGCGCCGCGTCTTTTCTTGCCCCTTTTTCTTCGGAAAGGGGGTGGGAATGCCGTTGATATTGCGTGTCGGGTCAGAAGGCTCAGGCATGGTGGGCGGACTCTCGCAGATAGAGTGTGGCGTGCAGATGATGGATGAGCATATCAGCAGCGGTCTGCCATGGCAGGTCAATGCCCTGCGCCCGCAAGTCTGTGGTGCCGAGCCCCGGATAGCCACACGGGTTAATCTGTTGAAAGGGGCCGTGGTCGAGGGCGAGGTTCAGCGCCACGCCGTGATAGCAACATCCCTTGCGCACCTTCAGTCCTAACGAGGCAATTTTGAGGGCGCCCGGCCCGGCTTGTAGCCCCTGTACCTCTAATTTTCCTGCATCTGTCATGAGGCCCGCGGTATCCGCGGTATGCGTCTCTTGGGGCAGATAGATGCCCGGCGCTCCGGCAACACGCTGGGCTGAGCGCACTCCGAGGTCTCGGACCATGCGCAGCACCCCCTCTTCGATACGATTGACGAGTTCACGCACGGAGACGCCGAGTCGCCTCAGGTCGATGAGGGTATAGATAACCACCTGACCTGGCCCATGGTACGTCACCTGGCCCCCGCGATCGGTCTTTACGACGGGGATGTCACCCGCATGGTGGATGTGCGCGAGAAGTCCCGCGACGCCGAGAGTGAATACGGGGAGATGTTCTACAGCCCAAAAAACATCGGGGGTCTGCGGTGTCCGCGTCTCGGTAAAGGTCTGCATCCGCTCCAGAACCGAGCCATAGGCTGCCTCACGAAGATTGGGCCACCGGTCTAGAGAACCACCTTGACCCATGGATGTCCGGTAAGACGCAGGTAGATGGCATCGAGTTGGTTCTTGGAGACCGCATCGACAAGAATGGTGAGGCTGATATACCGGGCCCCACTGCTTACCCGCATCTCGACCTTCTCTTGGGCAAGGTCAGGCGCGAGATCTTCGATTGCTTTGAGGATCTCCTGCGCGAATCCGTCTCTCCGCTCTCCCATGACTTTGATGGGAAAGGTACAGGGAAAGGCCAGCAAAGAGGGCGGCTCGTCTGCGTCGGATCGGTCCGGAGGCGGGGCCGAGGGTGGCACGGAGGGGGGCCGAGGACTCATAGCGCCGCGGGCGCTTCCTCGGTGAGTAGGGCAGCAAGCCGCCGGTCGTAGGCGGCACGAAGCCGCTGATAGACGGGACCCGGGGTGCCGCCTGCGATGCGCCGTCCATCGATGGTGGTGACGGGCAAGACCTCCTTGGTGGCCGAACTGATCATGACCTCATCGGCCTTATCAAAGGCCTCTCTCGAGACATCTTCCAAGGAAAACGCAAGCCCCGCTTCGGCACAGAGTTCTTCGAAGAGGTCGTAGCGAATCCCTTGTAATACGAGGGAAGTCTTGCGACTGCCTACAAGGCCACCGTCGATGGCAAGCCAGATGTTGCAGGCAGCGCCTTCGGTGAGCCAGCCGGAACGAAACATAATGGCCTCCTGGGCACCCTGGGCGACGGCTGTCTGACGTGCCAATACGTTGCCTACCAGCGCGATCGTTTTGATGTCACACCGCATCCAGCGTTCATCTGCAAGGGTGATGGCCGCGATTCCCTTGGTGCGCTCTGCATCGCTGGGCCGGCGCATGGGACTGGCCATGGCAAAGACCGTGGCGGGCACCGCGGGAGAAGGAAAGGCATGGTCGCGTTTCGCAACGCCGCGGGTTACCTGCAGGTAGACGAGCTGGTCTTCGAAGGACTGAGACGCGACAAGCCGATGAATGATTTCCGCCCAGTCGTGCGCAGACAGGGCGGGTGCAATCTGAAGGCTTGCCAGGCTGCGCTGCATCCTGGCGTAGTGTTCTGCCCACCGAAAGGGCCGTCGTTGATAGACGGGTACCACCTCGTAGATACCATCGCCCAACAGAAAGCCGCGATCAAGTACCGACACCTGGGCCTGCCCAAGCGGCGTCCACCGCCCATTGAGATAGGCCAACGATGCGGGGTCGAGGGTGTCAGGAAAGAGCGGGTCCATGGTCAGTGCGGTTCCAGGTTGGGGTTCACGGGGCAGAGGGCGTGCGGGTGGGTCTTATTGTTTTTTTTATCGTTTATTGGAGACGACCAGGCTCCAGTGCCTGGTTGAGGAGTCTGTCTTCAATGGTCTGGGCCCAGAGCCGCAGGCTGTCGATGGCTCGGCCCAGAAG